>JAJHPK010000030.1 GCA_020890945.1 Nitrosomonas sp.
GTATCGAGCAAAAAAGTATGAAATCCATTTACCATCATTGAATGTTCCCAATATTTCGGTGACAGGCATCTATACCCGCCTAACCGATGAAATCTGGTGGTTGCACCGGTTGCGTAAGATTCATTCGCAAAAATTTGAAAAAGACGCTATTCGACTCGGTTTCGTGCATCAACGCGCTGGCCTCTATGTCAGTGATGAAACATTCACGAGACGAAAAGAACAGAAAAAACGCAATCGCCGTATCCTCGATGGATTATTGGCAACCAATGAACTCGGCCAATCTTTCACGCTGAGCGAACTGGCAGAACTAGGCATGGCCAATCCTCGCATTCGGCGCAGTGAATTGATGGTGCGCATCTTCGGTTTTGAATATATCGCCAACGAGTTAGGACATGTCGGCGAATTTTATACCATCACTTGCCCATCCAGAATGCATGCCCGATTATCAAAAAGCTGTGAACAAAATCCAAAATATGACGGCACCACGCCGGATCAAACACAAAAGTATCTCAACAAAGTTTGGGCAAGAATCCGCGCCAAGCTCAAACGAGATAAGCTACCTGTTTACGGCTTTCGCATTGCCGAACCACAACATGACGGCACACCCCATTGGCATATATTGCTATTCATGCCACCCGAACAAGCTGAAAAAGTTGCAAAAATCATACGGCATTATGCGTTAGAAACCCATAGTGAAGAACCTGGCGCCAAAGAACACCGTTTTACCGCAATCACCATTGATAAAAACAAAGGCACCGCCGTCGGTTATATTGCCAAATACATTTCAAAAAATATCGATGGTCACGGTTTAGAACACGATATCGACGGCACTCCGATACAAGAAGCAGCCGAACGAGTCGAAGCCTGGGCATCGACTTGGAGCATCCGACAATTTCAACAAATTGGCGGCGCACCTGTTTCAATCTGGCGCGAACTAAGAAGAACCAGCGATGCACCCGAAGGCATCCTAGAACAAGCGAGGCTAGCAGCCGATCAAGGCAAATGGTGGCAATTCATTCAATTGATGGGTGGCACCACCACCCAGCGAAAAGACAACCCGATCAAGCTAATGAAGATCGATTCGCAAGAACGAGGCAAGTACGGCGACCCGATTGGAAAGAAAATCTGCGGCGTTGAAACCGATTCAATCCAATTACCGACACGCTCGCATCAATGGCGGATTCAAAAAAAGGAAGTCAGTACAGAATCAACCGAGCGGCGAAGCGCAAAGCACCTGAGTGGGAGCGACAGCGACCACGAAGCCGCATTTGCGGCGCAGCCGCCTTGGAGTTCTGTTAATAACTGTACGGAAAATCAACTGAATTAATATTACTAGCAAAAAATAAACCAAATAATTATCAGATTGAAATTTCAAAAGCACTAAAGACAAGCCGCCTATAGCGGCTCCCTCATTTGGTGCATCTTTCTGCTTGTTAGCGTCCAGAGCACAAATCCCAATATACTGTTACATTGCGCATTCTAATAACAGACTATAAAATAGTCAATAGAATCATATAGAAATCTACTCTCAAGTGGAGAATTTACCATGCTGCATAAGATGCGCTATCGTCTGGCGCTAGATTTAGGATCAACTTCACTAGGCTGGGCGATGATTAGGCTGGGCGCTAACCAACAACCCTGCGCAGTCATCAAAGCAGGTGTTCGTATTTTTTCAAATGGCCGTAATCCTAAAGATGGTTCTTCTTTAGCTGTAACACGCCGCGAAGCACGCGCCATGCGTCGTCGCCGTGACCGTTTGCTCAAACGCAAGACACGCATGATACGCACACTTATAGAATATGGTTTTTTTCCTGTCGAAGAAATACAGCGTAAAGCACTGGAAACCATGAATCCTTTTGCTCTTCGTGCCAAAGGATTGGATGAAGCACTCACGCCCCCTGAATTTGGCCGCGCATTGTTTCATATTAATCAACGTCGCGGATTCAAGAGCAATCGTAAAACCGACAAAAAAGATAATGATAGCGGTGCGTTAAAGACTGCCATCAACAAACTGCGCGAAACACTTAGAGCAGAAAACTGCCGTACAGTGGGTGAATGGTTGCACAAGCGTAATGAAACAAATCAAACCGTTCGTGCCCGCTATCGTCAGAATAAAACCATAAAGGAAGATGGCAAGACAAGAATTGATAAATATTATGATCTATACATTGATCGCGCGATGATTGAGCATGAGTTTGATCAACTATGGAAAAAACAAGCGGAATTGAATGCATCCTTGTTCACCGAAGCTGCTCGCGCCGACCTGAAAGATGTTCTGCTCCATCAGCGCCCACTTAAACCTGTTAAACCCGGGCGTTGTACATTCATGCCAGACGAAGAGCGTGCGCCGCTGGCTTTACCCAGCACCCAAAGGTTCCGCATGTATCAGGAGGTTAATAATCTACGTATCCTGCGGGAAGGATTGAAGGAAGAATCGCTGACTTTGCAGCAGCGTGATGAGCTGATTGCCGCACTGGAAAAAAACAGTAAACGCACCTTTACGCAAATCAAGAAATTACTTGGGGTTGGTGGTGCGGTTCAGTTCAATATTGAAGATCCGAAACGTGAGGAACTCAAAGGCAATATCACCAGCGCTATTCTTGGTAAGAAAGAACATTTTGGCGATGCCTGGTTTGTATTTGATGAAACCAAACAAGATACCATCGTGTTGCAATTGATCAAAGAAGAAAACGAAGCCAAGCTTGTACGCTGGCTGCAAGATGAGACTGGTATTGATGAAAAATGCGCGGAATCTATCGCTAATGTAGGATTGCCAGAAGGCTATGGCAGCCTATGTACAAAAGCACTGGCACGCATTCTGCCGGAATTGCGCCGTGATATAGTGACCTATGACAAAGCTGTGCAAGCCGCTGGTTTTGAGCATCATAGTCGGCTTGGCTCAAACACTGAAATTCCCGGCATCACCTGCAAGATCGAAAGTATTGATCAGGATTCAGGTGAAATCAAGGAATTCCACATTCACAAGGAACTGCCGTACTACGGCGAATATCTTCAACGTCATGTCGGTTTTGGCAGCGGCAAACCAGAAGATCCTGCTGAGAAACGTTATGGAAAAATAGCCAACCCCACCGTGCATATCGGATTGAACCAAGTTCGCCTAGTGGTAAATGCTCTTATCAAGCGTTATGGATACCCCAGTGAAGTGATTGTTGAAGTGGCGCGTGACTTAAAACAAAGCAAAGCTCAGCGCGATGAAGAAAACAAGCGGCAAATCGAGAATCAGAATCGCAATAAGCGATTGCGCACTATCATTGCAGAGACTTTACAGATTAGCGAAGAGCGTGTCAGGCGCGACGACATTGAAAAAATGATCTTGTGGGAGGAGCTTAATCCAAGAAATGTCGCAGACCGCCATTGCCCGTATTCCGGGGCGCAAATCAGTGCCACTATGCTGTTAAGCGATGAAGTGGAAATTGAACATATTCTGCCTTTTTCGCAAACACTCGACGACAGCCTTAACAACAAAACGGTGGCACTCCGCCAGGTCAATCGTATCAAAGGTAATCGCACGCCTTGGGATGCACGGAACGATTTTGCCGCTCAAGGCTGGGGCTATGCAAGTATTCTCGCCAGAGCTGAACTTATGCCCAAAGCCAAGCGTTATCGCTTTGGCGAAGATGGCTACCAACACTGGCTGAAAGACGATGCGGGATTTTTGGCACGAGCACTAAACGACACTCGCCACCTCAGCAAAGTAACACGTGAATACATGAGTTTGGTTTGCCCTAATACGCGCGTTATTCCGGGGCGTATGACAGCCATGCTGCGCGCGAAATTCGGTCTGAACGACGTTCTTGGTTTAAATGGTGAAAAGAACCGCAACGATCATCGCCACCATGCAGTTGATGCCTGCGTGATTGCTGTGACGGATCAAGGTTTGTTGCAGCGTTTTGCCAAAGCCAGCGCTAGTGCGCGCGAACGTCAGCTTAATCGCTTGGTAGAGAAAATGCCATTGCCGTGGGAAAGATACCGAGAACACGTGCAGCGTGCCATTGATGCCATCTGGGTTAGTCATAAGCCAGATCATGCTTATCAGGGTGGATTTTTTGACTCAACAATTTATGGATTAAGAGGAAAGGGAAAAGCTACATATCGACAGGAAATTGATGGTCAACGTCAAAGGCTCATCTTAAATCGTGAGGTGGTTAGTTTTACAGACAATAAAGCAAAGTCACAAAGCGGTTATCGGCATGGGCTAGAAGAAGACGGCACTCCTAAACCTTACATGGGACTGTGGAGTCGCAGCAATTATTGCATTGAAATAATCAAAACAGAAAGCGGTGGCTGGTCAGGTGAGGTTATTGAACGCTATCGAGCCTACCAAATTGTTGCGAAATTTGGCGAAGCAAGATTAAAACATCGTACGTTAAGCATAGATGGAAAACCATTAATAATGAGGCTACTGATTGATGATTATATCCGCGCGGAGATTAACGGGAGAATGCAATTATTGTGTGTGCTGAAAATCAATAGTACTGGAGCTATTACTTTCGTTCTGCATAACGAATCAAATATCAGTGCACGCTATTTCGCAAAGCTCTCTGCACAGAAAGACCAGAAAGCTGGAAAAACATTCAATGCATCGGCGTTAGAAGATAATTTCTTCCAAAAAAGTATCTCGCCAGAAAGCCTACGCGCTATTAAAGCGCGTCGCGTCACCGTTTCACCCATTGGCGAACTTAACGATTCTGGTTTCGAGGAATAATTGGAATGATTGGGCGTATCGTTGAAGTAGCAGATGACCGGCGTCATCTGTTCCTATCACGCGGTTTTCTGGTGGTAAAAGATACCGATGGCGAACGCAAGGAATTGGGACAGATACCGCTGGACGATATTGCCGCTGTTATCGCCAATGCACATGGTTTGAGCTATACCAATAACCTCTTGGTAGCGTTGGCCGAGCGCTGCGCTCCTTTTGTACTATGTGCCGCTAATCACAATGCGGTAGGCATGGTGCTGACGATAGATGGCAACTATCAACAAGCAAAACGATTTGACGCCCAGCTTGCTGCTAGTCAACCGCTTAAAAAGCGTCTTTGGGCAGAAATTGTCAAGTCAAAACTGCAACAACAGGCTGATGCATTGGAAGCTGCGGGTTCACCATTTATTCCTCTGTCTGCTTTAGTCCGGAAAGTGCGTTCGGGTGATCCGGACAATCTCGAAGCCCAAGGAGCGCGGCGTTATTGGGGGCTGCTATTTGGAGATGATTTCCGCCGAGATCAACAAAGTGATGGCCTTAATGCCATGCTCAACTATGGTTATACCGTTTTACGCGCAGCTACCGCGCGCGCAGTGGTTGCTGCAGGATTGCATCCAACCATTGGATTGCATCACAGTAACGAGGGCAATGCCATGCGGTTAGTGGATGACTTAATGGAGCCTTTTCGCCCTGTGATAGATTTGAAAGTCTGGCAATTGTATCGACATGGGGAAACGCAGGTAACACCAGAAAGCAAACGTGAATTGGTAAGAACGCTATACAATGATATGCAAACTAGCGCAGGCGCAACTCCTTTGATAGTTTGTACGCAGAAGCTTGCCGTCTCGCTAGCTCAAGTTTTTATGGGGGAGAAAAACAAACTGGATTTGCCTTTGCCAGGATTGCCACTCGACCTAGCGTCATCATTTCAGGAAGATTAACGTGCCATGCTTTCTGGATATCGGCTAATGTGGATCATAGTCATGTTCGATTTACCTGTCGTTGAGAAAGCTGAACGCAAAGCGGCAACGGATTTTCGTAATACTCTGCTAGATATGGGGTTTGAAATGTCGCAATTCTCTGTTTATATGCGTTTCTGTAGCAGTCAAAGTCAGATCGATACGTATTGCGCGCAGGTAGAAAGAAATTTACCTGTTGGAGGTAGAGTAAATATCTTGCAATTTACCGACAAGCAATACGAACGCATTATTACCTTTAGCGGAAAAGCCAAACAATCGAGCAAAAAACCACCTGAGCAGTATGAACTTTTCTGAAGATTATCAAATTTTTTATTCTAGCATGCACATTAACCTTATGAATAATCATAAGGTTAATGTGCAGATAGTTTAGCATATTGGGATTTGTGCTCTGACCGGAACAGCAGCTATTTTTAGCTTCACATTTGCATCAGTTTAGCATATTGGGATTTGTGCTCTGACCGGAACTCTCGCAATCACTGATTGATAGTGTCTTGTAGTTTAGCATATTGGGATTTGTGCTCTGACCGGAACTTCCCAAATTCGCGAGCGGCACCAATTTTGAGTTTAGCATATTGGGATTTGTGCTCTGACCGGAACATACCGGTCCGGTTGTGTTTGTGCCGTTTAGTTTAGCATATTGGGATTTGTGCTCTGACCGGAACTGTGGTGGGATTCGCTACGGGACACGACGAAAGTTTAGCATATTGGGATTTGTGCTCTGACCGGAACTCCTCGTACCTCGTCGTCAAAATCGAATCCAGTTTAGCATATTGGGATTTGTGCTCTGACCGGAACTAGAAATGAATCAACAAAACGGGCATCATTAGTTTAGCATATTGGGATTTGTGCTCTGACCGGAACAATGGCCTGAATATTGTTCATCGACAAGGGAGTTTAGCATATTGGGATTTGTGCTCTGACCGGAACATTTTCAGCCCACTTGTGATTTTGCCACTGAGTTTAGCATATTGGGATTTGTGCTCTGACCGGAACTAACCCAGTGTCTTGTAATCGAATTCTAAAAGTTTAGCATATTGGGATTTGTGCTCTGACCGGAACACAGTAGGGTAGAGGTGCGCTGTGATGGTAGTTTAGCATATTGGGATTTGTGCTCTGACCGGAACTAGTGACACCTTCCCCCGCTAACGCAAGCCAGTTTAGCATATTGGGATTTGTGCTCTGACCGGAACATAACTGTAGCTTTCCAAGTCTTGACATGAAGTTTAGCATATTGGGATTTGTGCTCTGACCGGAACATAATTTAGTCGGTCAATTGGCTGCGTATAAGTTTAGCATATTGGGATTTGTGCTCTGACCGGAACAAGACTTCGTTGCTTTACGAAAAGCAAAACAGTTTAGCATATTGGGATTTGTGCTCTGACCGAAATCTATCCAGGCAAATCCACTTTTCTTCTTACCAATAGAATTTGTCAAGATTTAATGCTATATATCTTCTAAATTTAGATCGGTTGAGAAACAAATTTCTCTCTAGAAAAACCACAACCCATTCATTTTAAGCTGACAAAAACAAGAATATAGCCAGTAAGTTTCTGTTTATAAATTTGAATTGCTTCGTAATCTTATTTTCTAAAATAAGTTTTACATTTTCTTTTTATACTTGTTTTACTGTCTACATAGCGTCTACATGAATAATGGAATTTTATATAATTCATCTCAAGTTATTGATTTATTGGTGCTGTTGAGAGGAGTCGAACCTCCGACCTACTGATTACGAATCAGTTGCTCTACCAACTGAGCTACAACAGCTTCGGATGCAAATGAACGCGTCATTATAGTGATTCGTGCAATCGCCCGCAAATCAAAATCTGATTTTGGAGAAAATTAATGATAATGGATTAAGTTCGGCGAAATTCGTTAAAAATATGTACATTTTGACTATAACAGTACATAATTAGCTAATGAATGAAAAAGAATATACAGCGACTAATATTTTAATTCTTCACGGACCGAATTTGAATTTGCTAGGTACGCGCGAGCCGGAGATTTACGGCGCTGTTACACTCCAAGATATTAACAGAAATTTGAGTAAATTAGCTGCAAATGCGGACATCAAGATTGATTTTTTTCAAAATAACGCTGAATTTGCGTTGATTGATAGAGTGCAGCTTTGCATGACAGATGGTACAGATTTCATAATTATCAATCCGGCCGCTTATACACATACCAGTGTTGCCTTGCGCGATGCGTTGGCTGCCGTGAAGATACCTTTTATTGAAGTACATATATCGAATATTTATTCTCGTGAATCGTTCCGTCAGCATTCTTATTTCTCAGATCTGGCGATCGGTGTCATTAGTGGTTTAGGCGTCAAAGGGTATGAGCTCGCATTGCAATACGCTTTAGATCCAAATCAGCTACACAATTAAAGTACCTATTGCATTTAACTTACTGCTATTTAGAAGATAAGTAATTGCAGTTATTTAACTATTATTTTGAGTGACCATTTTGCAGGAAAATTGACATGGATTTGAGAAAGCTTAAGAAGCTCATTGAGTTAGTCGAAGAATCGAGCATTGCCGAACTGGAAATTACTGAGGGTGAAGAAAAAGTACGGATCAGTAAATCCGGCTCAGCTAACGCTATGCCAAATTATGCTTTTATGCCCCCCATCATGCAGCAGTCCATGCAACAATCACCGGCACTAACAGCGGGCACTGCATCGCCACTCGATAATCAAAAATCTGCCAGCAACGAACCTTCGGATACTAATCGCATACCTGACGGCCATATGGTCAAATCGCCTATGGTAGGTACATTTTATCGCTCGGCTTCTCCAGGATCGAATCCATTTGTGGAAATCGGTCAAACGGTAAAAGTTGGCGATACGCTGTGCATTATCGAAGCAATGAAATTGCTCAACGAGATAGAAGCTGACAAAAATGGCGTCATTAAAGCGATCCTGCCGGATAATGGCCAGCCCGTGGAATATGGCGAACCTCTATTTGTGATCGAATGATGGATTCAATCACGAGCCAATAAAAATATTATGTTTGAGAAAATTCTGATCGCCAATCGTGGCGAAATTGCTTTACGGGTTCAACGTGCCTGTCGCACCATGGGTATCAAAACAGTTGCCGTACATTCTACCGCTGATGCCGAGGCAAAATATGTGAAACTTGCCGACGAATCAGTCTGTATCGGCCCTCCTCCTGCAGCGCAGAGCTATCTCAATATTCCGGCTATTATTAGCGCTGCTGAAGTCACTGATTCTCAGGCGATTCATCCCGGTTACGGTTTTTTATCTGAAAATGCTGATTTTGCCGAACGCGTAGAAAAAAGTGGTTTTGTGTTTATCGGTCCACGCCCTGAAACGATCCGTTTGATGGGCGACAAAGTCAGCGCTAAAAATGCCATGAAAAAAGCGGGAGTGCCCTGTGTTCCTGGTTCAGATGGCGCATTACCCGAAGATATCGAAGAAATTCGGAAAATTGCAAAGCAAATCGGTTATCCGATTATCATTAAAGCATCGGGCGGCGGTGGCGGCCGCGGCATGCGAGTGGTACATACCGAAGCGGCTTTGTCGAATGCCGTAATCATGACCCGCAATGAAGCACAAGCCGCTTTTGGAAATCCAGTCGTGTACGCCGAAAAATTTCTGGAAAATCCTCGTCACATTGAATTTCAATTGTTAATCGATGAACACGGCAACGCGATTCATTTGGGCGAAAGAGACTGCTCTTTGCAACGCCGTCATCAGAAAATTTTGGAAGAAGCTCCTGCCCCAGGAATTAACGAAAAAATGCGCAACAAGATTGGCGAACGTTGTGCCGATGCGTGCCGTCGTATCAAGTACCGCGGCGTTGGCACTTTTGAATTTTTGTTTGAAAACGATGAATTTTATTTCATCGAAATGAATACTCGCTTGCAAGTCGAACACCCCATTACCGAAGCCATTACTGGCATTGATCTGGTACAAGCGCAAATCAGAGTTGCGGCGGGAGAAGTCCTGGCTGTTCGTCAAAAAGACGTGATCATCAAAGGCCATGCCATTGAATGTCGCATCAACGCTGAAGATCCTTATAAACTCACACCGTCAGCCGGACGTATCACGCAATATCATATTCCTGGTGGGCCAGGCGTGCGGTTTGATTCACATGCGTATCACAATTATATGGTGCCCCCTCATTATGACTCGATGATCGGCAAGGTTATCGCTTATGGCGACACACGCGAACAAGCCATTGCGCGCATGCGCATTGCTTTGACCGAAACTGTTATCGAAGGCATTAAAACGAACATTCCATTGCATTTGGATTTGCTTGCCGATGCTACCTTCTTGCGCGGCGGTGTATCCATTCATTACTTGGAACAAAAGCTTGCTTTGCATAACAAAAGCAGTTAATCCATTTTTCATTATCGATATCTAAAAAATCGGTATGGCTTGGATTTCACTGATTTTTAAGACCGATGCTGTCCATGCAGAATTGCTGAGTGAAGCGCTTATGGAACAAGGCGCTTTATCCGTCGATATTCATGATGCGGCTGCTAATTCGGACGACGAACAACCTCTTTTCGGTGAGCCTGGAAATCCTACCGGTGAAATTTGGCAAAATTCCGAAGTATCCGCATTATTTAATGACAGCACTAATGTTTCTGACATCGTTGCGCATCTCACGCAATCCAACCTTATTAACATTCCACTCGATTATCGAATAGAAAAAATTGCGGATCAAGATTGGGTACGGCTGACACAATCGCAGTTCGCGCCGATTCAAATTTCAACTCGTATGTGGATTGTGCCAACTTGGCACACACCGCCCGATCCTCATGCCATCAATCTATTACTCGATCCTGGCTTGGCTTTTGGAACAGGCAGTCATCCTACCACGCAGCTTTGTCTGTGCTGGTTGGAGCAAAACTTACAAGCCGGCAATACTGTCATTGACTATGGTTGCGGTTCTGGAATTTTAGCTATTGCCGCGTTGAAACTTGGCGCTGCGCATGCAACCGGTATTGATATCGATGAACAAGCCATTACGGTTAGTCAAGAGAATGCCAAGCGTAATCAATGCAATCCGGCACAATACGTTTTTGCTACTTCACATCAACCATCGGAACCCGTCGATATCGTCATTGCAAATATTCTCGCCAATCCACTGATGATTTTGGCACCGCTACTGGCATCGTTGGTCAAACAAGGCGGTCACATTGCATTATCGGGCATTCTACATGAACAAACCGCAGAAGTAATCGATACCTATCAGTTATGGTTTGATATGAAATCCGTTCAGCAACAAGAAGATTGGGTGTTGTTAGTAGGCAGCAAAAGGTGAATAATCTGCAATTTAATTTGCCTCTTTGAGTAAAAAAGATTATTCCTCGACATGGCTTTAGTAACTTTCTGCCCTAGTTGCAATACAGCTTTTCGCGTCAATGCAACCCAGTTGCAAACGCATAATGGCGATGTTCGCTGCGGATCTTGCCAACTCATATTCAATGGCTTTTCAACACTGATCACCATTCATGAATCAGCCATCGTATCGTCAAGTGCAGCGGCAGAAATCAACACTGAAATTGCAGCACCCACCTCTACCGCGTTACCGAATTTACCGGTATTACCAACACAACCCTCAGAATCAAGACTATCAGAGCAGTCACAATCCTTGCAGCAAGATTCTTTACCGTCGTTACAACCTCCTTTTCAACCACGGTTACAAGATGGGCTTGAAATAGATATTTCATTGGAAAAGCATTTGCAAATGGAACATCAGGCGCAAGCCTATTCATCTGCAACGATTGAGAATTCACAACAACAATCGGAATTGCCCATAGCAATTGATTCAACATCACAAACCGTGTCGCAAGTTCCTTTGTCATCAGAGGATTCAGAAAATCAGCACTCGCTTAATGAATCTTTAGCCGACAATTTGTTGAGTGACAACAAGCAACCCCTTCCTTATGGATGGCAAGTTTTTTTTGGATTTGCCAATACTATGTTAGTGCTGCTGCTGGCAATGCAAATAACCTACCACTATCGCACCGAATTAACAATGCTTGCACCTGACAACAGACCAAGGCTAGAGCGTTATTGTCAAGTGCTGGGGTGTTCGATTCCCTATCCACAAAAAATTGAACAACTCGGTATTGAAACTTCAGATTTACAAAAAAACGAAACCCGTCAACCCGTCATTTCGACTTTAACCGCGGTGATTCGTAACCACGCTGCATTCCCGCAAGCCTTGCCCATATTGCAATTATCTCTGCTGAATGCCAAAGATCAGTTAACCGCGAGTCGCTTGTTTACCCCACAAGAATACTTATCAAACGAAAATCACGCCAAGCAATTTATCGAAGCGCACGATGATTTGGAAATTCACCTAGATTTCGATAGTACCCAGTTAGATGCCTTCGGCTATCGCCTGAGCTTGCTATACCTTTAATCGTTTCGCAGCGAATTCACTTGGCAGTTACGATATAATCCACTGTTAATTCTTTTATTTGTCTGCTTCTCATGAATAATCCTTCACGCACACAATTACTTGAAAATTTGTTCACCCAACGTATTCTGATTTTAGATGGCGCAATGGGAACAATGATTCAAACATTCAAGTTACAAGAAAATGACTTTCGCGGTGAACGTTTTGCCAACTTTTCCCATGATTTGCGTGGCAATAATGATTTGTTGACCATTACACAACCGCACATCATCCGCTCAATTCATACCGGTTATTTGGAAGCTGGGGCGGATATCATCGAAACGAATACATTCAATTCCAATGCAGCATCGATGGCTGATTACCATATGCAAGACCTGGTCTATGAGTTGAATTGCTCGGCCGCAAAGCTAGCACGCGAAGCAGCGCAGGAATACGAAGCCAAAACACCCGACAAACCGCGCTTTGTTGCCGGCGTGATCGGCCCCACCACAAAAACCGCGTCGATTTCACCCGATGTTAATGATCCCGGATTTCGTGGCATTACCTACGATCAATTAGTAAAAGACTATACCGAATCAATTCGCGGCTTAGTAGACGGTGGCGTTGATATTTTATTGGTGGAAACCATTTTTGATTCGCTCAATGCCAAAGCAGCGCTATTTGCGATTGACCAATTCTTTGAGGAACACAATATCCGTTTGCCGGTCATGATTTCTGTGACCATTACCGATGCTTCAGGACGAACGCTATCCGGACAAACACCGGAAGCATTTTGGAATTCTGTCAGCCATACCCGACCATTGTCGGTCGGCATCAACTGTGCTTTAGGCGCTGAATTAATGCGCCCGTATGTCGAGGAATTAGCCAAAGTCGCAAATGTTTATACCAGCGTCCATCCGAATGCAGGCTTACCTAATCCACTTTCGGAAACCGGCTATGATGAATCACCCGAGTATACCGCAGGACAAATCAAAAGCTTTGCCGAAGCGGGGTACGTCAATATTGTCGGCGGCTGTTGTGGTACTACCCCGGCACATATCAAAGCCATTGCTGAAGCTGTCAGTCAGATTTCGCCACGAAAAATACCTGATATCCCTAAAAAACTCCGTTTGTCAGGATTAGAGCCACTCAACATTGGTGACGATTCGTTGTTCGTGAATGTCGGCGAACGTACCAACGTAACCGGTTCACGTGCGTTTGCGCGATTAATTTTGAACGATGACTATGACGAAGCTTTGAATGTTGCACGTAGCCAGGTAGAAAACGGTGCGCAGATTATCGATATCAACATGGATGAAGCGATGCTGGATTCGCAAAAAGCCATGGTAACGTTTCTGAATTTGCTTGCGGCAGAACCGGATATTTGCAAAGTTCCGATCATGCTAGATTCCAGTAAATGGTCAGTCATCGAGGCTGGATTGAAATGCATCCAAGGCAAGCCAGTCATTAACTCAATCAGCATGAAAGAAGGCGAAGCAGATTTTATTCATCACGCCAAGCTGGCACGGCGTTATGGCGCCGCAGTGATTGTTATGGCTTTCGACGAAAAAGGTCAGGCTGATACGTTGCAACGCAAAATCGATATTTGCACACGTAGTTATCATTTATTGGTCAGTATTGGATTTCCACCGGAAGATATCATTTTTGACCCCAACATTTTTGCCATTGCCACTGGTATTGAAGAACACAATAACTACGGCGTTGACTTCATAGAGGCCGTACGTTTAATTAAACAAACGCTTCCCTATGCCAAAGTTAGCGGCGGCGTTTCCAATGTATCTTTTTCTTTTCGCGGCAATGAACCTATTCGCGAAGCCATTCATACGGCTTTTTTGTATCACGCAATCAAAGCTGGCATGACGATGGGCATTGTCAATGCCGGGCAATTGGGTGTTTATTCGGATATCCCTGCCGAATTACTGCAGAAAGTTGAAGATGTCATTTTGAATCGAAAACCTGAAGCTACCGAGTCTTTGGTCGAGTTCGCGGAAAATTTCAAGGGACTGAAAAAGGAACAAATCGAAGATTTATCCTGGCGTGAGCAACCGTTACAACAACGTCTAACACATGCTTTGGTCAATGGAATTTCGACGTATATCGTCGAAGATACCGAAGCGGCGCGGTTAGAAATAGACAAACAAGGCGGCCGCCCGATTCAAGTCATTGAAGGTCCTTTGATGGAAGGCATGGGGGTAGTCGGTGACTTATTTGGCGCTGGTAAAATGTTTCTACCACAAGTTGTTAAGTCAGCACGTGTTATGAAACAAGCGGTTGCACACTTATTGCCTTTTATCGAAGCCGAGAAAAAATTGTTGGGTGACAACAAACCAAAGGGAAAAATTGTCATTGCAACCGTCAAAGGAGATGTGCACGATATTGGTAAAAATATCGTAACCGTGGTACTGCAATGCAATAACTACGAAGTGATCAACATGGGCGTGATGGTGCCCAGCGCGCAGATCCTCGATATGGCAAAACGTGAAAATGCCGATATCATCGGTCTTTCGGGATTGATTACACCTTCTTTGGAAGAAATGGCGCATGTCGCCAAGGAAATGCAGCGTGAAGGCTTTACCATTCCGTTACTAATTGGCGGCGCCACAACTTCCCGCGTACATACCGCTGTTAAAATTGCGCCTCATTATGAAGGCCCGACCGTATGGGTACCCGATGCCAGCCGCGCAGTCGGCGTATGCAGCAATTTGCTATCACAAGATTTGCGTTCCAAATATGTGGAAGAAATCAAAGAAGAATATGAAAAAGTTCGCACCCAGCACAAAAATAAAAAAGGCCCATCCAAACTACTGACGCTCACCGAAGCGCGTTCGAATCCATTTAAAACGGATTGGAAAAACTATCGACCATATGCGCCAGATTTTCTAGGCATACGCACACTGAACAATTATCCGTTGGAAAAAATTGTGCCCTATGTTGATTGGACACCATTTTTCCAAGCCTGGGAATTAGTCGGACGCTACCCCAACATCTTAGAAGATGAAATCGTCGGTGAGACTGCTAGTCAGCTTTTTCACGACGCTCAAACGATGTTGAAGAAAATCATCGAGCAAAAATGGCTCAGCGCAAATGCGGTGATTGGAATATTTCCCGCCAATGCTGTCGGCGATGACATTGAAATCTACACGGATTCGTCACGCAACAAATTGGCCATGACCTATCACTGTTTACGCCAGCAAGATCAAAAACCATCCGGAAAACCAAACCGCTGCTTGGCTGATTATATTGCTCCGAAAGAAACCGGCATTGAAGATTACATTGGTATGTTCGCGGTTGCAGCAGGATTCGGCATTGATGAACGTATCAAAGCCTTTGAAGCGCAAAATGATGATTACAGCGCGATTGTACTCAAAGCCTTAGCGGATCGGTTGGCGGAAGGATTCGCCGAACACATGCACGCACGGATACGGCGTGAATTCTGGGGCTATGCCAAAAATGAAAATCTCACCAATGATCAATTGATCGATGAACAATACCTCGGTATTCGCCCAGCCCCGGGCTACCCTGCTTGTCCCGATCATACTGAAAAAGGCGAGTTATTCAGAGTGCTCAATGCAACGGAAAACGCTGGCATCGTTATTACCGAATCATTCGCGATGGTACCGACGGCTGCAGTATCGGGATTCTATTTTGCACATCCTGAATCGAGTTTCTTCGCTGTTGGAAAAATTGGTAAGGATCAAGTTGAAGACTATGCGCAGCGTAAAGGCTGGACACTCGAGTTTGCCGAGCAATGGCTAGCGCCTGTGCTGGCTTATGAAAGACAGTGACCGACTATTCATATGCCACAACTGAGATGGCGCAATGGATTTCTGGTCATTGGATTGGCAATGATATTTCTTTCTGGCTGCAAAACGAGCGGTAACGCGACGCTAATACCATCTAGCGATGAAGAAAAACAACATTTTTTAACCATTGCACAGACCATTAAAGCCAAATACGATCAACACATCGATAAACTACCAACATATCTAGCCAGCCATTATGCTGCCAGGATCTATCGTATCAGTGGCGATACTTCTTATTTAAAATACAATCTGCGCGATTTGCAAGCAATGCTCCAAGAAACGGAAGCACTGCTGCAAACCGCCAAAGATCATAACGAAGCGCAATACTCACAAGCGCAACTCAAAAAATGGCCATCACAAACCCTTTTCGCGCTACGCTGTCGAACACTTACCATTGCCCCGGAGTTTTTTTATTACTGGAATAGCCTAGCATTACTCAGACGCACTCTGGAATATCGTGTCAGCTCGCCGTCTTTCGATCAATTAAAACAACATGTGTTGGCACATGATTACACGGATTATTTCAACAATCCTGAAATGATCAAAGCGTGGGCAGCGCAACTGGCCAATGTGATAGTTTGGCTCAAACAACTGGGGGGTAAAGATTATTCCGCATTGTTTATTCATACGTTGCAACAAACGTACCCGGATAACGAAGATCCATTACTCAGTAATAAGCAATTTGAAAATAAAATTTATGGCTTGACACACTTGGTGTTGGCACAAAGTCAATATTACCAATACCCACTCAATCGTTCCGAATTTCCATGGATTTTCGATTATTTTGACAAAAATATCGATACCATTCTCAAGCGCGCCAAAGCCGATGTTGTCGCGGAAGTCGGCATTGCTTATTTACTAACGCAACAAACCCAACATACTTCTCTAAAAAAAGCACAACACCATATCGCCAGCAGTTTCGATTCGACACTTCACATGATCCCTAGCCCACGCGGTAAACTTGCTATCGCATCCGGCGCACATCGCAATATTTTATCGATTATATTGCTGATGGCTCCAACCCAATGGTATCCGGGGCCGTGGTTGACTGTTTCGGGTGAGCCTGTTCATTAATTTATAAAGAAATTCTCTGTCGGGTTAAGGTCACATTCTTGAGAAATTACGCCTATCTCCTAGGACCAAAATCACAGGTTGTCCTTATATCTTTTTTCAAAGAACTCTGAAAAAATGACAGTGGAGCATGATTTAACTGTTTATTTGTATTAACAATTATGCAATCGTTATGTCACAAATACTTTCTTCTCTATCTATTTTCTAGGAGTTTTTAATATGACACAAGTTTTTGATTTAGCCACACTCAATGGTAGCAATGGGTTTAGAATGGGCGGTTGGGGTGTTAGTAATGCAGGGGATGTGAACGGTGATGGTTATGATGATATTGTCACTGTCGATTTGAGAGACTTGTATTCTGGCGCAAGTTATGCTTCAAGTTATGTAATATTTGGTAAAAATACACCATTTAGCGCATCATTTGATCTATCGACACTCAATGGCAATAACGGTTTTCAATTAATTCAAGATCTTTATTCATTAGATTGGACTACGACAGCCGGGGATTTTAATGGCGATGGTTTCGATGATTTGCTCGTTGGTGGAGTCAATTCTTATTCTTCACCGGTTGAAGCTGCCATTCTTTTTGGTAAAAGGACGGGGTTCAGTGGCACTGAACAATTAAGCACGGTTTTACAGGACAAAAATGCCGGTATCAGTATTGTCGGTCTAGGGGGAGCGACCAATTATAGAATATCTGTGAGTAGTGCAGGCGATATCAATGGTGACCATATTGACGATATTATCGTAAGTAATGGTCCGAGTGGTTATCGAGATAGCTACGTCGTATTTGGTAAAAATAGCTTTGCCAGTAACAGTATTAATGTCCAAACACTGAATGGTACGGATGGATTTCATTTGCATGGCGTCGATGGCATTAACGGACCAGATAATTTTGGCTCTTCACTCAGTGGTGCTGGCGATGTCAACGGTGATGGTTATGATGACTTGATTATTGGTGCACCATATCGCGGTAACAACCCAACAAATGGTGGATCTAGTTATATCGTATTCGGTAAAGCCTCTGGATTCAGTGCGGATTTGGAAATGACCTCACTCGATGGTACCAATGGTTTTCGCTTAGATGGCATCGCTAAGCATGATTTAGCAGGCAGAGCCGTCAGCAGTGCGGGAGATGTGAATGGTGACGGCTTTGCAGATGTGGTGATTGGCGCACTTCATGCTAATGATTACTCAGGCTCCAGTTATGTCGTGTTTGGCAAAGCCTCTGGGTTTGATGCGGTGGTAAATTTAGCCGACTTAAATGGCACCAATGGTTTTGCCATGAATGGCAAATCGAACGGGCGTAACGGGGAGTTATTAGGTAGTTCAGTCAGTAACGCAGGCGATGTCAATGGCGATGGTTTTGACGACATACTGATCGGTGCTGGAAGAACGGAATATAATGCCACATATTATGCTGGTTCTGTTTATGTCATTTTCGGCAAAGCGACCGGTTTTGGTGCCACACTGGATTTGGCTAATTTGTCCAGTGATGCCGGGTTCCGTATCGATGGATCATCTGAAAATATGTTAGGATATTTCGTCCATAGCGTCAGTAGCGCAGGGGATATCAATAACGATGGTTTTGATGACTTGATGGTGGCTAATTCAAGGTCCGATCATTCCAGCTATGTGATTTTTGGACGCAGTGATTTCTTCTCGAATCCAGAAAAAGTCATTAAAGGCACCAATAAAAGCGATATGCTCGTGGGCACTAAAGCAGCCGAACGTTTTGAAGCAGGTAATGGCAACGATACCCTTATCGGAAAAGGCGGAGCCGATATTTATCACGCGGGCTTGGGCAACGATTACATCCGTATCCACGATTTGAATTTCAATCTGGTCGATGGCGGAGAGGGTAACGGCGATACATTAGCGATAGCCGCGGTAGATGCGAATCTGGATTTGGCCAAATTTTCTGGGAAAATCATGGGAATTGAAAAGATCTATTTGTATGGCCCATCCGGAAGCGATAGCGGCGTGACGCTCAATGCAAATCAGTTAAAAGCACTATCCGATACTACTAATAAACTGATCGTCAATGGCAATCACGGCGATTATGTGCACATTACCGATGATGGATGGCAAGATAAAGGAATTTACAATGGTTTTCATACCTATACCAACGCCGATACTCAATTGGTAGTAGGCGTCAATGTCATGGTAGATTTCGTTTAGAATTATTCTATGGTGGGCAGTACGCTGACACCCTGTCAAGGGTAATTGCAATCTGACCCACTTATGATGTAAAAACGGCAATCTAAAATTAACCCATCCTGATGCTTATCATTGCTGAACCTGTTCCACAATGGGAACTATCCCTGCCGATTTCTTTCCTTTTAATCGGTAGTGTTGCACTGATATGTGCGATTTTACTTGACCAGATCACTCTTAACTAATCCGGTTGCTTAAAGAAATTCCCTAGCGATTTAAGTGACATTCTCGAGAAATTACGTCTAAATCATAGGACCAAAATCACAGGTTGTCCCTATATCTTTTTTGAAAGAATTCTGAAAGAATGACAGTGGAGCATGATTTAACTGTTTATTTGTATTAACAATTATGCAATCGTTATGTCATAAATATTTTCTTTTCTGGCTTTTTTTCTGGGAGTTTTATCATGACACAGGTTTTTGATTTAACCACACTCAATGGCAGCAATGGTTTTAAAGTAATTAATGATCCTCTTGACAGGAGTGGTCTCAGTAATGCAGGAGATGTAAATGGGGATGGTTTTGATGATATCATCATTGGCGGGTCGGTTTCCTCACTAGCTGCAAGTAATCTAATCTTTGGTAAAAATACGCCATTTAGCGCAATATTTGATCTATCGACGCTCAATGGCAATAATGGCTTTCAAGTAATTCAAGACGTTTATATAGCAGAGCGAGCTAAAACAGCCGGAGATTTTAATGGCGATGGTTTCGATGATTTGCTTTTCCCTGGAGCCGCTTTTTCAACTGTCGCTTTGTCAACTGTTAGCGCCTCCATTTTCTTTGGTAAAGGGGTTGGTTTCAATAGTACTGAACATTTAAGCACAGCTTTACAGGACAAAAATACCGGTATTAGTATTGTTGGTCTGGAAAAAAATAGCGACATGCGAACTTCCGTGAGTAGTGTCGGTGATATCAATGGCGACCGTATTGACGATATTATCGTGAGTCAAGAGGGATATAATCATTCTGCAGGTGAGGGCTACGTTATATTTGGTCAAAGTAGCTTTTCCAGTAACAGTATCGATGTCCAAACATTGAATGGTACGAATGGCTTTCATTTGCATGGCGTTGACAGTATTAACGGACCAGATAATTTTGGGATTCTGGATGGGATGTCCAGTGGTGCCGGTGATGTCAACGGAGATGGTTATGATGACTTGATTATCGGTGCACCAGGAGAAGGGAATAACCCAACACGAGGAGGAGGATCTAGTTATGTGGTATTCGGTAAGGCTTCTGGATTCGCTGCAAATTTGGAAATGACCTCACTCGATGGCACCAACGGATTTCGATTGGATGGTACAAAATTTAGTAGTTCAGGTGGCAGTGTCAGTGGTGCAGGAGATGTGAATGGTGACGGTTTTGCAGATGTGATCATTGGCGGTGGTAGCGCTGAAATTAATGGATTTGGTTCGGGCTCCAGTTATGTCGTGTTTGGCAAAGCCTCTGGATTTGATGCGGTGGTTGATTTAGCCAACCTGAATGGCACCAATGGTTTTACTATGAATGGCGTATCAGAAATGGATGTTCTTGGTGGCGTAGTCAAAAATGCAGGCGATGTTAATGGCGATGGTTTTGGCGATATGCTGATCAGCGCTGGAGGAGCGGACCATAATGGCAAGGATTCTGGTTCTGTCTATGTTATTTTCGGCAAATCGACCGGTTTTAACGCCACACTGGATTTGGCAAACCTGCCCAATGATGCCGGTTTTCGTATTGATGGCCCCATAGGGGGGCATTTTATGGGACTTTTCTCCGGTAGCATCAGTAGCGCGGGAGATATCAATAACGATGGTTTTGATGACTTGATGGTGGCTGAGTTATTTGGAGCTCACGCCAATTATATCATTTTCGGACGCAGTGATTTTTCGAATTTAGAAAAGGTCATCAATGGCACCAATGATAAAGATACGCTCATAGGCACTAAAGCCGCCGAACGTTTTGAAGCAGGTAATGGCAACGATACCCTTATCGGAAAAGGCGGAGCAGATACCTATCTTGCGGGAAACGGCAACGATTACATCCGTATCCACGATTTGAATTTCAAACTGGTCGATGGCGGAGAGGGTAACGGCGATACATTAGCGATAGCCGCAGTAGATGCGAATCTGGATTTGGCCAATTTTGCTGAAAAAATCATCGGGATTGAAAAGATCTATTTGTATGGCCCATCCGGAAGCGATAGCGGCGTGACGCTCAATGCAAATCAGTTAAAAGCACTATCCGATACTACTAATAAACTGATCGTCAATGGCAATCACGGCGATTATGTGCACATTACCGATGATGGATGGCAAGATAAAGGAATTTACAATGGTTTTCATACCTATACCAACGCCGATACTCAATTGGTAGTAGGCGTCAATGTCATGGTAGATTTCGTTTAGAATTATTCTATGGTGGGCAGTACGCTGACATTGCTTCGAAAAATAAACCTATCTGGATTTTTTTAATGAGCACAAGTGTACTGCCCCTGCCCTATCTTCTGTTTTTGGACATAGCGTTAATCGATGCATCAGCTTGAGTCTGGTTGTACATTCAACTGATCAGCCAAAATTGTAACCGCGCAAAGTTCTCCATTGATCCATGATCCATGATTCAAAATTTCTATCGTGTAAAAGCGTCGTTAGATTATGTTCCATCGGTAAATTTGTCAGCAATCGCTTTAAACTCTTCCGTCATTGCCAAAAAGGTATCCGTTATATCGGGATCAAAAAAAGTCCCTTTACCCGATGCAATGATTTCGACCGCACGTTCATGTGCAATAGGACTCTTGTAAACCCGGCGATTAATCAACGCATCATAAACATCGGCAATAGACATCAGCCGAGCGGCGATCGGAATTTCATCACCGACTAGCTGTTGAGGATAACCAGTTCCATCCCATTTTTCATGATGAGAATAAGCGATTTCTTTTGCAATTTTCAGAAAATCGACTTTGAAACCGAGCTTGCTTTCTGCTTTTTCAATGGCTTCCTTTCCAAGTGTCGTATGCGCTTTCATGATTTCATATTCTGTTGGACTAAATCTACCTGGTTTCAACAGAATGCCATCGGGAATACCGACTTTCCCAATGTCGTGGAGTGGCGCTGATCTAAACATCATTGCAATCGTATGATCGGAAATAAACGATCGGAATCTCGGGTGATCACGCAAGCGTTCCGCAAGTGCTTTGATATAGTGTTGCGTACGGCGAATATGATTACCTGTTTCATTGTCACGTGTTTCCGCAAGTGATGCTAATCCGAATAACATGACTTCTTGAATAGCGCGTACTTCGAGTGTGCGTTTATCAACGATATCCTCAAGGTAGGCATTTTTATCGCGTAGAAAATCAGCCGCCGCCTTCAATTGTAACTGCGCTTTTACACGTGCTCGAACAATAGGAGGGCTAATCGGCTTTGTAATGTAGTCGACGGCGCCTAACTCGAGCCCCTTCTCTTCATCTTCGATATCTGTTTTTGCCGTGAGAAAAATAATTGGAATATCTTTCAATCTCGGTTCATTTTTCAATCTGTTGCATACTTCGTAACCATCCACATCGGGCATCATGATATCGAGCAGAATGAGGTCAGGCAGCTCGGCACCCGAGAGTATGTCAAGTGCTTTAACACCGCCGTTAGCTATTTTTACTCGGTAGAATTCTTTGAGAATGGTTGACAATAGAGACAAGCTATCGACCGAATCATCAACCACAAGTACTGTAGGACGTTCGAAAACTTCTATGTTCATGTTGTTTCTCCATGACTTTACATCACAGGATCATTATCGTTGTTATTATTGTCAGTATCATTGTTCTCTGTCACAGAATCAAGAATAACAACAGCCCCATCAAAGTCAAATTCGTTTATTCGTTTTTGCAGTGTTAAAAATTGATCTTTAACTACTGCTTTCAGGATCTCTTTATTGGCAATCATGAAATCTACCGCCGCAGTATCGCCATTTCTGAGTAAATCTTTCAGATTAGTGCATACTGTAAACTGTTTGGCACGATCCACGATGGATATTTCAGCCGATGCAGAATCGTTGAGGTCTTTGTCATCGAGCACTTCTGAATCGTTGGGAAGAATCGCTGCAATTGCTTCAATAGCATTTTTTAACGATGTAGAAAGCATATCGAGCGATTTAATAAGCACATTACGTTTTTGCCCTTCACGTAATGCGCTTTCTAGAATTTCCGCTGTACGTTGGACTTCAGACGCACCAATATTACCGGCAACGCCTTTAAGCGTGTGCGCGATCAATTCTGCTTCCTGAAGATTATTCATTCCAATAGCGGTTTTGATTCGCAGCGGAACATCGGCTTGTTTATTGATGAATTTACGTAATAGCGAAAAGTACGCTTCTTGATTGCCGAGTGTTCGTTTTAATCCTTGCTTGGTATTTATAATTGGGTTGTCTTTCTCAGGAGTTTCCGGAGAATGATCAATTTGCGCCTCCAGATTATCCAAACCCGCTTCAAAATGAGAAGGCAACCAACGTTTAAGAGTTTGTAACAATTGATTGGGATCAATCGGTTTAGTCATAAAATCATTCATGCCAGCTTCCAGGCAGTCATCTTGATCCTTCTGCATTGCATTTGCTGTCATCGCAATGATCGGTATCGATGGAAAATCAGGATTATCGCGAATTCGTCGAGTCGCTTCTAATCCCCCCATAACTGGCATTTGCATATCCATGAAAACCAACGCATATTCCGTTCGACTGATTTTTTCTAAGGCGACTTGACCATTTTCTGCAATATCGATATGTAATCCCGTCTCCGCCAAAAGTCCTAACACAACCTCTTGATTATCTTCATTGTCTTCAACGAGTAAAATTCGCTGACCTGAAAATGTCGCGGCCAGATCCGTCTCAGTAGCGATTTCAATGGTTGGCAGCGCCATAATACTTTTTCCACCCGCTTTTAATTTCGTATTGATGACACTGATCGTAGCGTCAAAGATAGTTGACGGTGTAATCGGTTTGGTCAATATTTCTTTGATTCCAAGCTGTAATGCCCGAATACGAATTTCTTCCCGATCATAGGCAGTGAGTATCAGCATGTTAGGCGGTTGCGAAAGAGTCAAATCATTGATCCGTTCGGCTGTTTGCAATCCATCCATCTCCGGCATACGCCAATCCAGATAGGCCAATTGGTATGGTTTTCCAGACATATCGGCTGAACGCAACTCATCCAACGCTTCTTTTCCAGAACTTACCGTGGTTACGTTGAAAGTCAGCGATGTCAATACATCATTCAATACGATACGCGCACTTTCGTTATCGTCGACGACCAATACGCGCATATTCCGAAGATCGGGGTGCAAGAATCGCTCACTGCTAACACTACTAGCCGTCACTGTACGAACGGTAAACCAGAATAAACTGCCACGCCCGTATTCACTACTGACCCCGACACTTCCTCCCATCAATTCAGCCAATTTTTTGCTAATTGCCAAGCCAAGCCCTGTGCCCCCATACTTGCGAGTTGTCGACATATCCGCTTGTTGAAAGCTTTTGAACAAAAGTGCTTGCTGTACTTCCGTCATGCCAATGCCGGTATCACGTACTTCGAACCGTAGTAATACATTATCCCCCTCGGATTCTAGTACTGAAACCGCAATAGAGATCTCCCCTTGATCGGTAAACTTGACCGCATTCCCGCCATAGTTGAGTAATACCTGCCCGATGCGCAAAGGGTCGCCGATTAGAAAACGAGGAACATTATCCGAAATCTCAAAAATAAGCTCTAGACCTTTAGCATGGGCTTTCTCACCGAGTATATTGGCGATATTGTGGAAAACTTTTTCTAAATCGAATTCTGTGTTCTCAACGGTAAATTTTCCTGCTTCAATTTTTGAGAAATCCAAAATATCGTTGATGATGCCCTGCATCTTTGATTTTGGTTAGATAGTTTTTCTGTTGAGGGGATAAATTGGTGCGTAAAGCGAGATGTGACATACCAATGACTGCATTCATAGGTGTTCTAATTTCGTGGCTCATATTTGCCAGGAAATCCGATTTTGCTTTTGCAGCACCTTCGGCAGCCTCTTTGGCTTCTTGCAACGCCAAACTTGTAGCTTCAAGACTAGCCGCCTGTTTAACGGTGGCATCCAATAATTCTTGGGTGTGTAGATTGCGAAACAAAACTTCAATATGCGGAGAAATGACTTGTGGTAAATCATTCAGCAATTCACGGCGTTGCTCAGTCAAATCAGCCAAAAGACCTAATTCGATACACAGACTTGGCACCTCATTCATAACGATTGGCAGGATCACTATGGTATGCGGCAAGCTTTCCCCAATACCCGATCGAATGCGCATATAGCTGGACGGAATTTCATTCAAAATGACTGGTTTTTTGGTGCGAAAAGCTTCCCCAACCAATCCTTCTTCTAGAGAAAAAACAATGTCTTGCGCGTTCTGAGACATAGCCCCATAACCCGCAACCCCCTCAAGTGAACCGTTTTTTTCATCCCGTAGATAGATAATTGCCGTACCTGCCATCATCAGTGGGCATAGCGACTCGAGTAATGCACGCGAAAATTTTTCCACCGTATCCGCCTGATGCACACGCTCTGTAATGTCTGTTAAACCCGCTTTCAACCACTGTTGCCGCTCGATATTTTCTTTAGCGATGCGGAAAGATTCCAGTGCACTTGCTAAGTTCGCGAGTTCTGATAAAGCATCTTTCAATCGAAACCGGACAGTTTTATCACCATCAATAAGTTTCTGAGTGTCTTCGGTTAGGATATTGAGCGGAATCGCTATCTTGCGTTGAAAGAAGAGCAGCATGACCAGAACCACCGTGATAATGAGCAAGAAAAATACGATAACAGTGGCTGTTTTATACAGCGTGATTGATTCTGACAGTATCTCTTGTTCCTTAAGAAGGCGAGATTTCAACTCCATTCGTGTTTGAATGAGTGGCTTAATAATAGAATCTTTCCTACGCTTGTATTCTTCACCAAAAACCAAATCGCTGGCTCTTTTCAGATCGCCACGATCGACCGCATCGAAAGCTTCGTTCTCCAATGGAATCAAAGCATCCGAATTGGCTTTTGACGTTTCGATTTGTTCTATTTCAGCAGGTGCTAAATTGAGTCCTCGCAGAGTGATAAGAGCTTTATCTCTTCCTCGGGTCACTGAAAGCTCAATCTGAAAATCATTTTTGAATTGTTCGTTACCGGTTGCAGCGTAACCCCGTATTCCCATGGTCAATATATCGCTTCCTGCAACCAGTTTGTCGATCGCTTCAGTAGCCGATAGCAATTGATTACCAATCTCCTTATGCTGATCGGTCAACCGATAGGTATTTAGAAGAGCGCCTACTCCAATAGCGGAAAGAAAAATGATAAACAATACGATCATTCTGCTCGATTCTTTTATGCGCACAATAGCCCCCCTATTGAAATTATTTGTCAATTCTTAAAAGAATCTCAAACCAAGTCTTACTTAAGGAATCACAGAATAAATTCTGAAGCTTGGGATAATAGTGTTTTCTGGCAATTTTTTAAATACGTTATGTCACATA
This sequence comes from Nitrosomonas sp., assembly GCA_020890945.1. Lineage (GTDB taxonomy): Bacteria > Pseudomonadota > Gammaproteobacteria > Burkholderiales > Nitrosomonadaceae > Nitrosomonas. The sequence continues at coordinate 26,708 of JAJHPK010000030.1, forward strand.
AATCATCACATGAATCGAGGTTTTTCTGTTTTGGATACACTTATGAGAAAATCGGGACAAATTCGATGAGCAATTCATCAAATTCAGCCTACAAGGTGCGTTCAACAGTACTTGAGTGAATTGCTTCAGAAGACTGTGCTGGTCGATTAAATTTTCTGATTTTTTTAATCGTCCAGCAGATTATCAATTAAGTCGGTTGAAAAAGGTTTTGATAAGGTGATTTCTTGCTTTAAAAAATATATAAGCAGTTTCCTGCAAATGATCGCGACACAAAAATTATTTAGCCCACTATTCTAATAAAGTTCATTACAACAAGACCAAATTATTACGGTGTATCAGCTCTGGTTCCGCGACATACCCCAGTATATTTTCGATTTCATGCGTCGCTGTCTTGAGAATTCTTTGCGTTTCTACTGCACTATAATTGATCAGTCCGCGAGCGATTTCCTTACCCTCCTCATTCAAGCAAGCTACAGTTTCTCCACGTTCGAAGTCCCCTTCCACATGGGTTACGCCGATAGCCAATAAGCTTTTCCCGTCGTTGATCAGCGCATTTTCCGCTCCGCGATCCAGTTGAACGCGGCCGCGAACCTGCAAATAATCGGCTAACCATTGTTTGCGCGCTGCTAATACTGGAATTTTCGCGAGAAAGCGCGTGCCGATTGTTTCACCTTGATTGAGACGGATCAGCACGTTTTTTTGGTGTCCTGAGGCGATCAACGTATCCGCTCCGCTGCGTGCCGCACGTTTCGCCGCAATGACTTTACTTTGCATACCACCACGGCTAATGCCGCTACCAACACCACCCGCCATTCTTTCGAGCGCAGGATCGCCAGCTGTCACTTCGCTCAGTAACTGCGCGGTCGGATCTTTACGTGGATCGCTGGTATAGAGTCCCTCTTGATCAGTCAAAATCACCAATGCATCGGCTTCAACCAAATTAGTCACCAACGCAGCCAGTGTATCGTTATCACCGAAACGGATTTCATCGGTTGCAACGGTATCATTCTCGTTAATGATTGGAATAATGTTGAGCTTAAGCAATGTTGTCAACGTTGAGCGAGCGTTCAAATAGCGTTTACGATTGGAAAGATCTTCGTGCGTCAACAAGATCTGCGCTGTTTGTAAATTATGTTGAGAAAAAACAGAAGCATATGCTTGCGCCAAGCCCATTTGTCCCACCGCTGCTGCAGCCTGCAATTCGTATAAAGCCGTTGGCCGGGTATCCCAGTTGAGGCGTTGCATTCCTTCGGCAATCGCGCCAGATGAAACTAAAATAATTTCTTTGCCTTGGTGCTTCAATAGCGCGATTTGTTCCGCCCAACCTGCTAATGCACCGTGATCAAGCCCTTTACCTTGATTGGTTACTAAGCTACTGCCTACTTTAATAACAACACGGCGTGCTTGCTTCAACATGTATTACCGCCTTGATCGTCTATCTCTTGTACCATTTCTGTGTTTTCCGTTGATTCTAATTGCGCTAGCGTTAACACGTTTTGCTCTAAATACTCCATGATCGCATACGTGAGTTGCTTGCAACCTTCTCCTGTAAGAGCTGAAATCATAAAATAACTGCCTTGCCAACCCAATTTCTTAGCAAAAGCTTCACAAACGCTTGCCCGCTCTTCGGCAGGTATCATATCAATCTTGTTCAGCACCAGCCAACGCGGTTTTTGATAGAGTGCTTCGTCGTATTTTTGTAATTCGTTAACCAGAGCATGCGCTTCATGTACCAAATCAGCATTTTCGTCTAAAGGCACCATATCAATCACATGCAGCAACAATCGGGTTCTGGATAAGTGTTTCAAAAAACGATGTCCCAGTCCAACACCTTCGGCAGCACCTTCGATCAATCCAGGAATATCGGCCATCACAAAGCTGCGGTTGGCATCGATACGTATCACACCTAAGTTTGGTTCGAGCGTGGTAAACGGATAATCTGCGACTTTTGGGCGAGCAGCCGAAACCGCACGAATCAACGTCGATTTGCCAGCGTTTGGCATGCCTAGCAATCCTACATCCGCCAACACTTTTAATTCCAACTTCAATTCAAATTCTTGCCCCAATTCACCCAAGGTAAATTGACGCGGTGCACGATTGGTGCTTGATTTGAAATGAAGATTTCCCGCTCCTCCCGTTCCCCCTTTAGCAAGCAGCACCTTTTGCTGATCACGCACTAAATCTGCGATGATTTCTTCAGTGCCTATATTTTTTATCAGTGTTCCAACTGGCATGCGCAATACAATATCTTCTGCGCTTCGGCCATAACGATCCGATCCTTGGCCGTTTTGGCCATTTTTAGCCCGATGAATTCGCGCAAATCGATAATCGATCAACGTATTGATATTACGATCAGCAATCGCATAAATGCTACCGCCTCTACCACCGTCACCACCATCCGGTCCGCCGCGTGGTATGTACTTTTCTCGACGAAAACTTGCCACGCCATTGCCACCTTTGCCTGCCAATACCTGAATGACTGCTTCATCAATAAATTTCATAACAACCGCTTATGTACTTGAATGTTGTGGTTATACCACTTTCGTACTAGAAACAAAAAGCCCCATCGTTTTAAGATAGGGCTTTTTTGAAAATGAGATGAATCGCTTACTATGCAGCAGGCACTACGCTGACTGTTTTACGCTTAAGTTCACCTTTGGTAGTAAAGTTAACTTTTCCAGCGATTTTTGCAAATAAAGTATGATCTTTACCGATGCCGACATTCTCACCTGGGTGAACTTGGGTACCACGCTGTCTGACAATGATCGAACCGGCTGGGATTACTTCGCCGCCGTAACATTTTACGCCTAGACGCTTGGAATGCGAATCACGACCGTTCCTTGAACTTCCACCTGCTTTCTTATGTGCCATTTATCTTTACTCCTTAAGCCGAGATACCGGTAATTTGGATCTCTGTGTAATACTGTCTATGTCCTTGATGCTTTTGATAATGCTTACGACGGCGCATTTTAAAAATGCGAATTTTATCATGCCGACCTTGTGATAAAACCGTTGCATTCACTTTTGCACCACTGAGTAACGGACTTCCAACCGATACTTGATCGTTATTCGAAACCATCAACACTTGATCAAGAACTAACTCGCTACCCGCTTCCACGCTCAGTTTTTCAACTTTAAGCTTCTCACCTACTTGAACTCGATATTGCTTGCCACCGGTTATTATCACCGCATACATTTTGAACTCCAAATCCACGTGCAACAAAACTTGCTATTATAACGATTTAAGGGTTATTTGTGCATAAAAAATAATAATGGCTTAATTCACATTCTGAATTCAATATTTTTTATACTTGACACTAAGCCGTCGTCATTTCTAACATAGCGCTTTCTTTAAGGTTACATTGTGTCAATCGAAAACATTAAAAGCTTTATTTCACGGGACATGGACATCGTCGATGATGTTATCCGCGAAAAACTCCATTCCCAAGTAGTTCTCATCCGTCAAGTCAGTGAATACATCATCAATAGCGGCGGCAAGCGTTTACGGCCTGCGCTCGTTATTTTATCTTCCGGAGCTTTCAGTTATTCTGGCAAGTTTCACTACACACTTGCGGCCATCGTGGAGTTTATTCATACCGCAACATTATTGCATGATGACGTTGTCGACGAATCACAACTACGGCGCAATCAAGAAACAGCTAATGCGTTATTTGGCAATGCCGCGAGTGTGTTAGTGGGGGATTTTCTATACTCCCGTGCTTTTCAAATGATGGTAGAAGTCGACAATATGCGTATCATGCAAGTTTTAGCCGATGCCACAAACACGATTGCCGAAGGAGAGGTTTTGCAGCTCCTCAATTGTCGTGAACCCAATGTTACCGAAGAAAGTTATTTGCAAGTCATTCGTTTCAAGACCGCGAAGCTTTTTGAAGCAGCAAGTCGCTTGGGAGCAATTCTAGGTAATGCAACTCGTGAAGAAGAGGATGCCATGGCGCTGTATGGCATGCATCTAGGAACGGCATTTCAATTAATTGACGACATTCTTGATTATTCTGGAAACAATAGTGATATCGGTAAAAACCTAGGAGATGACTTAGCCGAAGGAAAACCGACTTTACCCCTGATTCATGCCATGAAAACAGGTACACAGCAGCAAGCGGATATTATCCGAAAAGCCATACAAGACGGTGGGCAAGATGGTTTTCAACCAATTTTAGATGTTATTCAACAAACCGACGCATTAAATTACGCTAGACGTAGCGCTGAAAAAGAAACCGCCATTGCAATTCGATCCATTCAATTTTTACCTGAATCGGAAAATAAAAAATGTTTATTGGACTTGGCTGATTTTGCGGTTACACGTAATTATTAAGATAAGAGAATTTTTAGAATTGTCTAATTTTGCAGATTAACCCAAAAATAAAAAAGTCTGAGTCAATCGATGCATCCTATTCAGCTTTTTTAAAGTTAACAATCGGCATTTTTTGAATTTCAGCGAGATTAGTTTCTCCATTAACGTTAATCAAGACAAGACGGCCACTGCCTTGAGCATAGTCGTTGCGAAAATCATAAACACCCCCAATAACCGTTAAGCGGTTTTCTTTAACTTCTTTGGCATATTTTTTTAAGGCCGCCGAAACCTGATGATTCACATTGGACTCGACGCTTTCTTTAACATGTACATGATCATCAGCTTTATTGCTGGTAACTTTAATCGTATCCAATTCGCGCCAAATTGAAGGCTCGAGATGTGCCGGCTTTGACATGGCCGCTTCAACTGCTCCGCAAGATGAGTGCCCGATAATAAATAGAACGGGAGTATGTAGATGACGCACACCATACTCGATAGATCCTTCAGTGGTAGAAACTTGATTGCCAATATTACGGACTAAAAAAATATCTCCATCAGGATGAATATCAATTGCATGAGCATGTAACCGAGAATCAGCACAAGTTACCATCGTCGCCATAGGCTTTTGCCCATGAATCAGTTGAGCGAAATAATCCGATGGTAATTTTTTAACAAATTCATCATTTGATTCTATAACATGCCGAGCAATTTCTCTCACTTGATCTTCCCCGCTTTTGTTGACCCAAGCTGAAGATCCTGCCATTAAGCTGCTGGCATTAAACAGAAATATAACTAAAATGATCACGCCTAATTTGCGCATTGAATGCAATCTCCTATGATTTAAATGCGAATTCAAATTCAAAGTGTAACACCTTGCGGCGGCTAGATATAACGCACGGCCTTCCCGAAGAATATCTTTCTATTCACGTTTTTATATTTTTTCTGCTTCAATCGTGATTCCATTTGACAATCATTATCAAATACAAAACCTTAAAACAAGTATAGAAGGGAAAGCTTCACTTTTCTACCGGAAAGAATGCGTACAATTATTACTTACAAATCTCCTTTCCCACCCCTCCAAAAATTTTTTAGGATTGTGCAGAGGTCTTGTTAATATAACTATTTTGCAAATTTGGATCACACAATGGATGAGCAATCAAGCCTAATCGCGCTTTTTACTAGTAGCTTTCTAGCCGCCACTTTATTGCCAGGAGGATCAGAAGCCGTTCTTGCTAGGGTGTTATTGGCTTATCCTGATTTACATTGGCACGCACTGGTTTTAGCAACCATTGGCAACACACTAGGGGGTATGAGTTCCTATCTTATTGGTTATTTCCTACCGAATGAGCAAGCAATTCTCAAAAAATCTAAAAACAATCTTCGTGGATTACAATGGGTACGTCAGCATGGGTCTGCAATCTTACTGTTATCCTGGGTACCATTAATTGGCGACGCACTTTGCGTTGCGGCTGGATGGTTACGAATTCACTGGTTAAGTGCAGCTATTTATATGGCAATCGGTAAATTCGCACGCTATTGGATCATAGCCACTGCAATCAGTTAAAGAATCCTTAAAGCTTTTATCTGATGATTGGATTAAAAATTCGACAGAATCAAATAATCCAATCATCAGATCGTACAAACAGGTTTTATTCAAATAATTTCTGAAGTTCTCCAGACTTATACATTTCAGAGACGATATCGGAACCGCCGATAAATTCTCCGTTTACGTACAATTGAGGTATCGTTGGCCAGTTGGAAAAATCTTTGATTCCTTGCCGAATATCTGGATCTTCCAAAACATTGACTGAAAAAATTTCATTAACACCGCAAGCTTTAAGAATATTTACTGCATTCGCAGAAAATCCACATTGCGGCTGATCTATTGTACCTTTCATGTACAGAACGACCGGATGAGTGGTAATTTGTTGTTCAATTAAATCTTCAACATTCATAGTGTTAAATTCTCCAAAAATCATTCCAAAAAAATTTGTTTAAAAAACTGCGCTCATGATCAAATGACCTGCGCACATTAATGTATTTTAGCTGGATGCGTCAACTTGTCCACCGCTTACCCGTATTATCCCCGCCAAATCCGCATAGCAGCAAATCTTATTAAAACTTGCTTTTTCCAATAGCAATTGACATGCCTCTGCTTGATCGTAACCATGTTCTATGAACAACCATCCTTCATTGACAAGATATTTTGCAGCACTTTGAATGATATGCGCGATGCAATCCATTCCATCACATCCTGCGGACAATGCAATTTTTGGTTCAAATCGCAAATCCCCCTGCTGTAAATATGGATCATTTTCAGCAACATAGGGAGGGTTTGTTACAATCAGATCAAATTTTTGCTGAGAAAGTTCATCGAACCATTTCCCTAATAAAAAATGAACATTACTCACCTGTAAATTGCTGGCATTCCAACTCGCGATTTCAATCGCTTCAAGTGATATATCCACCGCGATTACTTGTGACAGAGGCCTGTGTTTTGCAATCGAGATTGCGATCGCACCACTTCCTGTTCCTAAATCCAATATTTTACAAACCCGATCCACGGGTATCAAATCTAAAGCTAAATCAACCAACAACTCCGTCTCAGGGCGTGGAATCAATACCGCATGAGATACCCTGAACACGCTGTCATAAAATTCCCTTTGGCCAGTCAAATAAGCCACAGGCATCCCTTGCAAGCGTTGTGTAACCCAATGAAAGAACTGCTCAGATTGTTGAGAAGTTAAAGATTGATTAGGATGCGTCAGTAAAAAAGCATGATCGACCTGTAACACTTTTTCTAACAGTAAGCGAGCATCAATCTTATCGATATGCTGATAAGCTTGAAATAGAGCCTTTTCGATCGTTATCGATTGCATCGTGAATTGTCATTCAGCAAAGCACTAAAAACTACACCATGCGATGAATTGGAATTACTCTTGTTCGGCAGCCAGTAATTCTGCTTGATGTTCAGCTACCAGAGCAGAACATAATTCGTCGATATCACCATCCATGATTTGATCCATTTTATACAACGTCAGATTGATACGATGGTCAGTAACGCGGCCTTGTGGAAAATTATACGTTCGAATTCTTTCTGAACGCTCACCGGTGCCCACTAATGACTTTCGCGTCGCAGCCTGCTCCGCATGTTGCTCGCGCATTTGCTTGTCATGAATACGAGCCGCCAAAACACTCAAGGCTTGCGCTTTATTTTTGTGCTGGGAGCGGCCATCTTGGCATTCAACGACAATCCCGGTCGGTAAATGCGTCACGCGCACGGCTGAGTCTGTTTTATTGATATGTTGCCCTCCTGCACCGGAAGCTCGGAAAGTATCAATCCGTAATTCCGCTGGATTCAAAGTCACTTCGCTTACCTCATCGGCTTCTGGCATGATGGCGACAGTGCATGTCGAGGTATGAACACGGCCTTGTGTTTCAGTCACAGGCACGCGTTGCACACGATGCCCGCCCGATTCAAACTTCAGTCGTGAATAAGCGCCTTGTCCATCAATTTTTGCGATAATTTCTTTGTATCCACCGATATCGGAAAGACTTTGCGATATGATTTCAACATGCCAATTACGCCGTTCTGCATAACGTGAGTACATGCGAAACAAATTGGCGGCAAACAGAGCTGATTCATCACCACCTGTTCCTGCGCGTATTTCCAGAAAAATATTACGTTCGTCATTCGGGTCTTTAGGTAGTAATTGTTTTTGGATTTCACCTTCGAGGCGCGCCAAATTCTCTTTAGCTGCTTGAATTTCCGTTTCGGCAAAAGCGCGCATTTCCAAATCAGCATGCATTTCTTTCGCCGTTTGCATATCCAATTCGGTTTGTTGGAATGAACGATAAAGCTCAACGATGGGTGTGATCTCTGCATGCTCTCGCGTCAGTTTGCGATAGTTATCCATATCAACTGTCGCAGATTCGCTACTTAACAAATGGTTTAATTCTTCCAGGCGGACACTCAATCGAGTGAGCCGATCGGTGATGTTTTTATTCATTGTGGGCGATGCAGTTGATATAGCCGGTTAACTAACTCGACTAATTCATCTCGTTCATCAGTAGAAGCGTGATTGAGTGCGCTAGAAGGCACATGTAAGAATTTATTAGTAAGACTATTGCTAAGCGATTCAATGACTTTTTTAGGATCTTCACCTTTTTCCAGCAACTTATGCGCTTTGGCCAGTTCATGCCGGCGATAACGTTCACCCTGATCGCGTAACGCACGAATAGTAGGAACCGTTTCTCGCGTAACCATCCAACGCATAAAATCGATCACGTTAGAATCAATGATGGTTTCAGCTTGCGCTACCGCATTTTGCCGCGAATCAAGACCTTCTTTAACGATTTCCGCCAAATCGTCAACATAGTATAAAAATACGTCATCAAGCTCAGCAACCTCGGATTCGACATCGCGCGGAACTGCTAAATCAACGATGAATAAAGGACGATGTTTACGGATTTTAATCGCCCGTTCGACCATGCCTTTTCCGAGAATCGGTAACGGACTCGCTGTGCAGGTAACGATAATGTCATGATGAGCCAGTTGCTCGGGCAAATCGCTTAAAGTAATCGCCTTAGCGTTGTTAAAACGACTGGCCAGCACTTCCGCGCGTTCTGTAGTACGATTGGCCACGGTAATATTGCGTGGATTTCGCGCGCCAAAATGATTCGCACAGAGCTCGATCATCTCTCCAGCGCCTATAAACAAAACATTCTGCTCACTAATGTCACCAAAAATTCGCTCAGCTAAGCGTGCTGATGCCGCCGCCATTGAAACCGAACTTGCGCCTATTTCGGTGGAAGTCCGTACTTCCTTGGCAACATAAAAAGTCCGTTGAAACAATTTATGCAACAACAAACCAAGCGTTCCAGCATGTTGGGCCGATTTAACCGCATTTTTCAACTGACCGAGAATCTGCGGTTCACCTAAAACCATCGAATCCAATCCGCTGGCTACCCGAAATGCATGCTTCACTGCTTGCTCACGTGGGAATTTATACAGATAAGGATCAAGCTGACGGGTCGGCAAATGATGAAAATCCGCCAACCACATCATGGCATCCTCAGGTTTATCAGTACAACAATAGATTTCCGTACGATTACAGGTAGAAACAATCGCTGCTTCTTTGATGGGATTACGTCCTACCAAGTCATGCAGGGCATGTTCCATGGTATTTTCAGGAAAACTCACCTGCTCGCGCACATCAAGTGGCGCAGTATTATGGTTTATCCCGAAAGCAAATAATTGCATAGAATTAATAGATGAGAATGTGTTCAACAAGCAATCGCCAGAAAATCGCTATTATAAATAATATACAAAGTTCTTAAATAGGTGTTGACGCACTTTTCACTCCTAATTTTGTACCAAAAATTAAATTAGTTATTCCAAGCTTTTACCGGAATAATCGAAATGCTGTTTTTAGGCGATCCCTCAATAATTCTATCGCTGTACGTCAAATAAACCAGCACATTTCTTTTTGCATCATAGAAACGCACGACTTGCAGTGTTTTAAAGAGCAACGAAGTGTGTTTTTTAAAAACTTCATCGCCATCCAAATCACCATTCTTAATTTTTTCTGACAAGGTGATTGGGCCAATTTGACGGCACGATATCGAAGCATCTGCGGTATCTTCAGCCACACCCACCATGCCACCGACACCTCCGGTTTTCGCACGACTCAAATAACAGGTCGCGCCAGGAACATCAGGGTCATCAAAAGCTTCGATCACTATTTTGTCATTCGCACCCAGTATCTTGAATTTAGTTGAAACACTTCCGATTTGATCAGCCCAAAGCGAATGTGAAATCGATAGTGCAAACATCGCTATCAAAAAATTCTTCATCAGCTTAGCTGCACCATTATTGCTCATAGCCATATTCAATTTTCTCCTAGTTTTTTTAGAAACTGAGTCATCAATTCATGAAAGCTACCATTATACTTTTTTATACTAACAATACGTGATAACCATAAAAATTTGTATGAAAAACTTTTTTAAGCTTTGATATCAACGGCAGTACCAGCGTCCACACAATCAAATAGCTCCAATATATCACTATTTCTCATACGAATGCACCCGATCGAACCCGGTTTACCCATTTCAGCGGTATCGGGGCTACCATGAATATAAATAAAGCGGCGCATTGTATCAACCGTGCCCAAACGATTAAATCCTGGCTCACATCCCGATAGCCATAAAATACGAGTCAGCATCCAATCTCGATTAGGAAATTGTTCAGCCAATTCCTTACTATAAACTTCACCTGTTGGCCGTCGCTTGATAAAAACGGTATTAACAGGTTGCCCTTTGCCAATTTTAGCGCGAATAATATGCCGTCCCAAAGGTGTGCAAAAACTTCCATACTGTTGCCCAGTACCTTTCTTCGCAGAAGATATGAGATAGCTTTTGGTCACATTTTTATTCGCATCAACCAAATCAAGCTGTTGATTCGATATACTAATATTTATTTTCATGATGACAACATTTACTCATAACACGTCGTTGCGCAAAAAAACTTTTTAGCAATGCACTCGCTTCTAAGGCCAAAACCCCCCCCGTTACCTGCAAATGGTGATTCAATTTAGATTCCGTCGGTAAATTAAGAATACTGCCGCAAACACCTGTTTTTGGATCGGCAGCAGCATACACTAATCGTTTGATACGCGCATGAAAAATAGCCCCAATACACATGACGCAAGGTTCCAAGGTAACGTACAACACGCACTCAGACAATCGATAATTGCCTAACGTGTTTCCAGCAGCGCGAATCGCCATGATTTCGGCATGTGCGGTTGGATCATTACTCTGAATGGGATGATTGAACCCACAACCGATGACAATCTGGTTTTGTACTACCACGGCACCGACGGGAACTTCATCGGCATCTTGCGCCAGCAAAGCTTGCTCAATCGCAAGGCGCATAAAGAAATCGTCGCTTTTAATTTCCAAAAATGATCTCTACACTGTTAAAAATAGCATCTGATACTATGGCTACTCGATTGTATGTTACATTCCAACCCATTGGATTGGCCAAATTGATATTCATCTTGATTTTACAATGACTTTGCATACCCCATTAGAATTTGAATCTATTCGTGATTTATTACGTTACGCTGTTACTCAATTCAATAAAGCAAACTTACATTTCGGGCATGGATCTTCCAATGCTTATGATGAAGCCGCCTATCTCATTCTAAAAACGCTATCGTTGCCACTGGATCAGCTCGAACCATTTCTCGACGCACGGTTGCTAAAAAGCGAATGCGATCAGATTTTGCATGTCATTGATCGCCGCATCAAAGATCGTATTCCAGCCGCTTATCTTACACAGGAAGCATGGCTTGGTGAATACCGCTTCTATGTGGATGAACGCGTCATCGTACCTCGCTCTTTTATTGCTGAATTACTGCAAACACAGCTTGCACCTTGGGTTGTAGAACCTGACAGAATCACGAATATATTAGACATGTGTACCGGATCGGGTTGCCTCGCCATCTTATCCGCGTTGTATTTTGAATATGCACAAATCGATGCGGTTGATATCTCCAAACCCGCACTCGAAGTCGCACATAAAAATATTGACCATTATGGTTTAGAAAAAAGAATCAATTTGATTGCCTCGGATTTATTTTCCTCTTTAAAAAATAAACGTTACGATTTAATCATTAGTAATCCACCGTATGTCAATGCGAAATCGATGTCGCAACTACCCAAAGAATATCAACACGAACCACAAAACGCGCTATCAAGTGGAATTGATGGTCTAGATGCAACCCGTAAAATCCTAGAATCCGCAGCCGATCACCTCACAGAAGATGGATTATTAGTCGTTGAAATTGGACATAACCGCGAAGCGCTTGAACATGCTTACCCAAGCACGCCATTTAACTGGCTGGAAACCCATGCAGGAAACGAATTTGTATTTTTATTGCAACGTAATCAATTACCTAACAACAAAACCCTGTAATCAGAAAACGCTAAAGATTCGCCAGCGGAATGTGATCTCGTTTGTAGAGTCTACTCATTGTGGATTCTAGTCGCTAGTTGCCATAAGGTTTCGCTATCCATAACGCCTCGTTGAACAACTTGTTAAGCCGCATATTAGAAAACCATGACATGATCGACCTGATACTTATCACCATTTTGTACTAGAACCAACTCGGCTACGTATTCCCCAGGTTGATTCGTGAACCACTGCTTCCATACGATAACCACAGAATCCGGTCTGCGAAAAATGGCAACAAACTCACAATTAGTAAAAAATCCTTTTGTGCTCTGATACTGCTCGCAGATGGACTGTAGTCTTTCTTTCGATAGTGTGCTTTTAATGCGATCTGTGAAATCACGAACGTGTCTTTCATAATCAATAGCTGTAGAAGCTTCCATCAGGTTATTCATTATTGGCGTTGCTACTGCCAAGATTTCCGCATCGGATTTATTCGCCAAATTCATGATGTGCTTTCCTTTAGGCTTAACGTAGGTAGCACTAACCGATGCTGCACGGCTTTTTGTACGGACCGGTGGAATGATAAGTTGGACTCCGTTCAATAAGCAGCATTTCATTACCACCTTTTTGGAATTCATAAGATACACGTCTGATGGCAATACCGAATCCAGCATCAGAAAAATACTCGATGACGAAATTGAGGTGCGGCGAAGTTTTGCCTTCGAGTGTCAGTAAAGGGAATATCCGGACCTCACGAGCCACCCTCAGCATTTCCTGAATAGATTGGAGATGAAATTCTGCGGATAGATGGAAACTGTACAAAAACAAAAAATGGGACGATAAGGCGATGTCGAATTTATTCGATTCGAAAGGAAGCGATGGAAGCTCTCCGGCGACGTATCTGCCTTCGTGTTTCCCAGTCTCGAAGTCGAACAGAAAAGTGTTCATTGCGGATATGCGAATACATCCAAGAGCTTCAATGGACGGAATGACATCCCAAACATAGTCAGCGCAATTCTTGCACATCTGTTCCATTACAGTATTGTATGTTTCGGAAATACGATTGCGAATCTGCAATGCGTCGAACTCATAGATTGGATCGAAAGAAATAATGTTTCCACCTTACTCAGTTAATCTTGCGTTGAATGCAGCGGGACCGTCGCCGCACCCCAGAATGTTCAACTGAAGGTCCGCTTCCGAAAGATCGAACATGCTGATATATTCTTCGTAGGAACGCCCCCAAGGTACGATTTTTTCGAGTGTAAATCCCATATCGTTGTGTTCCGCATTAGATGTAAACGAAACGATTTCATTAAACCCAACTGGTATTAGAAGTCCGGAATGACACAATATATTACTCTAAAGTAAAAATCTAATACGATAAGTTGCATGCGAATAGAACGCATAAGTTCCCCTTATGTGTAAGAATTCCTAGCGTTGTTTACAGTATTTTTAGGAGAATACTGTACATGAACATACACAAACCTACTTACTTAACTTTATCAAACCCGGCTATGGAAGGTAATGCACTTGGCGAAGTGCTACAGGGTAAGCCAGCCAACAATTTTGGATCTTTGCAAAACCCTATTTTACAAAAGTTCAGCTCAATAAAAACAGCAGGTTAGAGATGACAATATGGGCTTTTGTAAAAGTTTCAATTTATGACGTACTGAAAAGTGCGAGACTTCAGAAATTTACCCCGCGTGACAGTACCAATTAGCGATTCAAAACGTTGCAGTACAGCCTCAAACGCCTGACCAAGATCAAGCAAACGATTCAGAAAAGTCTCAAGTGTGAAGCTAAGCGCTATAACAAATCTTATTCGGGTGCTCTCGCTCACCTCGATACCAAACGGCTTCCCTTGCTGAAAGAGCAATCCGTCAATAAATCTCGTGAGTATTTGTTTGTGGCTATCGATGATTTCTTCAGCTATCGCGTTTCATTAACTTCTACAATACTATAAAACCCCATAAAGATTCGAATAATGCCACTTCATATGAAATACTCATCGCTTATTTATTCAACCTCTCTGTAAATAACCCTGAGGTTTCCTACAACTAATTCAAAAGACAATCATTTCATTCCGATGATTAGAATGGACTGCAACCGGGCAAAGGTTTCATTAGTGTCCCGAGAGGAGGGATAGTGCAAGAGTTTAATGCAAAGAATGCGACAGCATTGAGATATGCATTATCTATCACTTTCTTCTTTATTGATATATTCCGGCACCCAATTTGCCAATTGATCGCGCACTTCAAAATCGCTTAACACCGAAATATTACTTAACCAGATTGCCAGATCTAATAACCACTTTTCATCGACCTGTCGAGCTTGAGCAATACGTAATTTTTCATGAGGAGTTGGCAAAGCATTTTCATCGGAAGACAATAACTCTTCATGAATTTTTTCCCCACAACGCAATCCAGTAAACTCAATATGTATATCTTCTTCTGTGAGTCCGGATAAACGAATCAAATCTTTAGCTAAATCAACTATTTTTACGGGGCTTCCCATATCCAAAACAAAAATCTCACCACCACCTTCTACACCTCCCATTAGGCCTGCTTGCAGTACCAGTTGTGTAGCCTCTGGGATAGACATGAAATATCGCGTCATATCTGGATGAGTAATAGTAATCGGCCCTCCTTTGGTAATTTGATCACGAAATTTTGGAATGACGCTGCCAGTACTTCCTAAAACATTGCCAAAACGTACCATCACGAAACAAGTTCTGCGCATATTTTCAGAAAGATTATTTTTTAAATCACAAGTATTCGATTGTTGTAGTGCTTGACACACCATTTCAGCAAGCCGTTTAGTGGCCCCCATGATACTGATAGGATTAACTGCTTTATCGGTTGAAATCAATACAAATTTTTTCACCCCAAAATTAATTGCAACTTTAGCGACGACATAAGTACCCCAAACGTTATTTAGCAAAGCCTGACAACCATTTCCTTCTTCCATCAAAGGAACATGCTTATAGGCCGCCGCATGAAATACCACAGTAGGCCGAAACTGTGAAAACAATTGTGTCATCCTTGGTTCGTCTTTGATATCGCCGATCACGAACGTTAATTTTGCATCAGGAAAACGCGCGACAAATTCTTCTTGAACGTTATATAGCGCAAATTCATTCAGTTCCACAAATACGATGCGACCAGGTTTAAAAACCATTAACTGGCGACATAATTCTGAACCAATCGAACCTCCAGCCCCGGTAACCAAAATCACCTGATCTGATAATAATCCATGCAATCCATCGTTATCCAACACCACCGGTTCTCTGCCCAGTAGATCATCTAATTCAATTTCACGAATTTTCGATACCACGGCTTTACCACTGATCAAGTCCGAGTACGATGGCACCGTCATGACTTTTACACCCAATTCAGAGCACATTTCTAGAGCTTGACGATAAATACGGTGCGAAACAGAAGGTATGGCGATAATGACATGACCGACATTCAGTTTTTGTACCCATTCCGGTAATTCTTTGATGTTACCTAGCACTCTTACGCCTTGTAGACGCGTTCCAAATTTTCGTGGATTGTCATCGAGCATGCCGACAACATGCCACTCTCTGCTTCTAGCCAAATCTTTAGTCAAATTGATACCCGTCCGACCCGCTCCTATGACTAACACTAATTTTGCCTCATAGCTTTCAAGGCTATACAGTCGGCGCTCTTTCCAAGCACGATAAATCAATCGGCTGCTACCCATAATCAGTAACAACAACAATGGCGCGAGTACGATCACTGAACCAGGAATGCTTTCAAACTGATCCAACAACCCCAACAACACCAATACACATAACGTGCCCATGAACACTGCAATGACGATGCGCTTAACATCCGGCAAACTTGCGTAGCGCCAAACACCTCGATACAAGCCTAACCATAAAAAAAAGCTTGTTTGGGTTAACACAATCCACGGAAGAGTGCTAATTAGAACTACGGAAACTGATGAAGGGATATCAAAGTTAAAGCGAAATAGATAGGCAATCCACCAAGCAACTCCTACCGCGACAAAATCATGAGTAAAAGCGATGATCGTGCGGTAATCTATTTTGCTGACAAACATACTACCCTCGGTTGTTGTGAACTTTTTGAATCCATTCGAAAAGAAACACTAATATCAAATAAATGGCACCCCATACTAGCAAAGTAACCTGTTGTGTCGAGCCATCTTGTTGCACTGACCAAACCGCACTGAAACCAATCAACAACATTAAAGCATACCAACAGAGTGCAGTCGTACGATGTCCCAAACCTGCTTGCACCATCCTTTGATAATAATGCTGTCGGTGCGCTTGCCAAATTTTTTCTCCATGAAATGCACGTTTCATTAATGTCACTGTGGCATCTACGATGAAAGGTGAAAATATCAAACATGGAAACCATAAGGGCCAAATATTATCTTTCCATCCCATAATTCCTACTATAACCGCTAGAAAACCCAAAGGAACAGCACCAGCATCGCCTAAAAAAATACGAGCAGGAGAGAAGTTATGTAGTAAAAAACCCAATGCAGCAAACGCAATCGAGAAATTGATCAGCGCATAATTTTCATATCCCCCCAGGTGAGCAATGAGCCCATAAGCACCGAATCCGATCACAGCCATTCCACCCGCCAACCCATCCGAACCATCCATGAAGTTATAGAGATTGGCCATCCATATGATAGCTGCGGTAACCATTATCGCAGTAAAAAACCCTTCTTCAGAAAGAAATAAAGAGCATGAGCAACCCAATGCAACTAAGCCATGTACTAACAAACGAAACCACACTGACAAACCTCGTATATCATCAACCAATGACACAGTTATTAGCAAGCTCATTCCAATCAAAACCATCATTGGTATTGCTAACGAGAAAAGTAACCAACTCGTCATCACACCAAAAAATAAGCCTACTCCGCCGATACGTGGAATAGGCACTTCATGCAATGAACGAGCATTGGGATGATCCAGACCCCATTTGTATTTGCTATGAATAAACCAATAGTTAAACAGAAAGGTTATGACGAACGACAACAGCGGTACTGTTATCGTTCGTGGGAATAAATCCATAGCCATGAGAAATATCTAGCCCGGACTATTTTTGTTTAGGACAATTGAAATCAGCGACAACTCTTCGCTTACTTCTGCTAAGCAGTCAAAAGATATTAATCAAGTTGTTACGTCAATCTCGAATGTATTAACTCAATGGATTTTCGGCATAGCTGCGATGCGCCGCGGAAGCCGCTGCGCCACGTTCAACTTTCACACCCATATCAGAAAATACGCTCTCCAGTGCATTTAAACAAAACATGACATTTTCTATTCTGCTGGAGGTACCCATTAAACCAAAACGCCATACCTTGCCGGCAAAATCACCCAAGCCAGCGCCAATTTCAAGGCTAAAATCATCCAATAAACGACGCCGTACCTCTTTTTCATCAATTCCTGCGGGAACATACACTGAATTTAATTGCGGTAAGCGATATTGTTCCTTCACGACATATTGCATATTCAGCGTTTCAAATCCCGCTTTCAATGCTTGATAATTACGTTTGTGACGCGCCCAAGAATGTTCTAATCCCTCTTCAGCCAACATCAGTAATGCTTCGTGCAGTCCATACAATGCGTTGGTTGGCGCGGTATGATGATAAGTACGCGTAGAAGAACCCCAATAATTTAGCAGCAAACTGATATCCATGAACCAACTATGCACCTTATTTTTACGGTTTTTTACCAACTCAGTAACGCGTTCGGAAAAACTGACTGGAGATAATCCTGGTGGACAGGACAAACATTTTTGACTGCCAGAGTAAATCGCATCAATTCCCCATTCATCGACCTTAATTGGCGAACCACCTAACGATGTGACCGTATCAACGATGGTTAAGCAATTGTGACGACGTGCAATTTCACAAAGCGTTTTAGCATCTGAGGAAGCACCTGTCGAAGTTTCAGCATGAACAAATGCAACGATCTTAGCGTCAGGATTTTTTTTCAACGCATCTTCAACTTTTTGAGGATCAACCGGCTCGCCCCAAGGATCATCAACGACAATCGCGACACCTCCATGTCGCTCAACATTCTCAATCATACGACCGCCAAAAACGCCATTTCGGCAAACAATTACTTTATCGCCCGGAACGATCATATTAACAAAACACATTTCCATGCCCACCGATCCTGGACCGGAAACTGGAAATGTCATACGATTTTTAGTTTGAAACGCATAACGCATCAATCCTTTGATTTCTTCCATCATTTCGGTAAAAACCGGATCCAAATGACCCAATGTAGGCCGAGCCATGGCATTCAACACGCGCGCATGCGTATCTGAAGGCCCAGGTCCCATAAGAACCCGTTGTGGTGGATAAAATATCGTTACTGCTTTTTCAGGGCGAAAATCTTCGGTATTCATGAACTGTCCTAAGTGAATAATATAATCAATTTATTTTAAGAATTTTGGATTTTAACAAGCGAAATGAGAGTTTACTATAAACACCATATTCCTAAATAGCTATCCGGTTATGTATTGTGATGAAAACAACTTTGGCAGAATGGATAATTATCTCATTTTTTCGATTAAACGTTCATACGGAGTTTTTTCTCCCAAGCCACCATAAAATTGTAGAAAACTTCCCACTCGGCAAATTTGGCATGCAGGTCAACATCATCTGTATAAGTTAATAACTGATAAAATCTCCATTGATCAGTGCCATCCGAACACTCGACCTTACCATTTAGTCGAGGTGTTCTACCTATAAAACCACTCCCCCCTACTCCTGACTTCTCCTCAACCAAGCGATAGTTTTTCCAACTTGACAGGCTACCGCCCTTTCTGTAGCCTTCGCGACTTGCTTGAGGTGCCTTCAACTATTCATTTTGAAGGTTAAACGGGAAGCTGGTGCGTTATTGATGAATTTTTTCTTGCAACAAAGCCAGCACTGCCCCCGCAACGGTAACTGAGTAAACATCTGCAACATGCCACTGTGTTGAGTTTCTGACATGGGAAGGCGCAGATCAGGATTGATTCCGCTCACAAGTCCGGAGACCGGCCTGAAGTCAGTATCGCTGCGGCATTGCGGAGGGCAATCGAGGCATTGAAGGTACGACTTGCTAATTGATTGCAATGAGCATGCCGTTCGTTTTTTTGTCCTTTCCTGTCTTTTTTTGTTTCTTTTCGCATCCCAGTTTTTTTTAATTGCTCTGTGCGCGGGTGTGCGCAAAGGAAACTTTTCATGTTTTTATTTCGTTTAACCATCGGAATGATACTAGGATTGAGTATCTTCACCGATTTATCAGCAACTAATCTCGTTACTCAGGAAAAACCCGTGGTCATTACGGCTACGCGAACGCCGCAAACCGCCGATGCAACTTTGGCTGCGATGACGGTCATTACGCGAGCGGATATCGAACGCCAGCAAGTCCGTTCGATGCAGGATTTGCTTCGCGGTTTACCGGGAATCAGCATTTCCAACAGCGGTGGCGCCGGTAAATTTACGGATGTTTTTATGCGCGGCACCGAATCAGATCACGTGTTGGTGATGATCAACAATATCAAAGTCGGTTCGGCGACTTCAGGCACGACCGCATTTGAAAATATTCCCATCGATCAAATCGAGCGCATAGAAATCGTCCGTGGCCCGCGTTCCAGCTTGTATGGTTCGGAAGCTATTGGTGGCGTGATTCATATTTTCACGCGCAAAGGCGGCGGCGAGAAATTCACACCCAGCTTTAATTTTGGCGGTGGTAGCTACGGTACGATAGAAGGCTCGGCGAGTTTATCGCGTTCTTGGCAACAAGGCTGGTTTAATATGACCGCCAGCGGTATCGGCACACGCGGTTTTAATGCGTGTAATGGCACGGATACCGCCGGATGTTTTACATTTGAACCCGATCGCGATGGCTATCGTAACGTGGCCGGCAGTTTTCGCGGCGGCTATCGCTTTCAAAATGGTTTGGAGATTGACGGCAACTTTACGCAATCGGCTGGAAAAACCGAATACGACGGCAGTTTTGTCAACAAAGCCGTGTTGATGCAACAGGTTTTTGGCGGCACCGCACGTTACTCGCCGCTGCATTTCTGGAAAGTCAGTTTGATTGGCGGATTGAGTCGCGAAGATTCGGATAATTTTCTTGGACGCACGTTTCAAAGCCGCTTCAATACCGCACGTACTACAGTTACCGTTCTCAACGAATTTACCATCAAACCGGATCATCGATTGACCATAGGAGCGGATTTCCAAAACGATCACGTAAAAAGTACCGAAGATTTTATCGTCAATTCGAGAACCAATTGGGGTGTGTTTGCGCAACACCAAGCGACCATTGCCAAACATGATTTTCTACTGTCTCTTCGGCATGACGATAATCAACAATTCGGTAGCCGCGTGACGGGAAATGCCAGTTGGGGATACCCGATTACTGAGAATATTCGTTTACTCGCGAATTTCGGTAGCGCTTTTAAATCGCCGACTTTTAACGAATTGTATTTTCCTGTTTTTGGCAATCCCACATTGCGGCCAGAAGATTCGCGCAGTTATGAATTCGGCTCGCGTGGCAAAACGAGTTGGGGTGATTGGGCATTGAATTTCTTTGAAAACAATATCTACCATCTCATCGCTTTTGATAGCGTGACCTTCACGACCGCGAACATCGATCAGGCACGCATTCGCGGGGTCGAAGGCATCATTAATGGTCAAATCAAGGAATGGGTTTTCAATACCAATTTAACATTGATGGATGCGCAAAATCGTTCTGACGATTTAAATCGCGGTAATATACTGCCACGACGTGCTGAACAGTCTTTTCGTATCAATGCCGACCGGCGATTCGGTCCCTATGCCATTGGCGCAACATTATTGGTCGAAGGGCAACGCTATGACAATATCGCGAATACTGTAAAACTGGACAGCTACATCAAATTCGACTTGCGCGCCGAGTATATTTTAAACAAACACTGGCGCTTGCAAGGACGTATTGAAAACTTGTTTAATGAACGCTATGAAACCGCTGCTTTTTTCAACCAACCCGGGCGTAATTTTATCGCCATGGTACGTTATCAACCTTAATAAGGAGTTCATATGTTAACGCTATCGCTTCGTAACCAAATCATTATCGGGCTAATGTTGACCGCCATGATGATCTTAACCCGTGGCTATAATCTCGTTTGGACACACAATTTAGCCGATGCTTCGTGGGCTGTGTTTTTCCTTGCGGGTATTTATTTGCGTTCTGCTTGGCCACTGCTGGGATTGTTTTTACTCAGTTGGGTGCTCGACTATGTCGCGTATGCCTGGGGTGGCGTCAGCGATTTTTGTCTCACGCCGGCTTATCTATTTTTGATTCCAGCTTATGCGTCGCTATGGTTGGCAGGCCGCTGGTATGCGAAACAATTTCAATGGTCCTGGCACAACGTTACGCTACTAGCCGCGAGCATGGCTGCCGGTTTATTGGCTTGCGAATTATTCTCCAGCGGTGGTTTCTATTTTTTCTCAGGACGCTTCGCAGAAACCTCCATGAGCGAATACGCCACTCGCTTTTTGCAATATTTCCCAGCGTATGCAGAGTCTTTTGTGTTTTATATCGCGATCGCGATCGTGTTACATAGTTTGATGGCATTAATAACACAACAAACTCGCGCTCGCCACTAATGATTGACTCAGCTCGTGCAGAACGGCACCGCAATCGCATGCAGCGGCAAAAAGAAGTCGTCGATGCCGCGATTGCTAAAGCCGATCGCGTGCAAGGATTGCTGTTAGTCCACACCGGCAACGGCAAAGGAAAATCCTCTTCCGCATTTGGCATGATTGCCCGCGCTTTAGGTCATGGGCTACGCGTAGGAGTGGCGCAATTCATCAAAGGCCGTTCGGATACGGGTGAAGAAGCATTTTTTCGCCAGCAAAAAAATGTGACTTGGCATGTGCTTGGCGAAGGATTTACCTGGGATACGCAAGATCTTGAGCGCGATATTGCAACAGCGCAACGCGGATGGTCTGTTGTTCAAAAAATGTTGCGCGATCCCGCTTTAGATCTTATTGTGCTCGATGAATTAACCTATCCGCTGAAATTTGGCTGGCTTGATACTGCGGCTGTCATCCATGATTTGAAGAATCGCCCGCCGATGCAGCACGTTGTCATTACCGGACGCGCGGCTCCGGATGCGCTGTGTGACGCAGCCGATACCGTCACGGAAATGAATGACATCAAACACGCTTTCCGTGCTGGCATTCAAGCGCAGAAAGGCATTGATTTGTAAGCGGCATGAGCGGCTCAAAAACTCTGATTTTAGGCGGTGTTCGTTCAGGGAAAAGTCGTTTAGCTGAAAAAATTGCGCACGAAAGTCAGTTACCGGTCATTTATATTGCGACGGCAACCGGCGAAGATGATGAAATGCAACAACGTATTGCGTTGCATCAGGCCCATCGCCCGAAAGCTTGGCAAGTGATTGAAGAACCTATTCAATTGGCATCGGCTTTACAGCGCTACGCCACTTCTTCCCATTGCTTATTGGTGGATTGTCTCACGCTTTGGCTTACTAACTTATTGATGCAAAATGATGAAAAACAATTTTCTTCTGAACGGCAAGCATTGCTGCAACTATTACCGGATTTACCAGGAAAAATTTTAATGGTCAGTAACGAAACTAATCTGGGCATTACGCCGCTCGGTGAACTCAGTCGCCGTTATTGTGATGAAGCGGGGAAATTGCATCAAGAAATTGCCCAATGTTGCGATCAAGTCGTGATGACCATTGCAGGATTGCCTATGATGCTGAAAGGCGGGCCGCTATGAGTCAAAAATTTCCTTACGAATGGCTCAACCAACCGTTCGCCGCAATAGACGAATCATTTGCGCAGCGAGTACAAGCACGTCAAGCACAACTGACCAAACCGCCAGGATCACTTGGGCGTTTGGAAGACATTGCTATTCAATTGGCAGCGTTACAACACACTGACCGGCCGTCGATCGATTCAGTGCACATTACGGTATTTGCTGGAGATCACGGCATTGCTGCTGAAAATGTTTCGGCCTTTCCGCAATCGGTAACCGTTGAAATGATTAAAAACTTTGCGCGTGGAGGAGCCGCTATCAATGTATTAGCACGCTCGCACCATGCCTCATTAGAAGTCATTAATCTCGGCACGGTAGATGATACGTCGTCAATTACTGCGGTAAAAAACTACCATCTAGGGCGCGGTACGGCCAATTTTCTACATCAACCCGCGATGACATCCGAACAATTAGAATCTGCACTGCAGATAGGTTGTGATGCCATTGACCGGATTCAGCAAAACGATCAAAACCCATTGTTTATTGGTGGTGAAATGGGTATCGCTAACACCACCAGCGCCACCGCTTTGGCTTGCTGCGCTCTGAATTTACCAGCAGAACGGCTCACTGGAGCAGGAACAGGTCTCGATATGCAAGGCATCGCGCATAAAACTCGCGTCATCGCTCAGGCGCTGGCACTGCATTGCAATAAAGTCGGCTCCCCGTTGGAATCGCTGCGTCGTTTAGGTGGATTTGAAATCGTTGCGTTGGCGGGCGCTTATCTTCGCTGCGCACAAATAGGAATACCTGTTTTGATAGACGGCTTCATAAGCACGGTCGCCGCTTTGATGGCTGTTTCTATGATTCCAGAAACGCAACGCTGGTTTATTTATTCACATGTTTCCGAAGAAAAAGGCCATCGCATAATTTTGCAACACCTCAACGCCCGGCCTTTATTGGATCTACAGATGCGTTTAGGCGAAGGCAGTGGCGCAGCAGTCGCCATCCATTTACTTCGCTCGGCTTGCCAATTACATAATGAAATGGCTACTTTTTCCGAAGCCGCTGTTTCTCAGAAAATTTGATCTGCTTTCATTCACTTTGCATAGCTTACTGACCCAAATAGATTTACTCCGGCATGGAGAAACAGAACACCGTAACCGTTATTGTGGCAGCACAAATCATCCGTTAACGCCATTAGGCTGGAAACAGCTTTGGCACGCGGTTAACCATCCAGAAAAAAACTCAGTTCCGTGGAATGTCATTGTTACCTCGCCATTACAGCGTTGTGCTGCTTTTGCCGCAGAGCTTGGACGACACCATCATATTCCCGTCATTGAAGAGAGGCGTTTTCAAGAAATTCATTTTGGTGATTGGGAAAATCTTTCTTCGGCTGAGATCATGCAAAATGATGCGAGTACGTTGATGCGTTTTTGGCAAAATCCACTGATAGTTACCCCACCGAATGCTGAATCCCTGATCGAATTTAACAAACGCATACTGTCTGCCTGGCGAGAGTTACTCGATCGGCATCAACAGAAAAAGATACTATGCATTTCCCACGGTGGAGTGATGCGTATCATCCTGTGTCACATTCATCATAAGCCATTGGAAAACTTGCTTAAGTTCAAAGTTAATCATGCCGATCGCTATTCCATCAGCATTCCAATGATTTCGGGCGATCCAACGATTAGCTACCATCCTTGCAATGTTTAAGCCTTTCTGGGTTGCGCTGCAATTTCTGACTTGCTTACCCGTTACGCTGCAGAAACAACCCACCGATCAACAAATTGGCTATTCACTAACTTACTATCCCTTAGTTGGGTTGTTGCTTGGCTTGATATTGATCTGCCTGTGCTCGTTTTTTAGTCTATTCGCTACTGCTTGGATAAATGCCGCGATAGTACTCACCGCGTGGATTTTATTAACTGGGGGATTACATTTAGACGGTCTCGCGGATAGCGCGGACGCTTGGGTAGGAGGCATGGGCGACCGTGCTAGAACACTCGCAATCATGAAAGATCCCAATTGTGGGCCTATGGGCGTCATTGCGATCGTACTGATCATCCTGCTTAAATTTGTTGCGTTGTATACGTTAATTCAAACCCTTCAATCGGTCGCTCTGCTTGCTTCTATCGTGCTGGCCAGAACGTCGCTGGTTTTACTGTTTCTGACAACACCTTATGTCAGAAACGTAGGACTAGGCTCTTGCTTAGCCGCGAATCATTCTTCTCGTTGGTGTATTTTGATCATTAGCGCGGTATGTTTTTTGATCACTGTCTTCGTCGAAAACGGTTTTTTTTATATTGTTAGTGCAGTGATGGTTTTTCTACTGTTACGTCAAGCGATGATGAATCGCATTGGTGGTACAACTGGTGATACTGCGGGAGGATTGGTGGAAGTTGTTGAAACGATCGTGCTAATAATTGCAACGTTTTTTTATTGATCGTTATAAATTAGCCTAATTCCGTTTTAAAACAGAATTAGGCTAACACTACTTTAACGTTCCAACAAAATACTATTTAGCTGCAGGTTTTGCCGCAGCAGGTGCATTTTTAGCTGGCGGTGTTGCGGCTGGCGCAGCAGCCTCAGCTTTCTCGGCAGGCGCTGCTTTTGAAGATTTGTCAGTCGCAGGAGCCTCCTCTGCTTTGATTTCAGTTTTCTTCGCATCAGATGCTGTAGCAGGTTCAGCTGGAGCCGGAGGAGTTGCTGCTTCCGGTTTTGTTGCTGCCGCATCAGGCGATGATGCTTCTGGTTTTGCCGGATCCTTCGTGTCAACTACGGCTTTTTCACCGGCAAAATGATTGCGCACTTGATCAATGGTACCTTCATTGATATAACCTGCGTGCCATAGATAACCCAGTCCGCCTAACAGCAACAGAATAAACAAATACGATTTCCAGGGACTTTTTTCTTCGGCATACGGATCTGCAATCGAGCGCTGCGCACCTTGTGGCAACGTAGCCATTTTAGTGAGTGATGCGCCAAACGGGATATTAATAATTGCACGGGTATTGACGGCCCAACCATTGGCATCCAACAAAGGAGCCAAGTTGCGTTTGCGTAGTTTGAGATACGCCAATAATACTGAAGGACCGGAAATCAGCAAAATCAAGCCAAGAATCGCCAGCGGCATTTGCCACCAAACTAAACTGATAAAGCCTGTCACTACAGAAGCAATTGCCGTACCGATAGCACCAACGGCCAATCCGATTGCGGCAAAAATACCGGCAAACTTACCGACATCGAATGGCGCTGGCGGTGCTTTACCCGCTTCCGCCGTTTGTGCTGAGCTAGCAATACCAGAAGCAGCTTGGTCTTGCACGGCTTTTTCACGGGCGCTGGCCATTTTCTCGATTTGTTCCCCAATCATTTTTCCTATCCGTTTGTACGGATACCAAAATGCTTGGCGCACACTGATCGGATGTTCGACAATTTTGGTGATGGTGGCATCCCAATCTTGTCCTTTGCGATCGTAGAATATACCGTTACGTCCAACCATCAAATTATCGGCATCGCCATTGGTAAACGCTGCAGCAATATTCATTTTTTGCGTATCATCGCCTCTGCGCTTGCATTCACAGTAGGCTAAATAAGTACCACTCAGATTTGCCATACCGCTGTGTTGCGAAGGATCGTTGATATGCAAGCAAAAATCACAACTGCGCCCATCCAGATACAGTGTTCCGGCTTGAAATATCGCTTTATCCCGTCGCGTGTAAAAATCACGGAACGATACAAAGTTATTCAATAACTGAAATAGATGATGATGATAGCGGATTAATTTCTCGACCGAGTCGATTGCATCAGAAGCATTGGCTAGAGATTTATCTTTCTGAATCAACGCTATAATTTTTTCTTGATAACCGCCCGACAAAATAGCACGAACGCGCTGAATACCTAAACTTTCGACGACGGCACCGCGTTTATTGTTTAACCAGACTTGGTGAGCGGCGAATTTTCCGCATAAAGTTTCCCATTCATCACTAGTCAAGGAATCCTTTTTACCCATTAAAGGATGAACTACTTTATTTTTGAATTCCGTAATTGCTTGCAACCAGGCCGGATTGATTCCTTTCTCAAGCGGTAATTGCTTGGCCGCTTCAATTTTCGCTAAAGGCAAACTAATCAATTGTTCAGAAGATGCCGACAAATCTTGGCTAGCCAACGCCTCATAACCCGTCAGTGCTGGATTAAGCGGTTCGCTTGCACGTTGATCAAACTCGGCCAAACGGCAACGGGTAAAATAATCATCAATTTTAGTTTTGATCGCATCAAATGCAGTTTTGGCCGCCCCTGTCTCTTGCCCGAGAATCAGGATATTACTGGCATCCCGTTCAGCATCTTGCCACCATTCAGAAAAAGCTTGCGCTTCGGTGAAAAACTGATTGAATTTTTCTTCCGAAACACCTGGCAAGCCCGAACGATCTAAATCGGAACCCACGCACGTCATCATTTCTTCAATGACGGCTTGAGTGTCAGCATCTCCCGCCGCACTCGACGGAACAATGCCATCTCCATTGAATTTGGTACTGGCAAAAATCTTATTCAAATCAGCCGTATCTTCAACACTGATCGTGGTTTCATCTTTTTTGCCAATGTTATGCAATATTTGCTTCGCAGAAGCTAACAAAGCACCACCTTCGGCACTACTATCATCAATCGCATCTAAAGATAGCACTGCGCTACCTTTTACCAAATCTGTTGGATTTTTCAACATAGAGGTTGCCCAATTCGCAGCCGATATGATTTCCGGTACGCGAATGTGGCCGTCTTTGTCTGTATCAAGAAATTCTAACGTTTTTTGATCAAACTCCAAATTCGTTGTAGGGCAACTTAATGCAGCCCAAAGTTTTGGATCAAGATCGGTCAGCGATTTAATATCCTCACCTGTTTCGAGACGTACTTGATCAAAGCCGCCTGAACGAAAAAAACGCCATTTATGCGATAAAGTATTCATGAAGTTCCTTTTTATTGGTCAATTTACAGCGCTAAGAGTGATACTGTGCATACCACGTTTGCAAATGGCAGCGTTGAGATAATTCTGATTAGAATCACATGAAACTATCGAATGATAACTTAGTTAGATTCTTATGTGGAAACGTCTTTGCATAAATTCCGTTTACCGAACAGTCTAATTTTTCTGTTTCATACAAGCAGCAATATGATTTTTAAAGAAATCTCCGGTCAATCCGAGAATTTCAGCTTGATTCTGACAAAATTTCAATCTCGAAGGATCTCGATGATCAGTTTCCTCAATTCGAGCAGGTAATGGTTGCACCTTTGTCACCGGATGAACAATTTTTTGTGCGGACAATGATTCCACATTCAAGCGCACTGAAATCATCCCCGCAGAACCGAATCCCAGTTCAGTAGCCGCTTGCTTCGATAAATTGATGACTCGATCACCGCCGCCACCCCATCGATCATTAATACGCACAACCACTTGTTGATTATTTCTTAAATTGGTCACACGAACCGTACTTCCCAATGGAATCGATTTATGCGCGGCCGTTAACAATTCAGGCGAATATCTTTCACCGCTCGCTGTTAAACGCCCTTCCATATCGACAGCATAATAGGTCGCAACACCCGTCTCTGAAGGCCATTGCAATTCATCTTTCGGCAACTCATTTTTTTTGTTTTCTTGTTGGCTATTTTGTACTTCAGCCGAACCTTTTTGTGTGGTTTGCTCGATTGCAGGTTTAGACTTAGGGATATGCGTTTCAGGCTTGGTATTAAAAGTCACGGGGGGGTTTTCATTGGGAGATTCGCTCGGCACCGATGTCTCTTGTACCGACACTGACGAACAACCCAATACTAACGAAGCAATTAAACCATAACACCCTAATTTGATTAAATTTATTGTATACACAGCATTCTTTCTCTATTATTA
>JAJHPK010000091.1 GCA_020890945.1 Nitrosomonas sp.
GTTGAGCTGGTTGGCGCAGGTTCTTTTGGTGGAATTGGGCGCGGGGTGTGGCCGTCGACATGATCTTTGAGAACGAATGTTTTCGTTCTCAAAGTATCGACTTCTCGGGCTAGGCCTTGAGTGATTTGAGGAATTACCCTTCTGCTCGGGAAATCAACATTCCGAATAAAGCTTTCCTTTACCACCAGGGTGATCGGTGTTCCGATTTGTTCTGGATAAAAAGTGGTATCGGCAAGCTCTCTCATTTAACAGAGAAGGGGATTGAAATTACTCTTGCTCTTTTTGAGAAGGGGGACGTCATTGGTTGTTTGCAGAATAATTCTATCCCCCAAGAAGTAGAAGAAACTGCTCAAGCACTGGGTGAAGTTAATTTCTATAGCATAGCATGCAACGATTTCAAGGCCATGATGGCTCATCAACCAGAACTGGCATGGTATGTTTTTGAGAACATATATACCCGAAAACAGAAGGTCGAGCGTAAGCTACGCACTACCCTGACACAACCCGTTGAAATGCGTGTTATAGCTACTTTATTAGAATTAGCTGAGATGTTTGGAATAGGATGTACTCATGGGTATGCATTGGAAATTCATTTAACTCAACAGGAAGTGGCAGATTTGGTTGGAGCAAGTCGTTCGGTGGTAAGCACCATTTTGAATGATTTCAGGAACCGTGGAATGCTTGGCTATACACGTGACCAGATTTGTATAAATGATGCGGCATTAAGTGCTCTTCGCTAATTATCGATGTGGCGATTAACCGACAAATTCCAAATTTGCTTAGAAGTGGTTGATTTTATGCAACCATAATCCGTGTGAATACTTGATTAGCTTGATCCGCTTGGGTTTTCAGGACCATTCCGAGAGTTAGTTTTCGGCGTTGGCTAAACGGGGTAGGGCTTGGAAGGCTCGCCCGGTGTGCAAATTCGGCAGGCACGTCTCAGCGCGGGCCGGGCCACTTTTTTGATGCAACGTCCTGCAGAATTGCCTTGTCCAGGCTCAGCTCGGCAACCAGCTTCTTGAGCCGTCCATTCTCTTCCTGCAGTTGCTTGAGCTCTCGCACCTGATCCGGACTGCATCCCCACGTACCTGCTTCTTCCAGCGGCAAAACGTCTGTTCCGAATATCCCCACCTGCCGGATCAGATCGGCCACCGGCATTGCTTCAATACCGCTACGATCTGCTCTACTGAAAACCGCTTCTTTTTCATGGCAACAGCCCTCCTTTAAGGTCAAGTTTGCCGAAAAAACTCACTTCCTGTCTGGTCCGGTTTTCCTAAAGCAGATCAAGCTTGAAATCAAGTAATTTCACAGTTTCAATCATTAATTGCAAGATAGCCCCTTGCCACATCAAACATTAATTTAAGACAGTGTTTTTTAGATAACAGACCTAAGTGATAGAACCGTATTAATGTACTGAACGTGGTGACTATGGAGTGACCACAACTTAATACAGGGGAATATCATGAAAGTAATTTCACCACGTATACACGGGTATTTTGATTTTCTGACGGTCGTTATTTTTTTACTCGCGCCTGCGTTATTAGGATTAAGTCAGTTGCCGGCCATGCTGGCTTATAGTCTGGCTGCAGTCCATTTGATAGTAACGCTGACTTCTGATTTTCCCTTTGGCATATTCAGGCTAATTCCATTTGCCATTCATGGTTGGATTGAGCGCCTGGTCGGACCTTCCCTCATTGCTTTACCCTTTATCTTTGGCTTTGCCAATGAAGATATCGCGAGAAATTTTTATATCGCCATGGGTGTTGTTGTCATCGTACTTGGCATGCTTACTGATTATAAAGGTGAGGCAAGAAAAGGCTCCGCAAGCGCGGCGTGCAGCTCTTAGGCGGAGTAGTGCAGTATAAAGACGCGTATCGGCTCTGCTACATCCGCGGGCCTGAAGGGCTTCTCATCGGACTCGCCCAAGAACTCAGCTGATCCCCCTAAGTCGGTTCACTGTTCCATTGCTCCCCAGACCCCTTGTTCGTGCCAGGCGATGGTTGTACGAGCATCGGTTATTGATCGTGCACAACCGGGCTATCCGTACTTTGATCGCCGCTGCACTCACGCAATTCGAAGCAGCGATGAGTGCTGCGATTTGCACGGTGGTTCAGCAGGAACATGTGAGCGTTGGTACGCGCTTGTCGCCGAGCTTGTTCTGATGGTCAGACCCGGCAGAGCTGGCTAATGGGCAGCCCGACCAAACACTTAACACGCCAGATCAGCGAGGCGCTGGAGTTAAATAAAAAATGGCAGATGTCAATTCCAAGAATAAAGTTCACGATTTACTACTGGTTATGGGCCCAAAATTATCCCTTGCACTGATTATAAGCATGGCGTTGATGGCGTGCGGCAAAAATGATCAGGCTGCCGGGTTGCCTGCTGGCGGCACGGCTCTTCCTGTCAGTATGATCGAGGTGCAGCCTACCAGCGTGCCAATCAGCGCCGAAGCGGTTGCGCAAACCGAAGGTGCCAAGGAAGTCGAGATACGGCCGAGGGTGGGCGGCATTCTGCTCAGACGCCTGTACGATGAGGGCGCCGCGGTAAAAGCGGGCCAGCCGATGTTTCTGATTGATCCCGTTCCCTACCAAAATGCCTTGGCGCAAGCAAAGGCGCAACTCGCCGAGCAGAAAGCCCGCATTGTGCAGACCGAGCGTGAGGAAAAGCGTTTGCTCGATCTGCTCGAGGGTATAGGAAAAATAAACCACCTTTTCCATAAGTTTTGAATGTACTGAAAGCTGGCTCAATTGTCAAACACGGTGATAATCGATTGAAAAATTACTGTATTCCGGTTCAGTTAGCACAAAAATTC
>JAJHPK010000055.1 GCA_020890945.1 Nitrosomonas sp.
GGAAACCGGTAATGATTCTTACCGTTTCAAGCATCGAAAACAATGTATAAAATCCGATTAACCAACTAAAACAGGTGGACAATTTTCAACGCTGATGACTGGACAGTTTTCAATGCTGATTGACACATAAGGGGGAAAATTTCCTTAAAAAAAGGAAAAAGACTTTACTTTCTACCAAAATGAAGTGCAACTACTGTCATTTGGATATTTTTCTCATTAAGCACAACAAATTTATGCAGTTATACAGAGGTCTTAAGAAAGTTTTCCGGGAAAAAGTGTGTGTGCTCAAATAAACAACCCCGTGGCAAGATCACAGGAAATCACAATTGAAATTGAATAGCGTGAAGAAAAAACTGGATCAACTTACCAGTCTAACACCAACTAAATATGCAACGCGCGCCCATCCACTCCCAATGCAGCTTCATGTAACACTTCTGACAAAGTTGGATGCGCATGAACAATTGCAGCAATATCTTCGCTACTGGCTGAAAATTTCATTGCCATGACCGCTTCCGAAATGAGTTCGGAAACATTTGGGCCAATCATATGGATTCCTAGCACACGGTCTCTTTTTTCATCCGCTAATACTTTAATAAATCCAGACGCATCACCGATCGAGCGTGCTCTGCCATTCGCCATGAAAGGAAATTGACCAACTTTATAGGCTATGCCTGCGGCCTTCAGTTCTTTTTCATTTTTTCCAACCCAAGCAATTTCAGGTGAAGTATATATAATCCAAGGTATCACGTTAAAATCAATCGATTGAGATTGTTCGACTTGCTGGCCTTTTTCTATGTGCGCAATCATTTCTGCCACTGCGACACCTTCTTCGGATGCCTTATGCGCCAACATCGGTCCTCGTACCACATCACCGACCGCATAGACATTCGACAAATTAGTTCGGCAATATGCATCCACCGTAATCAATCCTCGTTCGTCGACAGCGAGACCATTTTTGTCAATTCCAAGTCCTGTCGTATTCGGAATTCGTCCGATCGCTACGATCAATTTTTCAACTTCGAGTGTTTGCTTTTTTTTATCTGCATCTGCATAGCGAATGGTCACCTTGCTTTTTGTAGTTTTGACGGATTCTATTGTGACACCCATATGCATCTGTAATCCAAGTTCTTTGGAAAAGATACTGTTAGCTTCTTTGGCAATTTGTTCGTCCGCCGCCATCATGAATTCAGGCAGAGCTTCAAGAATCGTTACTTCGGCGCCTAATCTGCGCCATACACTACCCATTTCAAGACCAATGACACCAGCACCAATGACACCTAAACGTTTCGGTATTTCAGTTAAAGACAATGCGCCGATATTGTCGAGAATTTTATCATTGTCGATAGGTGCAAACGGTAACTGTCTTGGCACTGAACCCGTAGCGATAATGACATGCTTTGCTTGCAAGATTTGCTCGTTTCCTGCATCGACCACGACAATTTTCCACGCCTCAGAAGGTGCAGTACGTTTTTGCAATGTACCTCTGCCGTGTATTGATTTGATTTTATTTTTCTTAAATAACGATGCGATACCTACAGTAAAAGTCGTAACAATCTTATCTTTACGCGCCACCATTGTTGGCACATCCACCGCAGCATTGTCACAACTGATACCGTGCGCGGAAAATTTATGCTTTAACTCAAAGTAATTTTCTGAAGATTCCAGCAGTGCTTTGGATGGAATGCAGCCAACATTCAAACAAGTTCCACCGAGACTCGGTTTTCCTTTTTGATTTTTCCATTCATCAATACATACTGTATTTAATCCTAATTGCGCACACCGAATCGCCGCAACATAACCACCCGGACCTGCGCCAATAACCGCCACATCAAAAATCTCAGACATAATTCATCGAAGCCTTACAAAATTTCCACTAAAAAATATTCATTCACAAGGGAAGCTCTTCATTCTTGCATCCTATCGCACTGATTTCTCGTATCGCTTGTACATAATCATGTTGTTCGCGCAGTTTCATCAAAGAACCAAAATGATTTTTAGCATGCATGCGAGCCAATCGCGACGTACTCGTCGCTGAAATAGTCCATTCTAATCCATGCAGAACTTCATCAGCGCCTTCAGCATTATTACATACTAGAATCATATCGCAACCTGCGGCAAGCGCTGCTTGAGCACGTTGCAGCATGGTTTCACAATACTTAACGGCTGCGCCTCGCATGCTTAAATCATCCGTAAAAATACATCCTTCGAATTGTAGTTCGGTACGCAAGATTTTTTGCAACCAAACACTAGAGAAACCCGCCGGTTTTGCGTCGATTTTGGGATAAACAACATGTGCTGCCATTATTCCAGCGATGCCATGATCGATCATCCGTTCGAATGGAATTAAATCGGCCAATTCAATATCTTCAAAGGAGCGATCATCGACACAGGTTTGACAATGAGAATCGGCTTGAATATAACCATGACCCGGAAAATGCTTGGCAACTGCTAACATACCGCCTTTTTTAAGGCCGAGCATGATGTGGTGCGCCAAATTTGAAACTGCATCAGGATCGCGATGGAAAGAACGGTCACCGATTACGCTACTCATGCCATGATCGATATCCAATACCGGAGTAAAACTAAAATCAACTCCACAAGCATTCAGCTCGGACGACAACACATAACCGACTTGAGTCGCTAAATGGTACGCATGTCGCGGTTCTTTATCCCAGATTTTACCTAATTCGCGCATTGCCGGTAATCTAGTAAAACCTTGCTGGAAACGTTGTACTCGGCCGCCTTCATGGTCCACTGCGATTAGTAACTTGGGAACTCTCAGCGCGTGTATTTGTTGTGTTAGCTGTGACAACTGACGTGCATTAGAAAAATTTCGTGAAAAAAGGATTACACCGCCAGTTAATGGATGCAAAAGTCTATCGATATCGGTTTGCGTTAATTCAGTACCCGCAACATCAAGCATGACGGGACCTAATGGAAGCGACACCGACACGATTACTGCTCCAGCACGACGAAAGCGCACACCATATTAATTTCGTCACTAATGGAAAGGTGAAGCCGGGTAATTCCTTTATTAGTGATCAATTGATCGAGATCGGGATGAAATTGAAAAAAAGGTTTACCTAAATCATCATGCGTGATGGTTATATAATTTAGATTAACCGGATGGCGCAATCCCGTTCCGATTGCTTTGGATAATGCTTCTTTTGCTGCAAAACGGCTGGCTAGAAACGACACGCGCTTCGTACTCACGTAATATTCCGAAAACTCTGAGTCGGTTAGAATTCTTCGTGCAAAACGTTCTCCAAAGCGTTCTAACGATTGCGCAATCCGAGATGACTCGACGATATCAGTACCTATACCATAGATCATGACCGAGCCTTTAGCATTAGTTGCTTCATTTCTTTTACGGCTTGCGAAAAACCAACAAAAATCGCCCGTCCAACGATTGCGTGACCGATATTCAATTCAGAAATATCGGTAATACCAGCAATCTGCTGCACATTCTCATAATGTAAGCCATGTCCTGCATTCACTTTTAAACCAAGATTAATACCTTGCCTGACGGCTGTTTGGATTTGTGATAGATGTTGCTGTTGTTGATCGATTGTTGTCGCATCGGCATAGCTGCCCGTATGGATCTCGATAACCGGCGCGCCCGCTCGAGCGGCCGCATCTATTTGATATTCATCCGCATTAATAAACAGCGACACACGAACTCCGGCATCCGCGAGTCGATGACATACCCGCTTGATTTGATCAAAATGCCGAATAACGTCCAATCCTCCTTCAGTGGTCAATTCCTCGCGTCTCTCAGGCACTAAACAAATATCATGCGGTCTTATCCTAAGCGCAATCGCAATCATTTCATCCGTAACCGCACTTTCTAAGTTCATTCGCGTTGTCAGACATTCACGTAAGATTTCTACATCTTTGTCTTGAATATGCCGCCTGTCTTCCCGCAAATGCAGTGTAATCGCATCAGCGCCCGCAGCTTCTGCAATCATTGCTGCTTCCACTGGATCAGGATAAGTTGTTTTACGTGCCTGCCGTAACGTTGCAACGTGATCGATATTGACCCCTAATTCGATCATTTTTTTATGTTCCCTGTGCAATTACAACGATGAGGTTGCGATTTGTAGTTATTCATGCCCTAAGTTTTTTAAAATAGAGTCATTGTTAGCCCAATCTTTCTTAACTTTAACCCAAACCTGCAAAAATACTTTTTTTCCAAAAAGGGATTCCATATCCTGGCGAGCTTCTGTTGCAATTTGTTTGAGTTTTTCACCATTTTTTCCAATAATAATCGCTTTTTGGTTACTTTTTCCAACAAATATTGTGGCATGAATGCGGATTAATTTCTCCTCGTCGACAAATTGATCAATCATGATCGCGGTCGAATAGGGCAATTCCTCTCCAGTGAAGCGAAAAATCTTTTCACGGATGAATTCACTGGCAATAAAATGTTGACTCCGATCAGTGATTTCATCACTGCCGTATAGCGGTTGAGAAATTGGCAAATAATTCCGCACGGCAGCAAGAAGCTCGCTAAGTTGTGTTCGATGTACCGCACTGATTGGCACGATCGCTGCGAAATTAAATTCGCCCGACAGGCTTTGAATGAATGGCAACAAATGATTTTTGTCGGTTAATTGATCCAGCTTATTAATCACCAGAATGACCGGAATATCTTTAGGCAATTCATGCATGACCGTGATATCGCGCTGATCAAACACCATCGCTTCTATAACAAACAATATGACGTCGACACCGTGCATATTTTGCTTCACAACACGATTCATCACTGAATTCAAGCGACTGACAAATTGCGTTTGAAATCCAGGGGTATCAATAAAAATGTATTGCGCATTCGATTCCGTTAGGATGCCATTGATCTGAAAACGTGTCGTTTGCGCTTTTCTAGAAGTGATGCTGATTTTTTGTTGTAACAATTGGTTCAGCAAAGTCGATTTACCGACATTGGGCCGCCCAACGATTGCAATATGGCCGGTGCGAAAGTCTTCGTTTACAGTCACAATAAAGCCATCTTTGAAAGATAATCCAGTACCCGGGTAAACATATTATTCATTAAGTTGTGATGTCGAGAGATTTTCGTAGGCACGTTTAGCTGCTTCTTGTTCTGCGTTGCGGCGGCTGGTACCTTCACCTACCGTCCGCAAACCAAATTTTGGAACAATACATTCCACTTGGAATTTTTGCTGGTGCGCTTGTCCTGTCGTATTAATCACTACGTATTCAGGAGGTGTTAATTTTCTACTTTGTAAAAATTCTTGTAATAACGTTTTCGGGTCTTTTCTTTGTACATGAACGTCAATAGTGTGCATCAATGGTTGATAAAGAACTTCAACAATTTCTTCAGCCCGAGCAAAATCGCTATCGAGGAAAATTGCACCAATAATCGCTTCTAACGCATCGGCAAGAATCGACGGCCGGTTATGTCCACCGCTTTTAATTTCCCCTTCACCCAAGCGAATTACTCCGTTCAATTGCAATTTAAGCGCTAGCTCCGCAAGAGCATGTTGATTGACAAAGTTGGCGCGAATTCTCGATAGTTGTCCTTCTGGTAGATCATGAAAATGCTTGTACAGCATATCAGCAATAATGCAATTTAAAACCGCATCACCCAAAAATTCGAGACGTTCGTTATGTGAAGCACTATGGCTTCGATGCGTAATCGCTTGAATCAACAACTCCGATCGTTTAAAAGAATATCCGAGACGATCACATAATGCGTGCAATAACTGCAAACGGGCATTGGCTTGCATGACAAACTATGAATACCAATGCAGAAACTTAGTCATCAGTCACTGGTTACATCAAAATCGATATGCAGAGAAATGTTAGATACTAAAGGTATTTGTTTGACGTACTGAGTACTCAGAATAACCCGGCCATTTTCTTTTTTGACTTTAATATCTTGCGCAGTAATGGATTTGATATTATCGATTTGAGCGCGTTTTGCAAAAGCCATCTTTATTTGGTTGATATCAGTTTCTTGCGAAGAGGCTTCTTTTGCTGTGGCCTCTAAATTTTTTTTAATGGAGGAATACTCGAGATAAACAGGCGCTAATTTCATGCCCAGCACAGCCAGCATAATCAGGAAAAATGAAGCTACTAATAAACCAGATAGACTAAAGCCTTTTTGCTGCTGTATCGTCGTTAACTGCATAGTCCCTCCCAAGAATCTATTTAATAGATAACCCAATACGACCTAAATCATTAAAATTCCACCAAATCAAAAAAGCTTTGCCAACAATATTTTCTTCTGGAATAAATCCCCAATATCGGCTGTCACTGCTGCTATCGCGATTATCTCCCAAAGCAAAATAATTCCCCGCAGGAACTTCGCATGTAAATCCGGCCCGATCATATTTGCAATTATCGCGGAAAGGAAATTGTCTTATATTCGAATACTGCACGCCGTGCGTATCTTGATTGATCAAAATAAAATGTTGCTCATCCCCTAAATGCTCTGAAAAACGATCTGAATAGATATAACCGAAACCCGATTCAACGTATTTGTAATCGTCTTCGTATTCTGTTTTGATCGCTTCGCCGTTAATAGTGAGTCGCTTGTTATGATAGGTAATGATATCGCCGGGAACACCTACCACTCTCTTAATATAATCAATCGACGGATCTTCAGGATAACGGAAAACCAAAACATCGCCACGTTTTGGTTCGTTGATATCCAAAATTTTTTGATTGATTACCGGCAAACGCAGGCCATAGGTATATTTGTTAACTAAAATGAAATCGCCGACCAATAAAGTCGGAATCATCGATCCAGAAGGTATTTTGAAAGGCTCCATGATAAACGAGCGCAATGTGAATACGATTAGAATGATAGGGAAAAAGCTTTTCGGATATTCCACCCACCAAGGTTCATCTTGCTCAGCAGCGCGTCGTTTTTTTAAGAAGAAAATATCCAATAACCAGATACTCCCGGTCAACAACAGTAAAACGAATAAAATTAAAGGAAAATTCATCGAGTTTCCTTTAAATAATCACTATTAAAATAATCGATCGACGAAGCATGATTATTCGTTGAATCGAATTCAAACCCCATATAGCGTTCCCGTATTTTCATCATTTGTTATCAACCTGCAATATTGCCAAAAATGCTTCTTGTGGAACCTCAACATTGCCAACCCGCTTCATTCTTTTTTTACCTGCTTTTTGCTTTTCTAATAGCTTGCGTTTGCGCGTTATATCACCGCCATAACATTTTGCCAATACATTCTTGCGCAATGCTTTTACCGTTTCTCTAGCAATAATGTGTGCGCCTACTGCGGCTTGCACTGCGATGTCAAACATTTGCCTCGGTATCAATTCACGCATTTTTTTCACCAACTCGCGCCCTCTGTATTGACTACTGCTTCTATGAATGATCAATGAAAGCGCATCAACTTTATCACCATTAATCAATACATCCAGTTTTACTAAGTCTGAAGCTCGAAATTCTTTAAATTCATAGTCCAACGAAGCATAACCACGGCTAACTGATTTCAAGCGATCGAAAAAATCCATCACGACCTCGTTGAGTGGCATTTCGTATGTCAACATTACCTGCTTACCGAGATACTGCATATTCATTTGATGACCACGTTTGCTGACACACAAGGTAATCACCACACCGACATATTCCTCCGGAACGAGTATGGTTGAGGTAATAATGGGTTCACGAATCTCGGCAATTTTAGAGAGATCAGGAATTTTGGATGGATTTTCAATTTCAATCAAGCTACCATCGCGCAGCAACAGTTCATAAACCACCGTGGGCGCGGTAGTAATTAAATCCATGTCGTATTCTCTTTCGAGCCGCTCTTGCACGATATCCATGTGCAATAAGCCCAAGAATCCGCAACGAAAACCAAAGCCTAACGCTTGTGATACTTCAGGTTCGAAATGCAATGAAGAATCATTGAGCTTTAATTTCTCCAAGGCCGAGCGCAAAGCATCATATTGATTAGACTCAACTGGATATAATCCCGCGAAAACCTGCGGTTTAATTTCTTTAAAACCTTGCAATGGAGATTCGGCAGGGCGATTCTGTAACGTAACCGTATCACCAACTTTTGCCGCATTCAGTTCTTTAATTCCAGAAATGATAAAACCTACCTCACCCGCACTGAGTGAATTTCTAAACGATGATTTCGGTACAAAAACACCCACTTGCTCACACAAATGTACTGTGTGACTTGCCATCAGCAATATTTTATCACCAGGTTTTACAATACCATCGATCACTCGAACCAGCACAACAACACCGACATAATTATCAAACCACGAGTCAATAATCAGCGCTTTTAATGGCGCATTGATATCACCCTTGGGTTGTGGAATTTTAGCAATCAGCGTTTCTAAAACATCAGCAACACCTTGGCCAGTTTTAGCGCTGATTCTGACGGCATCTTGTGCATCAATACCAATGACTTCTTCAATATTTTGGATAACCCGCTCAGGATCGGCCGCTGGCAAATCAATTTTATTGAGTACTGGAATAACTTCAACGCCTTGCTCAATGGCGGTATAGCAATTGGCAACTGTTTGCGCTTCCACACCTTGGGATGCATCGACCACCAACAGCGCGCCTTCACACGCGGCTAAAGAGCGCGAAACCTCGTAAGAAAAATCAACATGTCCTGGTGTATCGATTAAATTCAATAAATAGGTATTGCCATCTCGAGCTTTGTATTGCAGAGCTGCGGTTTGTGCTTTGATCGTAATGCCTCTTTCTCGCTCCAAATCCATCGAATCCAGTACCTGTTCTTCCATTTCTCGATCGGACAAACCGCCGCACAAATGGATAATACGATCAGCAAGCGTCGATTTGCCGTGATCAATATGAGCGATAATAGAAAAATTACGGATGTGTTGCATCAGTGCATTGTATATAAAGAACAATCCTTCTATTTGTGGAACAAATCCAAAATTAAATGTGAAGCCTTCAATCAGAAGGGAACTGTTTTTTCTGAGTGCTATTCAATAAGAAGGCAGCATTCTAGCGAATTTTGCCAAGATAATCATCTAATGCGGAAAATTTAAAGAAATGATAACAAATAACTTCCTTCGTTGGAGACACCAACACAGGAATTTTTTCTCCATAAAGTGTTACCAATTCGGGGTCGGTATCAATATCAATGACTTGATAATCCAATGATACTTGCTCAGGCAATTTTTCCAGGGCAAGTATCATTTGCTGACATAAATGACAATCAGCCCGACCATAAACGATAAATTTTTCGGGCTGCAAAGCAGCAGAATCATTTTTTATTGAGATCGTCATTTAATTTCATTGTAATGAAATTGATAGCCTCTCCTCTTTTAACCAGCAAGGCGATATTTTTGCCATTCTGAACTTGATTGAGGAGCTCGTTGAAATGATCAACACTTTTTACGTCTTTACTATTAAAACCGAGAATGACGTCGCCAACGCGAATTCCTGAACGGCTTGCTATACCTGGCTGCATACCTTCGACTAACAGACCATTCGCGACATCCAGTTGTTTTTTCTGCTGTGAGGTGAGTTCGCTGAGAGCTAATCCAAGACGATTCGTCGTACTTGCTTTTTTATTCTTTTGTTTCTGTTTGCGGTTGTCAGCCACATCATCGACAGGTGTTTCACCGACTTCCACTTTCACAGTTTTTATCGAACCATCGCGCCAAATCTCAACGGCCGTTTTCGAATTAGGTTTGGTATTACCGACGATACGAGGCAAATCCGCTGAGGTAGCGATAGTTTTATCATCGAACTTCAAAATAATGTCACGTGCTCTGATGCCAGCGCGATCCGCAGGACCGCCTTTCTCGACTGAGACAACCAATGCGCCATTGTTATTTGACAAACCGAAAGATTCAGCGAGATCTTTCGTAACCTCTTGAATCATGACACCAATTCTTCCACGATTGACTTTTCCGCTGGTTTTTAATTGATCTGCAATTTCGGTTGCAACATTAATGGGGATCGCAAACGACAACCCCATGAATCCACCTGTTCTGCTGTAAATTTGCGAATTTATACCGACAACTTCGCCGCGCATATTAAACAACGGACCGCCTGAATTTCCAGGATTAATGGCCACATCCGTTTGGATAAATGGAACATAGTTTTCCTGCGCCAATGAACGACCTTTAGCACTGACGATACCGGCTGTCACGCTATGTTCAAAACCGAAAGGAGAACCAATTGCCACAACCCATTCACCAACCTTCAGATTATCAGGATTGCCTTGTATCACTTTTGGCAAATCGGTGGCCGATATTTTAATCAGTGCAATATCTGTTTTCCGATCCGTGCCAATTATTTCAGCGACAAATTCACGTTTATCATTCAATTTAACAGTAACTTCATCCGCAGTCTCAACAACATGCGCATTCGTTAAAATATAACCATCGGAACTGATAATAAACCCTGATCCTAAAGATCTGGGTTCGGATTTTCTTGGCGCAGAAAAAGGTTGCATATGGCGCTTAAAAAAATCGTAAAAAGGGGAATCTTCAGGAATTCCAGGTATTTCTGGAAGCATCTGATCGCTGACATCATTGACATTCTGAGTAGCGCTAATATTGACCACCGCAGCACCATATTTTTCCACTAAACCCGTAAAATCAGGTAGTTGGTTAAGCTGCGCTTGAGTTACATTCGATCCTAAAAATAAAAGACACAATAGGCATCTTAACATTGCTATTCCAACCTTATTTTTACATTCAAAATCAGAAATCATCACAAACAACCTTTCTTATGTTCATAAACCTGTTGAAAATGAATCAAAAAACTATTGACCCCTAATAAATTTATAGCAAAATAACATGAATATATAAAAGAAACTAAACTGATCTCTAAAATAAAAATTATTGAATAATTACGGACCGTAAATGAGGAAGGATAAATTGAACCAGTAAACACTCAAAACTCTACTATGAATGCAAAAATAAAAAACCAAGTCTACGCTTTTATAACCAATAACCAAGTAAATCTATGCTATCAATTAACGAATTGATAGCATAGACAAACAATCAGTCATCAGCGCTTTCGCTTTTACGATACTCAATATATTGCATATTAGAATTTTTTTCATAAGACCTTACATAAGCAGGCCTAGCTTCACCGTGTAAAAATGAAAAATCATCTTGTTCAAAAACAAGAGGATAGTTCTTTATCGATTGCGATTGTGGTTGCGTGGAAACGGTCATTGGAACAGCATGATATTCATTACCTTGCTTTTTACTCTCAGCCAAAATTTGTTGTTTAGGCTCTTGAAAGTACTGACTTAAACCAACCACGACAGAAACACCCAATACCACTGATGCGGCAACCGCAAGCATGGCGATCTTACGTTTCTGTTTTTTAAATGAATGAGATATGTTTGGTGCAAAAATGACTGGCTCATTTTGAAGCTTAGCCGCTATATGAGGAGAGAGATCTACTGAAAGCTGAGATGACTGTCGTAACGCATCACTAATAAGATGATAAGTTCCCCACTGATATTTGAGTTCATTATTCTTATTGATCA
Source organism: Nitrosomonas sp. (assembly GCA_020890945.1). Lineage (GTDB taxonomy): Bacteria > Pseudomonadota > Gammaproteobacteria > Burkholderiales > Nitrosomonadaceae > Nitrosomonas. Next base: position 11,499 of record JAJHPK010000055.1, read on the forward strand.
TTTCAAGAATGCGAGAAACATCTTCGCTTTCTATTTCCCCATCCATCAGGGCTGATACTTCATTTTTCAAAATTACCACCTCCTATCTTTACTAGTACCCAATAAAGGACGTAATTGTTCCGCTATTGCTTCACGCGCACGAAAAATACGAGAACGCACCGTGCCTATCGGACAATCCATAATATTAGCAATTTCTTCATAGCTTAAACCATCGATTTCTCGCAGTACAATCGCCGAGCGTAGCTCTTCAGGCAACGAATCAAGTGATTTACTTACTGTTTGAGCAATTTGTTTACTTATTAGTTCACTCTCAGGTGTATTTACTTCTTTCAATAAGCTATTGTCTTCAAAATCTTCAGCGTCTTCACCATCTACTCCTTCAAGGATTTGCACCTTACGCCCTTGCGACACTAGAAAATTCTTCGCCGTATTAATACCAATTCGATATAACCAAGTATAAAAAGCGCTATCTCCGCGAAACGAAGGTAACGCCCGATAAGCTTTAATAAAAGCCTCTTGAGTCACATCCTCGACTTCAGCCGCATCGCGAATAAAATGCGATAATAACCGCGCTAATTTACGTTGATATTTAATAACGAGTAAATCAAATGCCTGCTTATCTCCGTTTTGAACTCTTTCAACTAATTGTTGATCGACTTCTCGATCACCCATACCCCTTGTTCCTTGAACATTTTAAAATTTAATCCTAATCCTGCACACAAAACCTACAGCATAATGACACAATCAGATCAGGATATCCACTCATAGAGTACAGATCGAGACTACAAGGGACTTATTGCAAATAACACAAATTTCCTATTTCAGTGTAAACAACCTTGGGTTTTCTTACACGTGATAACCTCAAGACTACACATTAAACAGAAAATGAAGATCCGCAACCACAAGTACTGGATGCGCCAGGATTCTTAATGACAAATTGTGCTCCTTTCAAATTCTCCTGATAATCAATCTCGGCACCAATCAAGTATTGAAAGCTCATCGAATCGACTAATAATTTGACGCCATCTTTTTCCATCACCATGTCATCTTCATTAATTGATTCGTCGAAAGTAAAACCATACTGAAAACCTGAACACCCACCCCCGTTGACGAAAACTCTAAGATTAAGATTCTGATTGCCTTCTTCTGCGATTAATTCTTTTACTTTGGCGGCAGCATTATCGGTAAATTGCAGAGCTGTTTCCTGTTCAGTATTCATGGTATGTCTAATTCCTAAAATGAGTATTGCGAACAACTTTAATGTTCTGATTCACTACTAAAAGTAAAAGTGCATTTATTTGTTTTCTGGCTCCGAAGAAATCAGCGGAACGGATTTTTCTGATAGTTGTGTATCATTATTTTCCAAATGAACCATTTTTCCTTCTACTAAAGCCCCCAGGTGAATTTCTATTGTGCCGTAATGAACATCACCAAAAACCTGGGATTTTTCCTGCAGTTCGAGATAACTTTGTGCGTATATCGGACCAGAAACTTTACCGTTGACAATGACGTGAGTGACTTTAATTGCGCCATCAATGCGCCCTTCGCTACTCAGTACCAACGTGCTTGATTCATTATCGGGTGCGATAACATCGCCTGTTACATGGCCATCCACTCTTAACCCTCCGCGAAAGTGAATGTCTCCCTTTACATTTGTATTAGCGCCAATTAATGTATCGATATGATTATGTGGTTTATTCTTTTTATTACCAAACATAGTTGCCTCATTATAAGATTGGTTGCGCGGTTTGCGTCAACAATGCCTTGCTATCATTATTTTCATAAATTTGAACTTGTATATTTTTTACCGAAATGCCTTCAGGTATTTTAAAGCTGTCTTCGAGCCGATAAAGAAATCTGAAATCAATTGGAAAATCTACCTTTGAATCCCGAGTTACTATCGGTACAGTTTTTGTTTCTACGTTCTGAGACAAAGTGACGTACAATCTGACTCTGCCTTTAAAATCACTCGGTCTTTTTCCCCCTTGAGTCAAAGTTAGGGCGTAGCGATACTTGCCTGGTGTTTCTGTTTCTTTTAATTGAAATTGATAAATTGAAATACCATTTTTTGAATTTCCAGACATAAGGTGCTGAAAGAATATCATTTTTTCTTTCAACTGATCATTTTCATAAGTCAGTGTTTTGATTTGCTTTAATAGATTTTCATTAGCCGTGTTGTGAATTTGTACTTGATGAATCAATTCACCCATTTCGGTGCAAAGCTGTTGTCGTTTTGTTTGCCGGCAAACAGCAGGATCATATGACAACAGATTATGATCAAACTTTTCTTCAGTAAAATCCTCCGCCAAACCATTCCGTGATTGCTTTCCTGCCTCAAACATTCCCCAAGCAAGTGAAAAAAGCACCAGACAAGAAATCAAGATCACTACAATACGATATCTCCAAGACGGATAAGATCGTACGACAACCCGTGACGAAAAAAAAGGCGTATTCTTAGGAAAAATTCGCTTCATTTGAGCTTAGGCCAGTCAATTGCATTGCGATAAGTCAGTAAAATCAGGGTAGCAATGCAATCTGGTCGATACCCATTGTTTCAGGCAGTCCAAACAGGATATTCATATTCTGTATTGCTTGTCCCGCTGCGCCTTTTACCAAATTATCCGTTACCGAAAGAATGACCGCGGTATCGCTATTTTGAGGTTGATGTACGGCAATACGACACAAATTTGAGCCCCGTACAGAACGAGTTTCCGGGTGTTTCCCTGCTGGAAGCACATCGACAAAAGCTTCTTTCTCATAACGTCTTTCGTATAACTCTTGTAAATCAATTTTTTTAGTTAGCCGCGCATAGAGTGTTGCATGAATACCCCTGATCATAGGCACGAGATGAGGTACAAAAGTAAGTCCTACGGTTTTTTTGGCAACAATCGAAAGGCCTTGTCTGATTTCGGGTAAGTGACGATGTCCTGCCACGCCATAGGCTTTGAAATTATCCGATGCTTCCGCGAGTAGCGTATGTACTTCTGCCTTGCGGCCCGCGCCCGATACACCTGACTTAACGTCTGCAATAAGATAATTGATATCAACTGCTTCAGATTCTATGAGCGGCAAAAAACCTAACTGAACAGCAGTTGGATAACACCCGGGATTAGCAATTAAACGTGCTTTTTTGACTTGTTTGCGATTAATTTCCGGTAATCCATATACCGCTTCAGACAATAAATGAGGGCACGCATGTTTCATGCCATACCATTTTTCCCATTCAGCCACATCCTTGATCCGAAAATCTGCGGCCAAGTCTATTACTTTAACATCTTCTTGCAGTAGTGATTCTACTTGTTGCATGGCAATGCCATTCGGGGTGGCAAAAAATACCACGTCGCATTTATTCAGTTTTGCATCAGCAGGATCACTAAACTTCAAATCAATTCGTCCGCGAAGATTGGTAAACATATCCGAAACATCCATTCCCGCTTCACTACGTGAGGTAATCGCCTTGATCTTTACTTTGGGATGCTGTGCCAATAAACGCAACAGCTCTACGCCTGTATATCCTGTCCCACCCACAATGCCGACTTTAATCATCACAGCTCCTGAAATTTGTTGGCTATATATTAACTAGCAAATAAAAAAGCCGCCAGTATAAAAAGGCGGCTTTTTTATGACTAATAGTAAAATTATCGTTTGGAGAACTGTTTGCGACGACGCGCCTTACGTAACCCAACTTTTTTTCTCTCCACTTCACGAGCATCGCGAGTTACTAGACCTGCTTTGCTGAGCATGGGTTTTAAAGTTTCATCATAATTAATCAATGCACGAGTAATGCCATGGCGAACGGCACCTGCTTGACCCGATTCTCCGCCTCCACGAATATTGACTGTAATGTCAAAAGTATTCAAATGATTCGTTAATTCGAGCGGCTGTTTAACGATCATGCGACCAGTTTCGCGCGAAAAGAAAACATCCAGAGGTTTGTCGTTGATAACGATTTGACCTTTTCCAGCTTTGATAAAAACACGTGCAACCGCGCTTTTACGCCGACCTGTTCCGTAATTATATTGTTGAGTAGCCATAAATTTTAAGCTCTGACCTCAAGTGATTTGGGTTGTTGTGCAGAATGAGGATGTTCATCACCTGCATAAATTTTAAGTTTTTTTATCATTGCGAATCCCAATGGACCTTTAGGCAACATTCCCTTAACTGCTTTTTGAAGAGGGCGCGTAGGAAATTTTGCGTGCATTTTTCTAAAAGTTGTCGCATAAATTCCGCCTGGATAACCGGTGTGACGATAATAAATTTTATCGTCCATTTTATTGCCGGTAACACGCAACTTATCGGCATTGATCACAATGATATAATCACCCGTATCAACATGAGGTGTGTAAATTGGCTTATGTTTTCCACGCAAGCGATGCGCAATAACTGAGGCGAGGCGACCTAATACTTTATCAGTCGCATCAATAACATACCAATCATGATTTACTTCATGGGGCTTAGCTGAAAATGTTTTCACAAAAACCTGTCCTGCATATTCGAAAAGAGCCGGAAATTCTAAGTCACAAGGATTTAAAAGTCAAGTTTGAGCGAACCTTTGAATCATCGCTATAATCACAAAAAATAAGTGATAACGAATCATTACGCGATTGAGTTGGCCACCCGTTCTTAATTTGTTATTAATTTGTCACTATTCACTATCTCTAGAGAGCGCAATTTTGAAAGAACCATCGAATAATGCTACTGTTGAATCAATCTCCGCAGCCCCTTCAAACTTCATTCGCACAATTATTGATAATGATAACTGTTCGGGTAAATGGAATGGTCGCGTCGAAACACGCTTTCCACCGGAACCGAATGGTTATTTGCACATTGGTCACGCTAAAAGTATTTGCTTAAATTTTGGCATTGCCAAAGATTATGGTGGTGTATGCCATTTGCGCTTTGATGATACCAATCCTGAAAAAGAAGCGCAGGAATATGTGGATGCTATTTGCGATAATGTCTCATGGCTGGGTTTTGATTGGGGCAAGCATCTTTATTATTCCTCCGATTATTTTGATCAGCTCTATGAATTTGCTGAATATCTAATTACTGAAGACAAAGCTTATGTGGAAGAACTGTCCAGTGAAGAAATTCGCGAATACCGTGGCACACTAACCAATCCGGGCAAAAATAGTCCGTACCGCAATCGATCTTCCGCGGAAAGTTTAGATTTGTTTCGGCGCATGAAAGCGGGAGAATTTCCCGATGGAAAATACGTTTTGCGCGCAAAGATCGACATGACTTCACCTAACATCAATATGCGCGACCCGGTCATTTACCGGATCCGTCATATACACCATCAGCGTACCGGTGATCAATGGTGCATTTATCCGATGTACGATTACACACACTGCATTTCCGATGCGTTGGAAAAAATTACCCATTCTTTGTGTACACTAGAGTTTGAGGATCACCGACCCTTGTATGACTGGGTTCTGGATCAGCTGACTGATAAGCTCCATTGTCATCCGCAACAAATCGAATTTGCCAGGCTTAATTTAACTTATACCGTGATGAGCAAACGCAAGTTGATTGAGTTAGTATCCAACGAATTGGTTGATGGTTGGGATGACCCTCGTTTAAGCACGCTTGCTGGCGTTCGCCGACGCGGATATACCCCGCGTTCGATACAGTCGTTCGCCGAACGAATTGGTGTCAGCAAAGCGGATTCCTGGATTGACATGACTGTGTTGGAAGATTGCCTACGCGAAGATTTGAATGAAACGGCACCAAGGCGTATCGCCATTCTCGAGCCGTTGAAGTTGATCATTGATAATTATCCGAGCGATAAAGAAGAAGATTGCTTTGCACCGAATCATCCGCAATATCCCGATTGGGGCAAGCGCGTCATACCTTTTTCTAAGGTACTGTACATAGAACAAAGCGACTTCATGGAAGTACCCAGCAAAGGATATTTCCGTTTGTCACCTGGCGCGGAAGTACGATTACGTTATGCTTTTATCGTCAAATGTGTTGATGTGGAAAAAAACGCGCAAGGTAAAGTTGCAGCCATTCACTGTATCTATGATCCACAAACTAAAAGTGGCACCCCAGGTGCCGAAAGCCGCAAAGTAAAAGGGAATATTCATTGGCTCTCTGAGAAATATGCGCAAAAGGCTGAGATTCGCTTATACGATCGCCTGTTTACTGATCCCTATCCAGACAGTGGCGATAAAGATTACAAAAAATCTTTGAATCCTGATTCTAAGAAGATTGTTGCCAGTTATGTTGAGCAGGCTCTGCTAGACGCAAAACCGGAAGAACGCTTTCAATTTGAACGCAACGGTTATTTTATTGCGGATAGATATGACATGACCGCAACGAAGCCAGTGTTTAATCGTGCTGTAACTTTGCGCGATTCTTGGGGGAAAACTGCGAAGCCCTAATCACCTAAAAACTGCCAGTCGGAAAAAGTGGCCGCTTGTCCTATGTTTTCTCCGTTATTGGCAAGGACAGTCCCGATTGCAACCGTATAAATACCCCCTCGTTATAGAGAGAATCAACGAGGGGGTATTTACCGAGAGATAATTGCGATAAACAAGCTTTGGGGGGTGTTTTTAATCGACCCCGCCACTGCCAGAAAAACGTTCGAAATACCTTTTTATAATTTGCAAAGTTTTCATGTTTTCAGTATGTCGAAATACGACATAGTTAACCAAGCCATGCAAAATCATTGCTAGCAAAAGTCCTTCAAAAATTCCCAATTTATATACAGCTAGTGCACAAAATACCGCTAGCATCAACGCATATTGACCTTCGTGAGCAACATGCAATAATCCAGCAATCATTTTCCAGCCGGTAAAAATCATGATGATAGCTAAAGAGAACTTAGGAAGGTACTCTAAATATTGTGTATTTAATACAAAAAATAGAATAACAACACCAATAACTAACACGGAAAACTTAGTGTAAGCGCCTGCTAATTTATTGGTAGTACTTTTTGCTAAGCCATCCAAATTAGTCATGCCGCCAAAAAAACTTGCTCCCATATTGGAGATCCAAATAGCAAGCAAACTGTTATTCGTGTCGCACTTGCGTTTCAATGGATCGATTTTTTCAATCGCGGCATTACTCATAACCTGTTCTATCACATCGATGATCGCCAGCATTAGCGCGAAACCGATGACATGAAGCCAAGTAAATGCATCTTCAAAATGAGGAATAGGCAATGCCAATGAGAGTGGAACATCTTCCACGTATAACATAGGCATCGGGAAGAATTGCGCAATGACTACGCCCGCTATAATTAATGCAAAATAAGGTACGGCTGGTTGTTTTGCCTGATATTTACTAAACAAATATAAAAATAGCGCAAATCCTCCGAGCGATATCATTACCATTTGAATACGAGCAAGATTCCAGAATTCAACAGATACGGAATCCTTAGGTAATTCATAGGTCATGGCGAAAAAGTTGAGTGCGATTTTTAAGCCTACACCCGCTAGTAGACCTTCAATCATATAGCTTGGAACGGCTACTAAAATATATTTTTGTAGATTATATTTCCAAATAATTGCTTGAATGAAGGCGGTCAAGAAAATAGCAAAAGCCATATTTTCCATGCCAAAGCTTGCAACGCCCATGGCTAGAACAGGGGCCAGACCTGCAGCAACTCCTGGCGCACCAATATAATTTCCTGGTTTAATCCAAGCATTGATCCAACCAATGAAACAAGCAAAAACTACCGTGGCTAATGCAACTTTGATCGGATAATGTGACATCATCGCGATGCCAGCCGACAGAGGAATGGCCATGGCTCCGGTGATGATGCCTCCTTGCAGATCGCGTACTAAATATTGTGATTGAAAAGCGGCCGAACCTAGTTTCTCCAAATGAAGACTGTTGTTTGGACTGTTTTGTGTGGTGTTATCGACTAAAGTCGATTTTTGATTATGTGTTGTCATGCGCGCTTAAATTACTAAAAAGTTAATCGAAGGAATCAGTATTTGATTGAAGCCTGATCGAAAATTTCTCTACCAGTTAGTGGCTAAAGTCGTTTGTTAATAAACTTCAATGTAATGATCGATCAGGCATAACCATAACATCTTTTATATTGTGGTTAAATGGTGATTTGAACTGCGAATCGTATTCAGTTTGACAAAAAATAAATTAATTATCTTTTATAACAAATAGATACCATCGATAATTGTTGGAAATGCATTTGTGAATTTTTTGTGTAGGTGTTGTAAATTCACAAAAAATTCACAAATGCAGGGACAGACTGTCGAAGAATTTTTGGATGCTATTTACTGATGGCGTTGGATTCCAAGAATAATTTGATGTTTTTTTAAATTATTGAGAATTTCTATACCCCTTTGCATGACTTCATCAGAATTTGGGTAATTCAATTCCGCAATAATTTGTTGCAGCAATTCTTCCCCGGTTTTCTCCGTATTATTCGTCAATAACGTCATTAAACGAGCAGTGACATGGTTAATTTCCATGAAGCGAACGTTAAAATCGCCGTCACAAAAAACGATGATGTGAATGGGAGTTTCATTAGGTTTCTGTGGTTGAAAATCAACGCTGATTTGATGTACAGGAAAACGATAGCTGAGTGTCCAAGCGAGCGGTGAAATTACGGGTATGCCTTTTAATATATCTCCTTCAGAATCAAATTGTTTTGCATCAATTTCTGTATCTAACGTTGAGATTGCTAGTTCAATCCACTCGTAATGAGCGAGTTCTTGCAGAAAAGGCGGATCATCAGGGTGAGCTTGACGTTCATATTGCAAATATTTGAGAAACTCTCGTGGCATTTCGGGGAAAAGTGGCGTGCGTGCTCTATGATTGGCAAAGTAATCGCGTATCAATGCGTGCCAATGTTGGTTTGATAAGATTTGCCGTAGCACCGGATAAGTGTTGGCGATGAAATCTTCAACATTGTTATAAAACAAATCGTTGTAGATTTTCATGCGTCGCGGTTCTACATCTTGGGGGCGAGGATTTTTTTCAGGATCGCGGATATGGGCTGCGAAAGTATATTGCAGCGCAATGAAATCGCAGCAATTATTCTTGTCGTTGGTGGAGGCCACGATTGCATTCCTGCCAGTGCGATTGTTTGGTATGAATGATATCAATTTCATTCAGCAATTCTGGCAATGGTGGAAAATTAAAATCCCGCTCCAGTAGCGTAGGAGTGACGCCGAAACGTTCGTAAGCAATGTCCAATAACTGCCAGACCGGATCAATCACATCGGCACCGTGCGTATCGATAATCAGATCGTCAGCTTCGTTGTAATGTCCGGCGATATGGATATAACCAACGCGCTCGATAGGTAATTGCTGTAAAAAAGCTTTGGCATCGTAATTGTGATTGATGCTATTGACATAAATATTATTGACATCAAGTAATAAATCACAATCTGCTTGTTGCAGCACAGCATTTAGGAAATCGATTTCTTCCATTTCTTGGCCGGGTGCTGCGTAATACGAAACATTTTCGATTGCGATACGTCGTTCAAGATGGTCTTGGACTTGTTTAATTCGATTGGCAACATAACTGACTGCTTGCTCGGTAAACGGGATCGGCATCAGATCATACAAATGTCCATCATCGCTGCAATAGCTCAAATGTTCACTGTAGTAGCGAATATTGTGTTGATGTAGGAATTTTTTTAATTTTTGTAAAAAAGCTTGATCGATTGGCGTAGGGCCGCCAATCGATAGAGACAAACCGTGACAAATAAAGGGGTGCTGTTCAGTTAACGCACGGAGTTTTTTGCCAAAATAACCGCCGACACCAATCCAATTTTCCGGTGCAATTTCCCAGAAATTAACTTGATTGGTAGCATATTCGGAAAGCGAGCGTATGAACGCTCGCCGAAGCCCCAATCCTGCGCCATAAACAGGAAAATCTTTATTGTGCAACGCGATATTTGAATGAATTATTTTTTATTGCTGCCGCATTTGCCTTCACCACACTTACCTTCTTTCTCCGATTTCTTTTCACCACACTTTCCTTCCATATTTTTTTTCATTTCGCCTTTGTTACCGCATTTGCCTTCGCCACATTTACCTTCTTGACCAGGTTTTTTATTGTCATGCTGGCTATCAGATGCGGGTTTTTCTGCAGTGTCTGCTTGTGCTAATTGCATATAGCCGCCAGATAATTCTTTCATGGCAAAAGGATTGCTATTGTTTGCTTCAGCGTTGGCTGACAAACTACCTACTGTCAGAGTGGAGGCGAGGGCGGTACCTAATACAATCGAAACAGGTTTGGTGATTTTTTTAGACATACATTCTCCTTGGTGAAAATCTGTAAACGAGAGTTAGAATAGTTGATCATAACGCTAAAAACAGCAGCGTGTTTTATTTTTTTGCTTGCATAACCTGCCATCGAGTAGCCATTCCGGCGATCATGTGGTCATCTACATGGCAGTGAAACAACCAATCACCTGCGGATCGAGGTGTCATGTCGACTGATATCATGCTCGCAGGCAGAATTTCAATCACATCCGTTCGCCGGCCTTGATTAAGCACCGTTTGTCCATGCCAATGAACGGTATGATTATCCGTTTCGTTGCCCAGCGCAACGAGGTGCCAGCGAACACGTTTGCCAATGATTGTTTCATAGCCAGAAAGATTGCCAAAAATGCGTCCGTTGATGGTATGTTTCATACCGCTTTCTTCATCATTTTCTTCATTAAAAATCATAAATAAAGCGGTAAATTCGTGATCTACGTCTCGGGGCGTTGGGTTGGCCGTCGAACGAATTTTGTTTGCAAGTGTCACAACAATCGTGCCAATCAAGCCGAGATTCGTTTCGTCTTCTGCCATCACATGCGAATGATACAACCATACCACGGATGACAAATCCTTTGGTCCAGGGCCTGCATCTTCATCAACCACCCAGGTATAAGTAAAACTTTTACCAGGAGCAATACTGCCACCTTTACCCCCATCCGCACCTTCATTATCTTTATCATATTTCAAGCCGTGTGGGTGCATAGAAACGGGACGGTCTGTTTTATTGAGAAAATGAACTTTAAGCGTATCTCCAACTGCGGCGCGTAGCTGTGGACCAAGGATGCCCATCCACTCTGGTTGTGGTAGCGGTTTTGAGTAACTTCCGTCGGAGTAGCCGATATAGCGGTATTTGGTATAGTTTAAGGTTTTTCCCCAAACATCTAAGCTATCATCGGGATGAATCAAGTTTTTATTGGAAGGAGCGTAATTCCAAGTTACTTTTTCAGCAGCGATCCAGTATTCTCGAACGGATGCTTGCACTGAGAGTGAACATAATATCGTGAAGCTGAAAAATGAGAGGGTTAAGATTTTTCTAAAGCATTGGCGCATCATTTTTACATCAAATAAGTTTTCTTTAAAGGATGGATAACTACTCGGTAAATTCAAGAAAATACCTCAGTTTCTGTTGCCACGCATGTTAGCGCATGAATCCCTTGCTGGAAAGTGGCAATGGATGACCGATCGAGTAAAACGCATAACTTATCGAAAGATTCGCAATACTTTTTAACAAGCAAAAATGCCTCATGGTCTACGCAATCCACTGGGCAGATAATCATATCGGCTTTTTGTAAAAGTTGCAGTAAATGCTTAAAAGAGGTGTCATTAGCGTTGTTGTGAAATGCCATAAACTGACCACCCAGTGCTTCAATGAGCTGGCCGTATTGAGGGTACAACTTAAGTTGGCCACCAACACATAGAACAGATTTCCCAAATAAATTCAATTTTTTGGTGTTTGTGTGTCCATTTGTAGCATTAGGTTGGATGTTGTTTTTTGCTTTAATAATAGGCGCCCAATTACGATTATTATTGTAGTAATTCGCAGCTTTCTTGCTTTTTTGATTTTGAAGTTTTGAGGTTAGTCCAGATCTATATAATTGTTGATACCGAGATTTTTCTTTTTTTAGGGTCAGAAAAACGCTTTCTAATTTTCCGATAAGAAAAGCCAGAGTGCTATCTAATAATGTATGCTCGGAATCTTCAAAAGTAGGTGTGGCGCTGATTCCGGTTTGATTGATAAACGCGAGCTTTTTTAGCAATTTCATGATCATTCCTCCTGCATATGAATGCAGTAAAAAAGATTGGCTCGCTTACCCGGGAGGAAATAGGTTGGCTGGCTAAATAAGCTGCTAGAGAAGGAAGAGAACTCCAGCAGCATCTGAAAATCTTACATCTGACTTTGTAACCAATTGGGAATACCGACTTTCTGCATAACGTCTAGTTGTGTTTCTAACCAATCGATATGCTCTTCGGTATCATCTAATATGTGTTCAAACAATTCGCGTGAAACAAAATCCTTTGCTTTTTCACAAGCCGCTATAGCTTTTAACAATGATTCTCTAGCAGTAATTTCGAGTTTCAAGTCACATGCAACACATTCCTGAGCGTTTTCGCCGATCAACAATTTGCCCAGATCCTGTAGATTAGGTAATCCTTCCAAAAAAAGAATTCGTTCAATCAATTTGTCTGCGTGTTTCATTTCTTCGCATGATTCTTCAAACTCATGTTTCCCTAGGCTATTAAATCCCCAGTTTTTATACATGCGGGCATGTAAAAAATACTGATTAATCGCAGTTAATTCGTGCAGTAATTGTTGGTTTAAATGGCGGATTATCTCTTTATCACCCTTCATTGTTATCTCCTGACAGGTATAGCGTTTAAGCAAAAACATTCATTTTGCATAGATTAACAATTTTTACAAAGCAAAAACATACTATGCATGTATAAATGAGTACAACTCCTTTAATGATATACCTGATTTGAACCATAAATCTACGTGCTATTTATTCAGGATCAACTTTCCACCGCGAGTCCGACGTAAGGAATACTGTTCTCCTTTATGTCGTATCAATACGACGTCGCCATTATTAAACAACCATTCACTGTCCAAAATTTTTCTAGTACCAATATACTCTTGTTGATAAGAATTGAGATTTTCGTGATTTATTTGAGAAATATGTAAAGAATTCATGATTTATCTTAATTATTAATGAGAATGATTATCATTATACATATATTTTTTTGAAATACAAGAGGAAATCTTTGCATGGTTTCATCCCAATTTATGGATCAGTTGATATAATTACATTTTAAATCATTTAATTGACTGTAACTCGATAGAGAAAGCAATCGCAGTGCATTATGCACCGGTTTGCGATGCTGCGGGACGTCCGGCGTATTCGGGGTTGCTGTTGTTTAAAATGCTATTGGTCGGGATTTGGAACGGTGGTCTAAGCGATGAATCGGTGGAAGACATGGCGAACTCGAATCTCCACGTGATACGGTTTCTGGGATTGTCGTTTGAAGATGATGTGCCGGATCATTCTGTGCTATCACGATTTAGAACGCGATTGACGGTTGTAAAAGTATGGGATGGGTTATTTGCGGAAATCAACCAGCAAATCCAGACTTACAACATCACCGTTAAAGGGGATTGTCACGTTGACGCGAGCATTACGCAGAGTTCACGCAAACCTAAAACCAAACCAGCTTGTGAAGTTGGTCAGTGATGGGGAAGCGCGATGATTAAATCGAGGTCGAGAAAGCGATGTAGGTTATTGATATGGCACAATCCGGTGTCGATGTTGAAGCACGCTGGATCAAAAAAGGTGGAAACTCAGTTAAGAAAATGGTAGTTTTACATGACAATAACTGCGTCCATTTTCGCAAAAACCAACTCTATCCAAGTTATTTATAAGTTATCTTCCAGCAAGCGTGAATTTTGGCGTCGCGTTTAAAGTCCTCGGATATTGTCGTCGCACTGATATTCTCAATGGATAGATCCGATAAAGCCTCACTATCCATTTTGAAACGGCGGGAATTCGTCGAAAAATAAAGAATTCCCATTTTTTCTTTTATTCCGTCTTGATCAATCGATAGTAATGCAACAGCATTGCGTATCAGTTGAACGTGATCACGTTGAATATCAAACAATTCCTCCATTTTCTTGGAATTGGAAAAAGTGGGAGGATCAAGAAAAATCAGATCAAACTGCGGTTTTTGCTGCGCATGCGCTTGGTCATAGAGCCATTCTAAACAATCGGCACGTATGAATTGGTGATTCCCAGTTGTAATGTTATTGAGTGTAAAATTACGTTTTGCCCAGTCTAGATAAGTGTTTGACATATCGATAGTAACCGTCGAATGCGCACCCCCCATGACTGCATGCACCGATGCAGTCCCCGTGTAGGCAAATAAGTTCAAAAAGCGCTTGTCTTTGGCTTGCTGCTGAATCAGCAAACGCATCGGCCGGTGATCCAGAAATAGCCCCGTATCGAGATAATCTTCAAAATTAACCCAAAATTTGCAACCATTCTCTTCAACGATATGAAAATGACGCGAATCGCTGATTTTTTCGTATTGTTCGGTGTTCTTTTGTTTGCGGCGGATTTTTAGATAGATTTGTTGCGATGGTATTTCCAAAACTTTGCTTATTTCACTCAGAACACCTGCCAAGCGATGAGTCGCCTTAATGGAATCAATCGATTTAGGCGGTTCGTATTCTTGTACATTCACCCAAGTTTTTTCACCTTGATAGACATCTATGGCGACCGCATACTCCGGTAAATCCGCATCGTATAAGCGATAGCAATGAATGTGGTTTTTTTTAATCCAAGAAGCTAATTTTTTTAGATTTTTGCGTAACCGGTTAGCAAACATTTCGACTTGGCTATCCGCCATCGTTGTTTGCGAATGTAGATTCACTTGCTCGATACGCTCTTGCTGAGATTTTGCCTTGGGTTCGAAAAAGCTTTTTTCATCGATGTCGAGTCGGAGCAATTTGCATTCCAATGCGCCATTAAACATGGTGATTGGTTTTTGCGAACGAACTCCTAAACGAAAACCTAACTCTGGATCACCGATAATGATAGCTGCTTGCCAACCCGTGAATTGTTGCTTTAATACCTCGCCAAAAGTACGATAAAGCGTTGTAGTCTGTGCTTCATCGCCTAAGCGTTCGCCATAGGGTGGATTACAAATGAGCAAACCTTTCGGCCAGCTTTCCGCCGCAGATGCTTCTGAAATATCTCGTTTTTCAATATGGATCTTGCTTTGCAATCCAAGATTTTCAATATGTTGCAAGGCCGCTGTGACAGTACGGCGATCTTGATCAAAACCTACCATTACGGGAAGTTTATCCATGCCAATATCACGTCGTTGTCGTGCTTCATCGAGTAACGCTTGCCAAAGAGCTTCGTCATGCGACTTCCAGCCTAGAAAACCAAAATAATCGCGTTGCAGACCTGGCGCAATGTCACCTGCAATCAAAGCCCCCTCTGTTAATAAGGTACCCGAGCCACACATAGGATCTAATAAAGATTTGCCTTGTGCTGCCATAGTAGGCCAGCCAACTCGTAACAGCATCGCCGCAGCTAAACTTTCTTTTATGGGAGCAATCACTTGCGTAGCGCGATAGCCGCGTTTGTGCAAGCTTTCACCCGATAAATCCAAACTGAGTTGCGCTATCTCGTTATGCAAATAGACATTGACGCGAATGCTAGGTCGTTCGGTATCGATATCGGGACGGGTACCAAACTGACTGCGCATTTGATCAACGATGGCATCTTTGACCTTGAGCGCACCAAAATGCGAATGTGTAATGGCTGAATTATTTTTGCTATTGAATGAAACGGCTAGACTATCATCGGCATTCAAATGTTTTGACCAGTCGGTACGTTGCACACCAGCGTATAAATCTTGCTGCGATTTTACTTCGAAAGTATCCAACAATAACAAGACACGACTGGCCGTGCGAAGCCACAAGCACGATTGATAAGCAAGCTTTAAATCGCCTTCAAATGCCACCCCGGCCATTTTTTGTTTTACATTTTTTGCACCAAGCGCCTTGAGTTCGTTGGCCAAAATATCTTCCATCGCTTTTGGCGTAGTGGCAAAAAGCTGATAATCCGTCATGATAGGATCGGATACAAAAAAGTATGCACAGCCGTACTGGCTTGGAATATCAAGTAGTAACCGGTTTAACTAAAACCCTGCTGACGGTATCAATCAATTCTTTTTGTCAGCGTAATAATGCCGTAACGGTTTGAGATTCTCATCCAATTCATAGACCAGTGGCCGACCTGTCGCTAATCTGGATTTCATGACTTGAACGTGCGTTAAGTTATCCATCAACATCATCAACGCTCGCAAAGAATTTCGATGCGCGACGACGAGAACACACTGATTGTTTTTTAATGAAGATTGCAGAATATTTTTCCAATACGGCTCAATACGGGCAACGGTTTGCTTCATACTTTCCCCCATTGGCAAAATATTTTTATCGATATCGGCATAATTGGGATTGTTACCAGGAAAACGAACGTCATGCTTGTTTAAACTCGGAGGCTCTGCGTCAAACTGCATTTGGCACCCTAGCACTGGCCAAACACCGAATTTTGTAACCGCACCTAAACGCCCGAGATCTTCTAAGGCGCCATAATGCCGTTCATTCAAGCGCCAGTGCTGATAAACAGGACGATTTGCTTGTTCCATGACCGCCAATACGATTTGCGCGGTAACGATCGCGCGCTGCAATACGGAAGTAAAACAAACATCAAATTGATAACCGGATTTTGCTAGTATCTCAGCCGCGTGAACAGCTTCCCTCTCACCTTTTGCAGTGAGTGGAGCATCACTCCAGCCGGTAAATTTTTTTTGTTGATTCGACAGACTCTCGCCATGCCGAAGTAAAATCAGCTTTTTGGTTTTAAGCTCGGTGGATTTGGTTACCGTCAGCGCAGTACTGGTAGAATTTTCAGTCATTATTGTAGTGTGTCCTGTTATTAGCGGCGGAAGATTCACGCCAAATTTGTTGTAATGCATCCCATAAACCATTGCGAACGGTCTTTATGTATTGGGTATTGTCAGTTAAGCCCGTGACCAATCGGCGTTGCGCAGTTCCCAAATTATGATAGGGCATGCTCATAAAAAGATGGTGAGTGGCATGATAACGCAATCCGACCGGCGCCCATAGAGGGGTCAGCAAGAAATTTCCGGGTATGTTAATGGAATCAAGGTATTGTTCTGCCAAAGTCATTTTCTGATCACCAGGATTGCGATACGCATGTGCCGCCAGCGTGCGTAGTGAATTTAGCATGAATACCGTTACTGCAACCAAATACCAGAGCAGCAAAAGCGAGTAAGGGATAATATCGAAGAACACCAATAACACAACCAAAGCGACAAACAATGACGTTGCCAATTCTTGTTGACGCCAATTTAAATCATTGCGAATGGCATTCTCGGCGCGCCGATAGGTCGGATCGATGGTCAATGACGAAGCCCTCTCCCAAACTATTTTCCTCAGCGGCGGAATTAGATAAGACAAGGGTGTCAGTATCAAAAAACGAAAAGCTAGCAAAATGGGTATCAAAAAAGAAAACAATACATAGCCAATCATTTCTATTGGTTTGCGCACTGCAAAAGGTAGGTATTCACCGTCCGCGCTAGTTCCATAGACATCGGGTTTATGATGATCATTATGGACGCCATCATACATAAAGGAAGGAATCATAAAAGGAATGCCGCAAATCGCATTCCAAATCAAACGAAAATTTTTGAAACTTCCCTTTTTCAAATGTGCAAGTTCGTGTACAAATACTGCGGAACGGTATAATGCCAGGACGGCAATGATAAATCCCCCAATTTGCCACAGTGAAAACAATGGCGATAGCAACGCCGTGAAAAAAGCTGTCCATCCCAATACGATATGGAAAATAAAATCCACCCAATAAATCCAAGGGTTAGGCGTCATCAAGTCGCGTACTAAATGATGAGCCTCTCGTAGCGGAAATTCTTTGGTGTAAGGAGTTTGTTGTTCGCTCACTGGCTGCTCGTATTTTTTAATCTAATGCCAACACTTCTGGATATGCTGCATAATCAAGTCATTTTGAGTGGCGTCAGTCAAATTGACTTGTTTCAAATCTGGCATAGCCGGCCAGCCTGCATCGACAAAATCCATGTTGGAAAATGTTTTGCTCTGCGCATAACGTGGAATGACATGGAAGTGCACATCTGGATCAACCATCATCAACATCAGGTAGTTAATCTTGTCATACTGAAAAGCTTTTGCCAATGCCGCTTCGAGCTGCTTGGTGATTTCGCGTAACTCATTGAAACTTGAAGAACTTAATTCAGAGAATGCTGTAACAGGCTCGTGTGCCGCCAATATCAATGCGCCCAATGTCGCTTGGGCTGGACGTAACAAGACTGACCAGTGTTGATACTGTTTGATGATAGTGTGCGGCGCACCAAATTTTTGCATGGTGGCGTTAAAAACCCGAACTTCTGTAACGTTTTGATTCATTATTCAACTGGATTGTTGAAACATCATGCCCGCCCTCGACAAATCTTCAATAAAATCGATTTCGCACCAGCGGTGTCCTTGAATCGAGCAGGAATTAACTAAATGCCGCTTTGCTAAAGCATCGATGATCGATAAATACCATGACTTAAGCTCAGCAGGATGACGAAGCGCTGATTCAATAGCCTCGCTGAAGATTCGTGGACCGTCTCCACGAAAATACGTTAAGCCGATCGATTCAGCATTCACCTGATGCGATGGAACAATTTTGCTGACTTGCTTCACCCAACCATCCGCATCCAGCTGTACTTTCATATCATCGGCATCATATTGATCTTTAAAATCTACGCTCAGTGTAATGGGCGAGGTTTTGGAATTCAAGACCTTTGTCAACAGCGCGGGCTCGATCAAAGTGTCGCCATTAAGCAGTAAAAAATCACGATCCATTACATGACGAGCAATCCAACAACTGGCTAAATTGTCTGCTACTTCATAAAAAGGGTTAAACAAGATATTGATGTTATGATTTTGGTAACGCTCGTTTCTCAAAGTCTCGATTAAGGCGATTTGAAAACCCGCCACGATAGTGATTTCATCGATACCCGCACGTTGCAGTGCATCAATCTGCCAAGCTAAGACGGGTTTGTCCGCGACAGTCAACAAGCATTTCGGCGTATTTTCGGTCAGTGGCAATAGTCGCCGCCCTTGACCAGCGCTGAGGATAATGGCTTTCATCGATTTTTGGATGTTATAGCAGTAGCAAATTGGTTATTGCGCTATTTTAAACGGTAATGCTACTAATTTGACGTAATTCTGCAACGATGCGTTGCGTATTTTGCAAAAACTCGTCGACTTGCGCCAAAGTATTGCTATGCCCTAGGCTGACGCGGATTGCACAGCGAGCCAGCATCGGATCAACTTGCATCGCAGCCAAAACATGACTCTGGCCTGGATGGATGCTAGAACAAGCAGCGCCTGCTGCAACAGCGAATCCTGCTTTATCTAATTTGACAACTAAAGTATCCCCTTCAATATCGGGTAGTGCAAAATAACTGGTGTTGGGTATGCGTGGCACATTCATGCCGAAAATGACCGCGCCCATCGCTAGCAGCTCTTTTTCCAAATGATCACGCAACTGCGAAACATGTTGTGCAGTTTCAGCCAAGCGAGATTGCGCTAATTCGCTGGCGACGCCAAATCCGACAATCGCTGCAACATTTTCTGTCCCAGAGCGCAATCCACTTTCATGTCCACCGCCATAAATCAAAGGGCGAAGCAATAATCTTTTGTCAACAATCAACGCTGCAGCCCCTTTCGGACCATACACTTTATGAGCGGACAACGTCATTGCATGCGTTTTCAACGCGGAAAAATCGACGGGAATTTTTCCAAACCCTTGAATCGCATCAGTGTGCACCATCGCGCCATGTGATCGAGCCAACTCAGCGATAGCGGCAACATCTTGAATCACGCCTGTTTCATTGTTGGCCAGCATGACAGAAACCAGTGTAGGTTTATGTTGCCGCATCAGCTTTGCAACTTCGTCTAAATCCACCTGCCCTGATGTGTTGACCGGAAGAGTATGCATGTTCCAAGGATCAGTGGTTCGTTTCGATAATGCTTGCGCCGGCTTCAATACACAGGGATGCTCGATAGCGCTAGTAAAAATATTGGCTGGTTTTAAACTATCCGCCGCACCGCGAATAAATAAATTGTTCGCTTCTGAGCCGCCACTGGTAAAAATCACTTGCACGGGTTGAACACCGACAGCATTTGCTACTTGTTTGCGTGCTTTATCGATAGCACGACGTGCATTGATACCATAGCCATGCCGACTAGACGCATTGCCGAAATCTTGCTGTAAATAAGGCAGCATTGCTTCGAGCACTTTATCATCGATACGCGTCGTAGCATTGTGATCAAAATAGGTCAAAGCCATTACTTTACAGATTAATCAGCCAAATAAGGGATAATATAATTTTAATGGTTATTTGGACTGATAGGGATGAAATTTACTGTATCTCTTCTCATTATCTTATTATTTTTGCTGTGCTATCGGTTGCTGATCGATTTTCCTCATTTCGAATCGGATGATTCATACATAATTTATCTTTCATCGGTGCTTGATTGGTATCGCTTCATTTACGTTCCTGAAATTTATCAACAACTTTCTGCCGCTCATTTGACCCCTTTTACAGTACCTTTTTATACCTTAATTCAAGAATTCTTTCCCTTTTCCCCAGATGCTTATCTGAATATCATGACCATTTTATTGGGTCTATGGATATTTTCTTGCGTTCTTTTTTTAAAAGTACACTACAAACTAGATAATGGTTACATTCTACTTTTCGGCATCTTGATTCTATCAGTTTCTTCAATTGGCACAGTTCTCAACCGATTCTATACATCTCATTATTTATTAAGCGGTATCTTTGGCACCAGTTCTCTCATTGCTTTAAGTTACTATGACAAAACTCAACGTTTGATGTTTTATTGGATTGCAACCATGCTGATGGTTCTTGCGTTAATGTCGAAAGAGATCATGCTTGTTATCTTGCCGATCAGCTTTATTTTGTTTTTTGAAAATAGATTCTTGGCCAAGAAGATTTTCATTACAAGCGTTATTGTTGTTCTGGGCTATTTTGCCTATCGAGGATACATGTTAGAGAAGTTATTTGGCAGTCGAATTGCAGGAAATGATTTTACTCACGGATTAATTGCGATTTATGAAGCGCTGCCAAATTTTTTGGAATGGTATCTAAGTGGTCGAATTCTTCTAATTCTAGCGCTTATGGGGGCTTTTTTTCTTAGCCCATCAGTCATGTTGGTGGGTCTAATGATAGCAGTGATGCTCGCTGCTCCCTCGCTTGCCGCTCCACACGGATTCATTTATCCTGATTCTCATGCGGATCGTCTTTTTATCGCAAGTGATTTTGCATTAGCCGCAACCGCTACACTTGGGTTCGCTCGCTCGAGGCGCTTCGTTCAGAGTCCTGTAATCTTTGTTATTATCGGTAGTATCATGGTCGCAAGCTTCGCTCGGTCACTTTACCAAACCAATCTTTACGATGAACGAGTTCCAAATTCGAGCGTATATCGTATTACACAAACAATTTTAGAAAACTATTCCTCCGCAGACGCCATTTATCTTCCGGAGGATTATGCTTTAGGCAATATGGTTGTTGCATTACAGCAAAAATATTCGCGCCCTTTCAAAGTCACAGCAAACTGTCTTGAAGCATTGCGGTGGAAGGGCGGTAATAATTTGTTATTTAATTCTTATGGTCAAATAATCACACACGCAATGCTGACAGAACAGTGCGATTTAATTGAATCTCCGCCAACAATTAGTGGAGATGTGGTTTATGATCGAGGAATATTGCGTTGGGATATTACCGGTGCAGATCATTTGGAGGTTGGTGTTTATTTTTTGAGTCACGCTTTCTATATAAGAACTCGTCGATTTGAAGAACGGTTAGTTCGTCCAGCCGTTGGAGAGAAATATAAATTTTATGTTAAGGATGGAACGCATTGGTGGTTTTCAGACGAGAAAGAAATCGTATTTAGGTAAAATTGGTTTATCCAATTACTGAAATTAGCGTTCTCAAGTTATAAACACTTACTTTCGGTAGGTCCATGATTTATGCGTAATGAAAGTTAAGAATGGCATGATGCAAAATGAAATTGCAACACCAACAAGATAATGCCATCTTAGAGCCTCACTTATCGCGATAGCTGATACGGAAACGAATAAACCAATCAACGATACCAAAAAAAATCGCGTATAACGCTGACGCGTTAATGCGGTTTGGAATGACCAGCGGCTATTCGCCCAAAATGAAAATAAGTTAGCGCCTATAAAAGCCAGTGCATTTGCAAGCATGGGGTGAATCAACAAGATCTCTACCAAACCGGTGACCAGGACCAAGTGAATGACCGTGTTAATGACTCCGATTAAAGAAAAGCCAATAAACTGTCGCCCTACTTCACGATCAAACATCGTTATTTTGCTTTCCGTAACGCTGTCGGATGATATAAATGGGCCGTTGTTTGCTTTCACTATATATGCGTCCAATATATTCACCCAAAACGCCAATTCCCATAAGCTGAATGCCGCCAAGAAAAAGTATTGCGGTTAAGAGCGAAGCATATCCGGGTACATCAATTCCGAAGACCAATGTTTTAACAATAATCCAGCAACCATAGATAAGAGATAGAATGGCTACGGTAAATCCGGCATATGCCCATATCGCTAATGGCACCGTACTAAAACTGGTTATCCCCTCTAACGCCAGCAGCCATAAACGGCGGGGATTAAAGGCCGTCTTTCCGGTTTTACGCGGTTCAACGACAAAATCAATCGTCGTTTGTTTAAATCCCACCCATGCAAATAAGCCTTTCATAAACCGCCGGCGTTCTGGCAGTTTTTTCAGTGCATCCACCACCTTTCGGTCCATTAAACGAAAATCTCCTACATCTCGAGGAATGAAACACTCTGAGATACGATTATGCAAACGGTAGAATTTATTGGTGATGTATTGCTGAATCGGATGATCCGTATCGCGTGAAACGCGCCGCGCCAACACCACATCATAGCCTTTTTGCCATTGTTGAACCATTTCAACAATGTACTCTGGCGGATGCTGCAAGTCAGCGTCAAGCGGAATCACCGCATCGCCACGTGCAGCATCGATGCCGGCTGTTAAAGCAGCTTCTTTGCCAAAGTTGCGCGACAACTCTAAAACCACGATATTTCGATTTCGTGCAGCATGTTGGCAGAGCTTTTCTAGTGTGTCATCAAGGCTGCCGTCGTCAATGCAGATAATTTCATAGTTGAAATCAGGTAACTGTACTAAAACAGATTCCAATCGCTCAAATAAGGCGTTCAATCCCTGCGCTTCATTGAAGCAAGGAACAACAACAGATAAGCATTGGATTGGCGGCATTTATTGGCAATAAGAACAGCAACGTTTAATCGATTAATATTCTACCGGCAATGGATCAAGAGCGCGCCATAAATACCAGGTAGCAACAGTACGCCAGGGTCTCCAAGGCAAGGCTATCGCATTCATCATTTTTTTGTCAACCGGCTGATTGTTATTGTAAAAACGACTGATCGCGCGTTGCAATCCGATGTCATCCAGCGGAAAAATATCAGGTCGCTGCATGTGGAAAATTAAAAACATCTCCGCTGTCCATCGACCAATTCCTTTAATTTGAGTGAGCTCCGAGATTAATTCCTGATCTGATAACTGGTTCCAAGCCTGTTCAGGCTTTAATGTTTGTGAGAAATATTGAGCCAGATCCCTCAAATAAACCACTTTCTGTCCGGATAGACCACAAGACCGCAATAAATCATCATTGGATTGAAGAATAAATGATGGTGTAAATTTAGGCGAGGAACTTATTATTCTTTTCCAAACGCTGTCCGCGGCTTTCACAGAAATCTGCTGACCGACAATCGAACGCGCTAATGTGGTAAATGCGCAAGCGCCTGAAACCAATTTTTCTTCTACAAAACATTCAATCAATCGCTTCAATATAAGATCATTTTGCGATAACTCTTCCGTTGCTTGCATCCAGTATTGGGGTGTCATTACACACAAAGTAACAAATGAAAGCCTTCAGTATATCAAGATCACTCGCATTCATAGTTCTTGCGCATTAATTCTATTCAAAAGGTAAAAATAGAAAGTTTACGTTAAACATTCAAATTGCTCTCTATCTTACTTATTTATTTATATATTTTCATTTATTTTTGATTCTTCGATAGATTGCTTAAGTTATTGTCGAATATACGATTAATGTCCCAATAATATCTTGACTAGGTCACTTTTTTTGATTAAAGTGGGTATTAGTGGGGAAATGTGGATATTTGTGTTTTTATTCACTTCCGAAATCTAAGGGGATGTTATGTTTCGTGGTGTTGCGCAACTTAATCTGGATGCGAAAGGCAGGATGGCGATACCTGCCAAATACCGTGACGAGATCCTGTCCTCTGGCTATGAAAAAGTCGTTGTGACCGCAGATCCCTCAAAATGCCTTCTGATTTATCCGATGCCTGCCTGGGAACCCATCGAACAAAAATTTAATAACCTGGGTCTTGATGAGCGATCCCGAAACCTTCAACGATTAATCATAGGTATGGCCAGTGATGTAGACATGGACGGCACTGGACGTATCCTAATTCCAGCGCCATTGCGTGAATTCGCGGGATTAAATAAAGAGGTCGCTTTGGTCGGCCAGGGCGCCAAGTTCGAGCTTTGGGATGCTGCGCAATGGAAATTCAGAATCACCAATACTACTTTTGATGGAGGAGATATACCACCCGAATTGAAAGGTTTTTCGTTATAAGCCAGAAATAAATGCATGCTCCGGTATTGCTGGATGAGGCGATTGAGGCATTAGCGATTAAACCAAATGGTATCTATATAGATGGAACATTCGGGCGTGGCGGACATAGTCAGTTAATTTTGTCGAGGCTCGATGAACAAGGCAAGTTAATAGCCTTTGATAAAGATGTAAGTGCGGTATCGGTGGGAAAAATGATTCAAGACAAGCGGTTTTGCATTGAACATGCGAGTTTTTCTCAATTGCAGCAGAAATTGCAACAGATCGGAATTAGAAGTATCGACGGAGTATTACTGGATTTGGGGGTGTCTTCCCCGCAACTAGAAGACGCCTCTCGTGGATTCAGTTTTCGCGAGACTGGACCATTGGATATGCGCATGGATGTAACGAAGGGACTGTCTGCTGCGGAATGGATTGCAACGGTGAAAGAAGATGAACTGGAATGGGTGATTAAAGAATATGGCGAAGAACGGTATGCTCAGCAGATTGCAAGAGCGATTATTGTGGCAAGAACGCGGCAGTCTATTACTACCACACGGGAACTTGCCGAAATTGTCGCAGGGGTTGTGCGCTCGCGTCAGCGTCAGCGCGAAATTGTGCGGCACCCGGCGACGCGCACTTTTCAGGCGATACGGATTTTTATCAATCAAGAGCTTGAGGAGCTGTCGCTAACATTGCCGCAATGCAGTGAATTGCTGAATATAGGAGGAAGACTGGTGGTGATTAGTTTTCATTCGTTAGAAGATCGGATGGTAAAGCAATTTATGCGACAACAGGCACATGCGCCCTCAATACCTCGGCAAATACCGCTGAAACTCGAAGAATTGCAACGCCTAGGAAAACAGCAATTAAAGTTAATTGGAAAAATACGCCCTGGAATCACTGAAATTGACAGCAATCCTAGGGCAAGAAGTGCAGTAATGCGTGTGGCGGAAAAACTTGTCTGATGGGAGTGATGACATTGTTCAAACTCAATCTTTTCTTTTTGTTGCTATTAATTGTGTCGGCGTTAGGCGTGGTCGCTGCGCAGCATAACGCGCGTAAGTTATTTATTGCGCTAGAAAATGAGCGGCAAATCGAACGCAAACTCGATATCGAATGGGGAAGATTACAAATCGAACAAAGCACTTTGATCAGGCACGGACGTATTGAAGGAATTGCGCGAGAACGTCTAAACATGACCGTTCCATCCACCTCAGCCATACAAATTGTCACGATAGACACAGTGCCGTCAGGTTTAAGCTCGAGATTGAAACGTGATTAATAACCCAGTCAAGCCAATTACCTTATCGCCTTGGCGTTCAAGGTTGATTTTGTCTGTTTTGTTATTAGGTTTTATTGTGCTAATGGCACGCGCGGCTTTCCTGCAAGGAATGCATCATGATTTTTTGCAAGAAAAAGGGGAATCTCGCTATAGCCGGGTAGTTGAAATGAACGCCGACAGAGGCATGATTACCGATAGAAATGGCCATGTGCTCGCGATTAGCTCTCCCATTGCCTCTCTTTACGCTGATCCTCAGTTAGCGGAAATAACTTCTGACGAATTGAAAAAATTATCTACTTTGCTTGAAATGCCTTCAGAAGAAATAAGCGAGCGGTTAAATCGCAAAAACAGCCGTTTTGTTTATTTGAAACGTCAATTGGTGCCAGACTTAGCTGAAAAAGCGATTCATTTAAAAATACCGGGTATCTATATCAGCTATGAATCCAAGCGCTATTATCCAGAAAAAGAATTTGCTGCACACATACTAGGATTCACCGACATTAACGATGAAGGTCAAGAAGGTGTTGAACGCGGCTGGCAGGATGTATTGGATGGCGAATTAGGCAGTCGTAAGGTGATCAAGGATAACAAAGGTAGGATTATCGAGGATATCGAAAGAATTCGCATGCCTAAGGAAGGCCGTGATCTTATTTTGTCGATTGATCGTCGCATCCAATATCGTGCTCATAATGAGTTAGCACATGCGGTACAAATCAATAAAGCTAAAGCTGGCAGTATCATTGTGTTAGATGCGCAAACCGGCGAAATTTTAGCGCTCAGCAATTTACCTACTTATAACCCGAATAACCGATCAACCATTTCCAACGAGAGAATTCGTAACCGTGCCTTGATCGACACATTCGAACCAGGTTCTACTTTAAAGCCTTTTACTGTCGCGATTGCTATGGAATTAGGCCGTATCAATGCCAATACACTGATGCAAACAGCACCGGGCACAATGCAAGTAGGTGGACGCACGATTCGTGATGTCAGCAATAAAGGCACTATCAATGTTGCGCAAGTGATTCAACAATCCAGTAACGTCGGAACCGCAAAGATAGCGCTATCGCTGAAACCTCAGACCATGTGGGAAATGTTTAATCGTTCTGGTTTTGGCATGTCTACCAATTCGGGATTTCCCGGCGAAGTCAATGGAAGACTGCGACCTTATAATACCTGGAAGCCAATCGAACAAGCGACGATGTCTTATGGGCACGGCATATCTACTAGTCTCATGCAGCTCGCGCGCGCCTATACGATTTTCACCGCTGACGGCGAACTAAAGCCGATTTCACTTTTGAAACAAGACATGTCGGTAATGGGGCATCGCGTCATTTCACCTAAAACAGCAAAAGCCATGAGCGCGATGCTCGAAATGGCGACAAAGCCCGGTGGCACAGCCCCTTTAGCTCAAATCAATGGTTATCGTGTCGCCGGAAAAACCGGTACTGCACATAAACTAATCGACGGCCAATATGCTAAGAAACATTACATTTCCACTTTTGTAGGCTACGCTCCTGCGTCTAATCCGCGTCTTATTGTTGCGGTGATGATCGACGAGCCTTCTGCGGGACAATACTTTGGAGGAGCTGTCGCTGCGCCGGTTTTTAGCAAAGTCATGGCAAACGCTTTGCATATTTTAAACATTCCGCCCGATGCACCGGCGAATAATGTGGTGAATTTTACAGCCGTTCCTGAAATTGATGAAGAAGGATAGCTAATGACCGCCAAAAAGAAATCCGTCAAATTGCTTGACTTAGCTCGATTACACGAGCTTGGCGTGTCGATTACTAATCTCGTTTCAGACAGCCGTAAAATAAAACCTGGCGACACTTTTGTCGCCTATGCGGGAGAAAAAAATGACGGAAGAAAATTTATTCCCGATGCCATTTCGGCTGGTGCCAGTTCGATCCTGTGGGACCCGCATGATTTTTCTTGGAATTCCGCATGGCGTGTTCCATCTTTGTCTATCCCTGAGCTAAAAATAAATGCAGGTTCGATCGCTAATCACGTTTACGGAAATCCATCGCAGCATTTATGGACGGTAGGCGTAACTGGTACCAATGGCAAAACATCCTTTTCCCACTGGTACGCACAAGCCATGCTGCACTTCAATAAAAAAGTAGCGGTCATGGGAACATTGGGAAACGGCATCTACGGCGATCTTACATCCACTGATAACACCACACCAGATGCGTTAGTGCTACAACATTTACTTGCCGATTTTGTACAGCAAGACATCAATGATGTGGTTATGGAGGTTTCTTCGCATGGCATCGCACAAGAGCGTATCAATGGAACTACTTTTTCCGTCGCGGTATTGACAAATTTATCACGCGATCATCTCGATTATCACCGCGACATGGATACCTATGCAGCAACCAAAGCACGTTTGTTTTTTTGGCCTGGATTGAAATACGCTGTGATCAATTTAGATGATGTGTTGGGCGTCGAGCTATCGCGTCAACTTAAAAGTACCCCAATACAAACTATAGGCTACGGCTTCAAGCATTCTAACAATGCTCGCCAGGAAAATGATTGTCGACAAATGGTTCTCGGCTCAAATTTTCAAGCGGATACCAATGGCATCGAACTGGATATTGAATACCAAGGCGTTTGCGAACATTTGAAAGTAGCCGTTTTGGGAAAATTCAATGCTTACAATTTATTGGCTGTCACAGCCTCTTTATTGGCCAGAGGCATTAATTTATCTGATGCGACAAAAGCATTGCAGCACGTTCGAGCTATTCCGGGACGAATGGAAAGATATGCCAGCGAAAGCCAACCAACGGTTATTGTAGATTACGCACATACCCCTGACGCGCTGGAAAAAGTATTGAGCACGCTGCTTGAAATATTGCGCTCCAGCCGGCAAGCTAAAAGACATCGTCCGTCGTTGCACTGCGTGGTCGGTTGTGGCGGCAACCGCGATAAAGGTAAGCGTGCGTTAGTCGGTGAAGTGGCTACGAGGCTTGCAGATAACGTCATATTCACCAGTGATAATCCGCGTAATGAAGATCCGCTCGCCATTCTCAAGGACATCACATCCGGTGTTTCAAGAAATAATTATCACATTGAAGCAGATCGCGCACTCGCTATCTATCAAGCCATAGTCAATGCCCATCAAAGCGATATTGTTTTGATTGCAGGCAAAGGGCACGAGCAATATCAAGAAATAAAAGGACAAAAGATTCCTTTTAGCGATGCAGATGTGGTGCATCAAGTGTTACACGACGTCAGTAAAAAAATACAGGTGCTGAAATGATGACGATTCGACAAGCCGCATCGGCATTACATGTTGAGTGGAATGGAAAAGATGTCTTATTCACTGGGGTTAGCACTGACAGCCGTACGGTGAAAAAAGGAGACTTGTTTATTGCGTTATCAGGGAAAAATTTTGATGGCGGAGAATTTGTTGCGAGCGCAGTCAAACAAGGTGCGGTTGCCGCCATCGTCAACGAAACTACCGCGTTCAAATCATTGAATTCAGAGGTTCCTGTTCTTTCCGTTAACAATACGTTGAAGAGTTTAGGCCAACTGGCAGCTTTCTGGCGCGATCAATTCAAATTGCCCGTAATAGGAATAACGGGAAGCAATGGTAAGACTACCGTTAAAGAAATGGTTGCCTCAATCCTTCGCCAGGCCGCGAAAATAAGCAATAATTCGACTGATCAGTCAATCGAAACTGTACTCGCCACCGAAGGTAATCTCAATAATGATATTGGTGTTCCATTGATGTTATTGAGGTTGCGCGCAGATCATCAGTTTGCGGTGTTTGAAATGGGCATGAATCATGTGGGAGAAATTGCCTATTTGACGAAACTAGTTAAACCGGATGCGGCGTTGATCACCAATGCCGGTAACGCACATATCGAAGGTCTCGGCTCGGTTGAAGCGGTTGCACGTGCAAAAGCAGAGATTTTTCAAGGCTTATCCGAACAAGGTGTTGCGATCATCAATGCCGATGATCCCTATAACGCTATGTGGCGTGATTGCGTTGGCGCACGTTCAGTGATTGATTTCGGTCTACAGCAAACAGCGCAAATCAACGCAACCTATCAAATGAACGCTTTAACCAGTCAGTTGCAGTTAAGACTGCCAGATGGTGTGATCGGCCTACAATTAAAGGTTCCAGGTTTGCATAACATTTACAACGCGTTGGCCGCAGCTGCGGCGGCCGTTGCTTTGAAAATTGATAAAGTAACAATAGCTTCAGGTTTGGAGAAATTTACCGGCGTCAAAGGCCGAATTCAACAGAAACGCGGTTTGAATAATGCTTTGCTGCTTGATGATACGTATAACGCTAATCCCGATTCTGTCCGCGCAGCGTTGGCGGTACTTGCGGCATCGTCCGGAAAAAAAATATTAGTGTTGGGTGATATGGGTGAATTGGGGGATGCGGCCATCAATCTGCATCAAAAAATTGGCCAAGATGCACGGAACGCCGGGCTTGATCAATTGCTAACACTGGGTAAGTTATCAGCCTATGCAACGGAAAAATTTGGCAAAGGCGCACAGCACTTTGATTCGATAGATGCTTTGTTGAATATTGCGCGTAATTTATTAGCAGATGATGTGGTTGTATTAATCAAAGGTTCGCGGTTCATGCAAATGGAACGTGTTGTTCAACATCTTGAGGTTCATGACGCATGAATTTTTTCAATGACAACGAATTGAAGATGCCTTCGCAATGGCAATGGAGAGCAACATGCTGTTAGCGTTGTCTCAATGGTTAGCTCAAGACATTCGCGCCTTTAATGTGTTTAGTTATCTTACGTTGCGCGCAATGCTGGCCGTAATCACTGCGTTGATTATTTCCTTCATTATCGGACCACAGATGATACGTAAGCTCACCGCTTACAAGATCGGTCAATCGGTACGCGATGACGGTCCGCAAACGCATTTGATCAAAGCAGGCACACCAACGATGGGCGGCGCTTTGATACTTACCGCTATCGCATTAACCACTTTGCTGTGGGCTGATTTAACCAATCGCTATATATGGGTTGTACTGTTTACCACGATCGGTTTTGGGATTATTGGCTGGATCGATGATTATCGCAAAGTCGTTCATCGCAATTCCAAAGGGTTACGCGCTAGAACAAAACTCCTCTGGCAGTCAATTATTGCAATCATCGTTACATCTTACCTGGCTTTGACTGCTGAAATACCGGCACAGACTGAAATGATTGTGCCGATCTTCAAAGAAGTGGCCATTCCGCTTGGAATCGTTGGGTTCATCCTATTGTCTTTCTTTGTCATCGTAGGAACGAGCAATGCAGTGAATTTAACCGATGGACTGGATGGCTTGGCCATCATGCCGACTGTCATGGTCAGTAGCGCCTTAGGGATTTTTGCTTATGTTGCTGGGCATAGCGTTTTCGCGAAATATCTAGGCATTCCATATATCCCCAATGCGGGAGAACTGTCAATATTTTGCGGCGCTTTAGCAGGCGCTGGCTTGGCTTTTTTGTGGTTTAACGCTTATCCCGCTGAAGTATTCATGGGCGATGTTGGGGCACTGGCGTTAGGCGCAGCTTTAGGCGTCATTACCGTGATTGTGCGCCAAGAAATTGTGTTGGTCATCATGGGCGGCGTTTTTGTGGTTGAGGCGTTATCGGTTATGTTGCAAGTGGCTTCATTCAAGATGTTTGGTAAACGAATATTTCGTATGGCTCCGTTGCATCATCATTTTGAATTAAAAGGCTGGAAGGAAAACCAAGTCGTAGTGCGATTCTGGATCATTACGCTCATCTTGGTATTGATTGGCTTATCGACGCTAAAACTTCGATGAATTTACAGGGGAAAAAAGTGCTGGTTCTGGGGCTCGGTGAAACGGGATTATCGATGGTAAAGTGGTTGGCACGCCAAAACGCTAACGTGCGGGTTGCCGATACACGCGCCGATCCGCCAGGATTGAAAACCATTGCCATGCACTTTCCTGGGTTAAAGATTCATACCGGTCCTTTTAGCGATGCTATCTTTGATAACGTAGATCTGATTGCCATCAGCCCCGGAGTGCCATTGGCAGATCCTCATGTGCAACAAGCGATTCATCGTGGCACGGAGATAGTAGGTGATATGGATCTGTTTGCCTGGGCGTTGCAGCAAGATCAAAGATCCAGACCAAAAATTATTGCTATTACCGGATCAAACGGAAAAACGACCGTGACCGCGATGACCGGAGCGCTATTGAAAAAAGCTGGTTGGAATACGGCAGTGGCGGGCAACATCAGTCCATCGGTATTAGATACCTTGATGCAGCGAATGGATGCTAATGATTGGCCTCAAGCTTGGGTTCTAGAATTATCGAGCTTTCAATTGGAAACCATGCGTTATCTAGATCCAGATATCTCGACCGTGCTCAATATCAGCGAAGATCATTTAGATCGTTATGCAACCATTACCGAGTATGCCGCAGCAAAAGCGCGAATTTTCATGCATACGCAAAATCGGGGAGTACAAGTGTTAAATCGAAATGACCGAATGGTATGCGATATGGCATTGCCGGATCGCAAGCAATTTTCTTTCGGTTTGGACAATCCGCTTACTGCAAAAGACTTTGGATTGATCTACGAAGATAATGGCGATACTTGGTTGGCGGAAGGCAATATGCGCTTAATGGAAAGCACAGATTTGCCAGTAGTGGGACTACATAATGCGGCTAACGCTTTGGCAGCTTTGGCAATGTGCCGTGCCTTAGAGATCGAAATTGAACCGCTTGTGTCCGCTTTAAAAGAATTTCGCGGTTTGCCGCATCGGATGGAAAAAGTTGCCACCATCAATGGCATTACTTTCTACGACGATTCGAAAGCAACCAATGTCGGCTCAACGATAGCTGCATTGGCTGGTTTGAATGGAAATGCTGTGGTAATCGCCGGTGGCGAAGGCAAAGGACAAAATTTCTTGCATTTGAGAGCAGCTATTTCAACAGGTGCTCGCGCGGTGATATTGATGGGTCGTGATGCCCAAATTATCGCTTCTGCATTGCAAGGATGCGGCGTACCACTTTATTTTGCTGATACTTTGCCCGATGCGGTGCAAAAAAGCTTCTTATTAGCGCAAAAAGGTGATTTGGTGTTGCTATCCCCCGCATGTGCGAGTTTAGATATGTTTCGCAATTATATTCATCGCGCAGAAGTTTTTGTGGCTGCTGTCAAAAATATTGCGCAGCACTTCAATCAACTATCTACAACAAGACAGTAATAATGATCTATCAAGCACAAAATCCATCCATTCCATACAAAGTCGATAGAGACTTTGATCAAGGATTGATTTGGTCGACATTGTTGCTCATAAGCATTGGTTTGGTCATGATTTACTCAGCTTCGATTGCGATTGCTGAAGCCCAATTCGGGCCTGAGAAATCAGGTCATTATCTGATCCGACACAGCGCTTATCTCGCGGTAGGCACGCTATTGGGGTTAATTGCTTTTCAAGTACCGATTGCACTATGGCAAAAATTCAGTGGTTATTTGTTCATGATCGCGGCTCTGTTACTGGTAGTGGTATTGATTCCTGGTATTGGGCACACGGTTAACGGCAGTCAACGGTGGATTCCGCTTTACCTAGTGAATTTTCAGCCTTCGGAGTTGATGAAATTCGCGATAATCTTGTATACAGCAGACTATGTTAATCGTAAAGCGATTGATTTAGATCATTTCTTACGAGGATTCGTGCCTATTACTGCAATGTTGGCGATAGTAGGATTTCTGCTATTGATGGAACCCGATTTCGGCGCATTTTTTGTCATAACCGCATTAGCGATGTCCATTTTATTTTTAGGGGGCGTCAGTCTCAAAATATTTATCGGCCTGATTATCATGTTAATGGCTGGTTTATACGCCTTGATTATGTTTTGGAGCTATCGCTTGACTCGCGTTGTGTCTTTTTTGGATCCTTGGGCTGATCCCTATGGAAAAGGCTATCAATTAAGCCACGCGTTGATTGCATTTGGACGCGGTGAATGGCTCGGCGTGGGATTAGGTGGCAGTGTCGAAAAATTATTTTATCTTCCCGAAGCACACACTGATTTTTTACTCTCTGTTTTAGCAGAAGAATTAGGTTTTGTGGGTGTTTCAGTAGTGATTGCTTTGTTTATTTGGCTTATCATGCGTGCTTTTATTATTGGTCGATTAGCGGCAAAACTAGAATTACCTTTTTCTGCACTAGTAGCGAAAGGCATAGCCATCTGGATTGGTTTGCAAGCGATCATCAATATAGGTGTCAATATGGGTGTTTTACCAACAAAAGGTTTAACGCTACCTTTGCTAAGCTTTGGCGGTAGTAGCATTACCGCGAACTGTATTGCATTGGCTGTTTTGTTACGAATTGATTGGGAAAACCGGAAAAAATTACGTGGATTGAGCGTATGAATAGGGAAAATCGCGTGATTTTAATAATGGCAGGTGGTACAGGCGGACATGTATTTCCAGGATTGGCCGTGGCAGATTATTTAAAACAACTCGGATGGCGCATTGTATGGTTAGGAACCGAAGCAGGAATGGAACGTAAATTAGTGTCACAACAAGGGTACGACATGGAATTGATCGATTTTTCCGGCTTACGCGGTAAAAAATTGACCACCTGGTTGTTGCTGCCCCTGCGTTTAATCAAAGCATTCATGCAAAGCGTGCGCATCATTCGAAAAGTAAAACCGGATGTCGTGTTAGGAATGGGTGGGTATCCTGCGTTTCCTGGTGGCATGATGGCATCGTTGTTGAATAAACCGCTGGTGATTCACGAACAGAATTCACTGCCTGGGCTTACCAACAAAATTCTGGCGAAATTAGCCGATAAAGTGATGCTTGGTTTTCCTAATGCCATCGATATCGATAAAAATAAAATTGTTTTTTGCGGTAACCCAGTGCGTTCAGAAATCTCGCAAATTGCATTACCACAAGATCGCTACAGGGAGCGTCAAGGAAAACTCAGATTACTGGTGGTTGGTGGTAGCTTAGGTGCACAAATCCTTAATACTGTTGTACCACAAGCATTAAAACAATTACCAGAAGGTTTGCGGCCAAACGTTATTCACCAAACGGGCGTGACGCATCGTGAATCGGTACAAAAAACCTATACCGATTTGCAATTAACAGCGGATGTGATCCCGTTTATCGATAATATGGCGGAACAATATTCGCAGTGCGATATCGTCATTTGCCGTGCAGGCGCATTAACCATTGCTGAATTGAGTGCAGCAGGTGTTGCCAGCATATTGATACCCTACCCCCATGCCGTTGATGATCACCAAATGAGCAATGCAAAATTCTTATCTAGCCAAGGTGCGGCTATCTTACTGCCGCAAAGCGAATTGACCGTCGATAAACTGACCGAATTACTCACCAACGTTACTCGCGAGCAATTACTCAATATGTCTATCAAAGCCCGTAGCTTAGCGAAACCGCAAGCTACCCGCGTTGTTTCTGAAACTTGTATTGAACTCAGTCGGAGAGCCGCATGAAACATAAAGTTAAGCATATTCATTTCGTCGGTATCGGTGGCGCGGGAATGAGCGGTCTCGCCGAAGTGTTTCTTAATTTAGGGTATCGCGTCAGCGGTTCAGACTTGGTCGATAGCCCAGTGATTGATCGACTGCGCGAACTGAATGCGACGGTTTATATTGGCCACGAAAGCAGTCAAATTAACGGTGCAAATGCAGTTGTTACCTCGACAGCCGTCAAAGCAGATAATCCCGAAGTCATTGAAGCTAAAAACAGAAATATTCCTGTCGTTCCGCGGGCATTAATGTTAGCGGAATTGCTCAGATTGCGCGGTGGTATCGCGATTGCAGGAACGCATGGTAAAACCACCACCACCAGCCTAGTTGCCAGCATCTTGGCGGCCGCAGACATGGACCCGACTTTTGTCATCGGCGGGCGGCTGGAAGCTTCGGGTTGTCATGCCAAACTGGGCAAAGGTGAGTTTATCGTAGTAGAAGCAGATGAGTCGGATGCATCATTTCTTTACTTACAACCGATACTGGCAGTCGTAACCAATATCGATGCCGATCATATGGATACTTATGGACATGATTTCAATCAGTTGAAGCAGACTTTTGTCGAGTTTATTCAACACTTGCCTTTTTATGGCATGGCTATGTTATGCCTCGATGACGCCAATGTGCGTGAAGTAATTCCTGCTATCACCAAACCAATCACTACCTATGGATTGTGTGAAGATGCGCAAGTGCGTGCGACCAATATCAAGCACGTTGGTAGTCAAATGAAGTTTACGGCGATTATCGGTGTCAATGGCACCGCGCGAAACATAGATATCCTATTAAACATCCCAGGTTTGCATAATGTACAGAATGCGTTGGCTGCAATTGCAATCGCCAATGAAATTGGCGTTGCGGACAGCGCCATTGTTAAAGCGTTAGCAGAATTTCGCGGGGTTGGTCGGCGATTCCAGCAATATGGCGAAATTCAATTGTCAGCACCAGGCAGTTTCTTATTGATAGACGATTATGGTCATCATCCCGCAGAAATGGAGGCTACTATGAAAGCCGCGCGTGGTGCTTTTCCTGACAGACGCTTGGTCGTAGTGTTTCAGCCGCATCGTTATACTCGCACGCGGGATTTGTTTGAAGATTTCGTGCGAGTTCTATCGCAAGCGGATGCATTACTATTGACAGAGATTTATTCCGCAGGAGAAGAATTTATCGTTGCCGCTGATAGTAAATCACTAGCCCGTTCGATTCGCGTACTGGGTAAGGTCGAACCGATTTATGTCGAAGAAGTGGATGGCTTGAAAGATGCAATTATCGATGTAGCGCAGGACGGTGATGTAGTGTTAGTGATGGGCGCCGGTTCGATTGCGAAAATTCCACCGGCATTGGCACGAATGAAAAACAAGCTGTTGGTTGTCAATGGTAATCATGGTTAGAGAATACGCATTGATGATGAATTTATCGTCCATGAAGAATTGGGTGCTGTGCATGAATTTAACGATGCCCAGGGTTAACGTAATGAACAATGAATCGCAACAATCACTCCTGCGTGGCGAATTGCTACTCGATGAACCAATGAGCAAGCATACCTCCTGGCGTGTGGGTGGAGACGTGAGACAATTCTATAAACCGAAGGATCTAGCTGATTTGGCAGCATTCTTACGTTCTCTGCCAGTCCATGAACGTGTTCATTGCGTCGGTTTGGGAAGTAACCTGCTGGTTCGCGATGGCGGCATAGCTGGAACCGTAATCGCAATGCATGCGCAGCTGGATGATTTACGCGTCATGGAATGCAACGAATCCAATGGATTGATTTATGCGGGTGCAGGCGTTGCCTGCGCAAAATTGGCACGATTCGCAGCAAAGCATGAGCTGGTTGGCATGGAGTTTTTTGCTGGCATTCCAGGAACCGTTGGCGGTGCGCTTGCTATGAATGCAGGTTGTTTTGGCGCAGAAACATGGCAAAAAGTTGAACATGTAGAAGTCATTGATCGGGGCGGACAAACCTATCAACGCGATATGAGTGCTTATACGATTGGTTATCGTCACGTAAAATTACGCCTAGAAAATGATTTCCGTTCAGAATGGTTTGTCGGCGGATATTTTAGGTTGCCTCGAGGCAATACAATTGAGTCACAGCAGAAAATAAAACAACTGCTGGCGCAACGAATCAATAGTCAACCGTTGAATCAACCCAACGCGGGATCAGTGTTTCGTAATCCGCCGGGTGATCACGCCGCACGCTTGATTGAATCGTGCGAATTGAAAGGTAAAACTATTGGTGGCGCGATGGTGTCGCCTAAGCATGCCAATTTTATCGTGAATACCGGTCATGCCAGCGCGGCTGATATTGAAAGGTTAATCGAGTTGATACAAGAAACAGTGATGAAAAAAACAGGTGTGGAATTGATTCGAGAAGTCCAAATTGTGGGCGAATTCGAGGAGCATCATTAAGTGCAAACAAATAACTTTGGCAAAGTAGCTGTATTACTGGGTGGACGCTCCGCAGAGCGTGATATTTCTTTGCAAAGTGGTCAGGCTGTTTTGACGGCCTTACGTGGCGGCGGCGTTGACGCACATCCGTTTGATCCCGCATTGGATTCATTGGAAGAACTGCGCCGGCAAAAATTTAATCGAGCGTTTATCGCATTACACGGCCGCTTTGGTGAGGATGGAACAGTTCAAGGCGCATTGGAATTGATGGAATTGCCTTATACCGGCAGCGGCGTAATGGCCAGTGCATTGGCAATGGATAAATGGCGCACAAAATTGATTTGGCAAGCGGTAGGCATCCAATCGCCACGTTTTGAAATTTTAAATGCGCAAAGTAATTTCTTGGCGGTAGCCGAAAAATTGGGTTTGCCATTGATTGTAAAACCGGCGCGCGAAGGCTCTACGATTGGACTCAGCAAAGTACATAAGGCACAAGATGTCGCGGAAGCCTATCGGTTAGCAGCGAAACATGATCCGTTGGTGCTGGCCGAAGAATTTGTCAGTGGAAAAGAATTAACCGCGGCAATTCTCGGGGATACAGCGTTACCTTTGGTAAGAATCGAGGTTGTCGGTGATTTGTATGATTATCATGCAAAATATTTATCGAATGACACGCGCTATCACTGCCCAAGCGGTTTAGCCGACCATTTAGAAAAAACCATCCAACAACAAGCGTTGAGCGCATACCAAGTGCTAGGGTGTGCAGGTTGGGGGCGTGTTGATTTGATTGTTAATGAACACAATCAGTTTTATTTTTTGGAAGCCAATACTTCGCCTGGTATGACCAGTCATAGCTTGGTGCCGATGGCTGCAAAAGCTGCCGGAATTTCTTTTCAAGAACTAGTGTTAAAAATATTGGCATTAACACATGTGGAATAATCATCAATTTCTGAATTTGCTGTCGAATTTTCTGTATGTCGCAGTTGCGGCAGCAGCAGCTTATGTGATTGGCTTAAGATTGATCGAACCGCCTTACTTTCCCATTAAAGAAATTAATATCTTTTCGGCTCACTCTGAAAAAAATGCCGGCACTCGGTTGATTAATATCAGTGAAGAGCAAATTCAAACGCTTTTTACTGAGGGAATCAAAGGAAATTTTGTGTCCGTAGATTTGACCGAGGTACGTAATGAGTTTGAAAAATTACCGTGGGTACGCGAAGCTAAAATCAATCGAAAATGGCCCAATGCTTTGGACGTCATTGTAGAAGAACATCAAGCGTTAGCTCGTTGGGACAGCCACGCATTAGTCAATACTTTTGGTGAAGTATTCCGAGTTTCCAGTGAACAACAATTACCTGTTTTTTTGGGGCCGACTGAAGAAAGCGCTCAAGAAGTGGCAAAGCAGTTCCATCAATTCAATCAGATATTGAAACCACTCCAGCAAAATACAGTGGAAGTTGTGTTGACGCCTCGCTATGCTTGGAGAATACGACTCAATACTGGTACGGTATTGGAGCTGGGTCGTGAGGATATCAAGGAAAGATTGGAGCGTTATGTTTTGGTGTACGAGCATAGTATTGCGCGGCTAAGTCAGGATAGCCCGCTGGAGTATGTTGATCTACGCTACCCGAATGGTTTTGCTGTTCGCTTAACGGAACAAAAGCAACAAATGCCTAAAAAATCCAATTTGAAAAAAGAAACTTGAGGCCAGGAGATAAAGGGAGATGAATAAGGCTAAAGAAAATCGAAACTTAGTGGTTGGTTTGGATATCGGTACTTCAAAAATCGTGGCCATTGTAGCGGAAGTTTTGCCAGAAGGCGGATTTGAGGTAATCGGTTTAGGCAGCCATCCATCACGCGGATTGAAGAAAGGCGTCGTTGCTAATATCGAAACGACTGTCAATGCAATCCAACGAGCCTTGGAAGAAGCTGAACTCATGGCTGATTGTAAAATTAATGAAGCGTTTACTGGCATTGCAGGAAGTCACATCAAAGGATTTAATTCCGATGGCATGGTTCCGATCAAAGACAAGGAAGTCACTGAAAAAGACGTGGAACGTGTCATGGAAGCCGCCAAAGCTGTCAATATTCCCGCGGATCAGCAGATTTTGCACATTTTAAATCAAGAATTCATTATCGATGGTCAAGAAGATGTACGCGAACCCGTGGGTATGAACGGCATTCGTTTGGAAGTTAAAGTGCACATTGTTACCGGTGCAGTATCCGCAGCGCAAAACATTATGAAATGCGTGCATCGCTGTGGACTTGAAGTGCGGGATTTAATTTTGCAACCTCTGGCTTCAGCCATGGCAGTGTTGTCGGACGATGAAAAAGATTTAGGCGTATGTTTGGTGGATATCGGAGGTGGAACAACGGATATCGCCGTGTTTACCAACGGCGCTATTCGCCATACTGCGGTGATTCCTATTGCCGGCGATCAAGTCACGAATGACATCGCGATGGCGCTACGCACGCCAACAAAAAGCGCTGAAGACATTAAATGCCGCTACGGTTGTGCGCTGAGAAGTTTGGCCGATACTCGAGAAATGGTGGAAGTCCCCGATGTTGGCAACCGAGGCTCGCGACAATTATCGCGACAAACATTAGCAGAAGTGATCGAACCGAGAGTAGAAGAGCTTTACAGTCTTGTCCAAGCAGAATTGCGTCGCAGCGGCTTTGAAGAGTTGTTGTCGTCGGGAATTGTTATCACGGGTGGGTCGGCATCGTTGCGCGGCATGGTGGAACTGGGCGAAGAAATTTTTCACATGCCGGTTCGCCTGGGTTTGCCCAATTACCATGGCAATTTAAAAGAGGTGATTCATACGCCACGATATTCAACAGGTATTGGTTTAATAATAGCTGGAATTCAACAAATGCAACATCAACAGGGAGCGAAGTTACAGGGTGGGTCTGCAAAACAGATTTTTTCGAGAATGAAAGGGTGGTTCCAAAAAAATTTTTAAAAGAAATTTTTCAGGGAATGGGTTTGTGTAATCTAAATTTTTTGTTACAAAGGAGATGCTATGTTTGAAATCATCAATAACGAATCGCAAGAAGCAGTCATTAAGGTAGTCGGTGTAGGAGGATGTGGTAGCAATGCGGTAGACCACATGATTCAGCATGGCATGAAAGGCGTCGAATTCATCAGCATGAATACCGATGCGCAAGCATTAAAAAGCAATAAAGCGCCGACAATACTTCAATTGGGTACTGGTATTACTAAAGGATTGGGTGCCGGTGCTAATCCAGATGTAGGCCGCGAAGCTGCATTAGAAGACCGCGATCGCATTGCTGAATTGATTCAAGGTGCGGATATGTTATTTATCACCGCAGGCATGGGTGGCGGAACTGGAACAGGCGCTGCTCCGGTGGTCGCACAAGTCGCTAAAGAAATGGGTATTTTGACAGTTGCCGTCGTCAGTAAACCTTTCGCGTTTGAAGGCAGACGTTTAGTCGCAGCGAAAGCAGGCATGGAGGCGCTTGCTCAACACGTTGATTCATTGATCGTCATTCCTAATGACAAATTGATGATGGTATTGGGTAACGATATTTCTATGTTGGATGCTTTCAAAGCAGCAAATGATGTGCTTTACGGTGCCGTCGCAGGAATTGCCGAAGTCATCAATTGTCCTGGTTTGGTCAACGTCGATTTTGCTGACGTTAAAACAGTCATGTCAGAAATGGGCATGGCTATGATGGGTTCGGCAATTGCTGCAGGCGTTGATCGCGCTCGCGTTGCGGCTGAACGTGCAGTTTCTAGCCCATTGTTAGAAGATGTTTCGTTGTCGGGTGCACGCGGTATTCTTGTCAATATCACGGCAAGTTCTTCGTTGAAAATGCGCGAGGTACATGAAGTGATGAGTACCGTGAAAAATCTTACGGCTGAAGATGCCACGATTATTGTGGGCACGGTGATCGACGAAGAAATCGGTGACGATCTACGCGTAACCATGGTTGCCACTGGTTTAGGTAGTCCTTCGCAAAGCCAAAGCACGCCTTTGAGTGTCGTACATAGCCGCACAGGAACTGATGACCGTGATTCAATATTTTCTGCCGAAGAACCTGCCGTGATGCGTACAGGTAGAAGAAGTAATGCAACGGTAGCTGCAATGCGTCAATCAGGAGTCGATCCAATGGATATTCCAGCTTTCTTGAGAAGACAAGCTGATTAATCGATATCAAACAAACAACCCTCGTGGTCTTGCCACGAGGGTTATTTGTTTTGGGGTGACACTTCAAAGCGTTGCAATATTTCTGACTGCAAGTACACTTTGTTGGCATGAATGCAAGCATTACGTAGAGTTTGCGCAAACCTAAAACCAGACCTGCGTATGAAGTGGTTGGTGATCGGGAAGAGCGTGATGATGAAACGAATGCTAAATCAGCCATGCAGGTCATTGAAGTAAGGCACCCGATGTTGCTACTGAAGTGCGCTGGGTTAAAAAAGGTGACCAATCAGTATTCGACCACAACATACGTGGTTGATGACAATGGGTTAATGGTGGTGATTGAGACGACTGCGGCCATGATAGCAAGCCACTTCTGAGTCTACTGGATAAAGCCGATATACAACCCGGCACTAGTATTCATGCCGACAAAGCGTATCGCAGCCAAAAACATCGCGATGCTTTGAAGTCGCGCGGTATTAGAAACGGCATCCAAGATAAAACCGCAAAGAATAATCCATTAACAAGACCTCTGCATAACTGCGTAAATTTGCTGTGCTTAATGAGAAAAATTTCCAAATGACAGTTGTTGCAGATCATTTCGGTAGAAAGTGAGTTTTTTTCCTTTCTTTAGGGAAATTTCCCCCTTATGCAACATTTGAAGGTAGTGTAAATTTAATTGTGTCTGGTAGTCAGGCAAGTAAGAGCTGATTTTGACAAGAAATCACGTAATTAAACGCAAAGGATCGAACATGCCTGTAAAGCAAGCATACCAAGAATTTTTAGATGAAACGATAAAGAATTTGCATCAAGGACAAAGACTGGATGTGCAAACCATACTTTGCCAAGTATTTGAAAGTTTCATGGAATCGGAACGGACTGTATTTCTACATGAATCGCCGGAAAACAAGGGTAATGGATTTTACAGTCGTTTTATCAATCACCTGTGTCAATCAGCATTGAAAACTGTCCAGTCATCAGCGTTGAAAATTGTCCACCTGTTTTAGTTGGTTAATCGGATTTTATACATTGTTTTCGATGCTTGAAACGGTAAGAATCATTACCGGTTTCC
>JAJHPK010000095.1 GCA_020890945.1 Nitrosomonas sp.
TTTAAAAACATTATTATCTGTC
Organism: Nitrosomonas sp.; assembly: GCA_020890945.1. Lineage (GTDB taxonomy): Bacteria > Pseudomonadota > Gammaproteobacteria > Burkholderiales > Nitrosomonadaceae > Nitrosomonas. The sequence continues at coordinate 23 of JAJHPK010000095.1, forward strand.
ATTGCGGTGTTCTCCTTATTTTGATAGTTGATCTGGGCAGATCTTTATCAACAGATTACACCGCTCTCTTCTCCTTCCATACACCAGAAATGATCATAGCTCCATGTCATACCCTGTAAGTTATAATCCAGGTTAATGTAATCATTAATTTCTTCTAAAAATGAATAAATTATCTTTAGAAACTGAAAAATAATGATGACATAGGCAGAAAGAAGCAGGATATCTTACGGAAAAATTGCTTTGGAGATTATTATGTTCAATCTATTATTTAAAGTAACTTTAATAGCTTTTTTATGTCTTCCTTTTCTCGGACATGCCGGCCAATCTAGCAATAATACTCTCTGGTTGGGTAATAATAAAGTGGCTGACTTAGGAATATTAAACGTTAATCGAAATGGCAAAATCTTAAAGCGAATTTTCAATACTGAAGCAACAGGAATTGCTATAGATACGAGTAAAAATTTAATATTTTTTGGCGATCATAAGGGAGAAATCACAGCACGAGATTTAAATAATCCAGCTTTGATAATTAAACAGTTTAATCCACCAGTTTCTGTTGCCAGCGATATGGCTTTTGATGGAAAGTTTCTATGGCGCACAGATGTCGGTAACAGAGAAGTACAACAAATTGATCCTACATCAGGTTTAGTCGTTTTTTCATTTGTACCGGATTTCTATGTGATCGGAATAGCTTGGGATGGTCGTTATTTGTGGGTGAGCGAATATAATGGTTTTGCTGGTAACGAGCGAATAGTTCAGTTTACCCGAGACGGAATACCAACAGGGATTGAATTTCCTGCTCTTGTAGTAGATGATTTGGTGGGGGGGCTAGCTTTTGATTCAACAGATAATACTCTCTGGCTAGGAGCAAGAAATAAACTCTATCATTACACTACTTCTGGTGTTTTACTCAAGACAGTACCAATTGCCACTTCCGGTCGCTTTATTGACGGCCTTGAATTTCAGAACATTACTGCTTGTATACAACAATAGTATAATAAACAACTCCGTGGCAAGACCACGGGGAATCACAAGTTGAAGATAAAGAAGTGGAAGATCACGCAGAAACATACACTTTTGGAGAAAAAATTATATCAAAACCGTAAGTTTCAGTTCAAATGCTCCCGTTAGCTCATGATGCAGAGGGGGTAGTTTGAGAGAATCGAAAAAAAATTGAAAAAAGGGTGGTTTCTTCGTCAGAGCCACCCTTTTTATTTAGTAAATGTTAGCCTATTATTGTTTTTCATAGGCAAAGTTTTGAATTTTCCAGGGTGGTTTAGGTGGTTTTGTTCTTCAGTTTCGATCAACATTTTTTATTTTATTTTTTCACTTTACCCAAATAATCTGCCCATTCTTGCATCATGCGTGAACGTGGTTCCAAGTAAAGTGCGTGGTTATAAGCGGCTGAAACTGCATTGCGTTCGCTGTGCGCTAGTTGTAGCTCAATATGCGCATGATCGTAACCTTCCTCATGCAAGATAGTTGATGCTATGCCTCTAAATCCATGTCCTGTCATGCGGCTGTGATAACCAAGGCGGTAAAGCGCATAAAGGATAGTGTTGTTACTCATCGATTTGCCGTCACGTCTTTCACTAGGAAATAACAGAACGTCATCGCATGCCATGCTCTTAATTTCAGTTAGTATAGTTATAGATTGATCGGACAGCGGGACGATGTGCGGTGTGCGCATTTTCATGCGCTCAGCAGGTATGCGCCACTCTCTTTTATTCAGATCAAACTCATCCCACTGCGCACCAATTAATTCACTGGTACGCACGAACGTTAATGTCATCAGTTGTAGAGCAAAGCGGGTAAGCGGTTGACCGTCATATGCATCGATCTTTCTAAGCAGTTCAGGTAATTCCTTTTCATCAATACGTGCGTAGTTTTCTTTCTTGGTAGGCTTGAGTACGTCAGCAGGTTTAATATTATCTGCGGCTGGATTACGCTCAGCCAATCCATGCGCAACCGCATAACGAAACACTTGACCGCACATGGTTAGCACACGCTTAGCGATATCTAACGCACCCCTTGATTCTATCTTGCGTACCATCGCTATCAACATAGCCGCTGTGATGTCATTGACAGTCCGATTACCTAATGCAGGAAAAGCGTCAGCTTCAAGCCTTCTAATCGTATAGTTCGCATGCCGTGCAGTTTTGTCGTGCTTCCAATGATTCCACCAGGCATGAGCAACCGATTGGAAGCTGTTCTCAGATGCAATGGCAGCTTTTAGCTTTTGTTCTTGGCGATCAACTGACGGGTCTATGCCTTTTGTGAGTATCTCTCTTAGATTTTTGTGAGTATCTCGTGCTTGTTTGAGAGTAACTTCGGGGTATGCACCTAATGCAAGCATTTTAGGAGTGCCATTGAATCTATATCGATAGCGCCATAACTTTGAACCTGACTTTTTTACGTACAGGGTTAATCCATGCCCGTCAGCAAGTGAGTAATCCTTATCTTTAATCTTTGCAGCTTTAATAATTGAATCTGTCAGTTTCACGTAAACCCCTAGGCATAAACATTTGTGTAATTTGTGAGTACGCTGTGTGAGTAGTTAAAAGATACTCACAAAAGTACTCACAATTTAGAATGCTACCCTATGCTCACATGATTGACTGGAGATGGCTATAAATTGTGTGTTTACAATTATTTATAGTGGTTTATTGCTGACGG
>JAJHPK010000098.1 GCA_020890945.1 Nitrosomonas sp.
CGAATGAATCTTACGCAACCGGTGCAACCACCAGATTTCATCGGTTAGGCGGGTATAGATGCCTGTCACCGAAATATTGGGAACATTCAATGATGGTAAATGGATTTCATACTTTTTTGCTCGATACAGCATTCCGAAAACAGCATATTTCAGATTCCGGTAAATGCGGCTAATTTGCTGCATTTTTCTGACGATATTTTTGGCTAAATCTTTTAGATCGTCATCGCTGGCATCGAGTGGAATGCTGTTTTTGGTGATTGGCCCATAAGCCTCCAGCAAGCCCAGGTTAGCTTGCTGTCTACCGTCGAAGATATAAGTTTCTTGATAGAGATCCGCGACGATTTTGGCGAAGCGTTTGGGTAATTGCCGGAATATCGGCGCACGCCATCGTTTATCACTGCCGTCTGGTTCATCGAGTAAACTTAAAATACTTTCGGCAATGCGCTCACCAGGACTCAATAGTTCCTGACTATCATGTACTGACGTATGCATGCGCACCTCAGTACTGGCTGGTGGAATGATGCGTGCAAGATTCGATATAGGCGAGCAGATCGCTATAGCGATAACGAACGGCTCGGCTGCCTATTTTAACGAATGGCACCCGCGCTCCTGACCAGCGGTCTCGTTCCAGGAATGCGATGCTGACGCTTAAGACTTTTGCGGCTTGTTTAGTAGTGAGTAAAAGGTCTTGCATGATTAACTCCATTTGTGGTTGAAATGGATTTAATACTGCTATAACTTGCCGAGAAATAAAAAAGGGTCAGTCGACTGACGGATACTTAAACTTGTCGATCAATAAGAGTCAAGTTTTATAGATCTTTATTTGGTGCCGGTTTTGAGAATTTTTCGTTTGAATTGATTAAGTAGAGACTGAATGGCTATTTTTTAGACTGAGGGATCATTTCAAATTTAATGACGTATTGCGGTTTTGGTGGTCGCCCTGGTTTTCGATAGTTTTTTTGTGGATCAAGCTCGGCAATCCAGTCAGTAATTGTACTTATGTCATATTGAGCGCCATTGCCAATTCGCTGCAGTATTTTAGATCGAGCAATATGGTTAGGATGGATATCCGGATCGAGTTCCCATAACGCACTGGCGATGGCTTGGCAGCGAATTCGGTCTTCCGTTTCATTTGCTGGTCGGTAGTTTTTGTTTTCTTTGGTGGTGATTGATTCGTAAGGCAAACGCTTGGGTGTCCAGCATGGCGGAAAATCGCAGTAAGTTTTTATACTCAGATTAATTACTTCTTCACGTTTCACATACACAGAATTCAGATAGGGTTTATCAAAATTATCCCATGCTAAACAAGCCATTGTCTTAAAGTAGTGATACACGTCTACAAAGAAAAAAATGAAGGAGTTATTTTCAAAAATTACCCCGTCGCGTGTTCTGGCAGTGACAACTCTATTTCTTATCGCGAGTACTAATCGAATGATGTATTCTCTGAGAACAGGCGGGATTGCTTTGGCATCGGTTTTTTCTGGATCAAGCCCCGCCCAATTATGAGCTAATTGCCAGACAGTTTTGTAATCGGGATTGTCATCAAGATACATATTAATTTGTTAACAATGATCATTTAATAATTTTCATTGACGGCTGATAGCTTGCACACTTGAGAGGATTGTATCTTGATAATATAGATATTCATCTATATTATCATGGACTATGAACTTTACGTGGAATGAAGCGAAGCGCAAAACTAATCTGAAAAAGCACGGTTTGGATTTTGCCGATTCTGAGAAGGTTTTTTCAGGCTACACACTAACGAGACCGGATACACGTTTTGCTTATACAGAAAACCGTTTTTCCACGATAGGTTTACTAGGGGTTGAGGTGGTGGTTATTGCGCACACTGAAACCGCTGATGAGATTCATATTATTTCTATGCGAAAAGCTGAACGCCATGAACAAAAAAACTACTTTGCCAGCCTCTAATGACTTGGATGAAGCACCTGTCTGGACTGACGATGATTTTAAGCAAGCGGTACATCGAGTCGGATTGAAGCCATTGCCGCAAAAGAAGCAGAAAATCAATATCACGCTTGATCCGGATATAGTAGCTTGGTTCAAGCAACAAGCCGGGGGGAGAGGATATCAAACGCTGATTAATGCTACGTTGCGAGAAGCCATGCAGAAAAAGACTATTGAAGAAACGATACGGCAAGTGATTCGGGAAGAATTGCATTTATCCTGAAAGCTTCCTGGTCGGTAAAATTATTCATTTGGTATTATGAATGGCAATGCATACTCGTTCAAGCAGCTTATTGGTTACGGTGTCGCGGCGCTCAATTTGGCTAACATAAGCTTGACTGACACCTAAACATTGAGCCAATTGTTCTTGCGTAATGCCTGCCTTGATTCGTGCTAGTGCCACGGGATTATCGACATAATCCTCGAGAACGAACGGTTCATAGGTTTGTTCGTTACTCTGATTGGATTCGCAAGCTGCCAATTCTTTTTCGATTTGATCTTTCAGCGCGCGATAAACTGCCATTGGTAGCAAGACATATTCGTCTTTGCCTTGGATGGATTTGATTTTCTGTAGTGTCATTTGTAAGCATCTCCACGTGGCTTGATTTTCTCAACAGCAATAATTTTTACGACATCATGTCGTTCAAAGATAATGCGCCAGTTTCCAACTCGTAGCCTGAAATACGGTTCACCCTCCAGTTTCTTAATATCTAGTGAATTATCATCAGGATTTCGGCCCAACTGTTCCAGTTTCTCAGCAATTCTGAATCGATCTGTTCTCGGTAGATTTTGTAATTTCTTTTTGGCTTGAGAACGTATCAATAAACTGTAGGGTTTGCACATATTATAAGTTATAAAATATTATATTCAAGCGTTCTGATGTACTGGAAAAGACAATATTTTTTTATCGTCTTCAATTTTGAAATATCGAATCAATTGGAAAGAGATTTGCTGCATGGGTTTTCGCAAGCGTTCGATGTCGCTAACTATATAACCTGCTGTTACATCATTCGTCATTTTATGATTTACCAGTCGTTTGAGCGCATAAGCCGATATATCAATGCTTTCAGCAATGGTGATGAAAGTGCGGCGCAGATCGTGGAGAGTGAACGATACTCCGGATAGTTGGATAACTTTCTGTACTTGGCGACGCGGTTCAATTAAATATCCCGCTTTACCATTTCCAGCAAAAACATATTCGGAATAGTTCCCGGATTTTCTACTTTGCAGCAGATCGAAAACAAAATCCGTTAGCGGTAAAGTTAATGGCTCTCGATTTTTGGTGTCGGTTAATGTGAAAGAGCGATCATCCAAATCAATGTCAGACCATTTTAGCGTTGCAGCTTCTTGACGTCTTAGACCTGTAAACAAAAGAAATAAAAAATAATCAGCTACCATTGCAGACTGATTTGATATTTGATATTGTTTAAGTGACATCACCGCCTCATACCAAAGGGGAAGTTGATGCGGTTTAATAACAGTCTGGCGACGATCTACCCGATACCAACCACGGGTTTGAGTAATACGAGCAACAGGATTTTCCCGTAAAATTGAATGTCCGTCGCCATCTTCATATTGCGCAATGGCAAAATTAAACAGAGCGCGCAAAAAGCGCATAGAAAGATTGGCGTAAGCTTCGCCTCTATCTGCACCGATTTTGCTATGGCGTTTCGTCACCATATCTTTGCTGATATTGGTCAGTGCTTTATCCTGCCAATCAACAAATGCGACTTTCATCAATCGCCGATAATCGTAAAGTGTTCGCTCCTTTAGATTTTTTCTGACTCTTACGAAGTCATCAAAAGCCTGTTTGAGTGTTGTACTTTTTAAAATGTCCTGTTCTTTTTCGGCAATCGGATTGCGACCAGTTGCAATATGCCCCAGTAGTTTATGAGCTTCTTTTCGAGCTTGTTCCACCGTTAATTCAGGATAGCGGCCAAGAGTTACGCGCTTAACCTTTCCGTCAATCCGCTTTTCAAGAATGAAAGATTTCGCACCAGTAGAAGTAATACGAACGGCAAAACCTTTCAATTCGATATCCCGAATGAAGGCTTGCCCTGTTGCTGGTGTAGACAATTTGTCTACATAAGATTTCGTGATTTTCTGCGGTAAAGTATGGAACGTTGTCATTATTTTAATCCCCATTCATGTAGACGCCATGTAGACACTATGTAGACAGTAGACGTCAAACTATGGGTGGAAGTTTAAAACAATATAACAGTAAAAATCAATACGAAACAATGATATGCGTGTATATTAAAAAATATTAAAACAGCATAAAACAGTGCATTTTAGAATTCGTAATCAGTAGGTCGGAGGTTCGACTCCTCTCAACAGCACCATAAAACAAAGACCTAGAAACGTAACTGAACCTGCTTTACTTCGATTGTGCCAAATTTGTGACATTAAGCACGTTATCCAAGACCCGGGCATGTTGGGCAAACTGCTCAGGTGCAAGGTGAGCATAACGCCTCACCATTTCTGCGGATTCCCATGCGCCCATCCCCTGAATGACATTCAACGGCACACCATTCTGAGTTAGCCAGCTTGCCCAGGTGTGACGCAAATCATGCCAACGGAAATCACTGCGATATCCTCCTCGAAACAGGTGACGATTCTTGCCGATTCAAACATCACAAAAAAGCACTCGAAATTTAAGTTGTGCCAACTTCTTAACTGGAAACTTTTAGATGTTGATAGGTGGTAAGTTTTGCATGTTTATTAACACTCTTTGCTACTTTGCCTATTGCCTTATCTTTAGATATGCAGAAAGAAGATACATCTTTATACTTTGTTAGTTGTAACACTCACTGTGGTAATAAAACAGGTAAAAAAGGAAACAAGAATGTGCCAAATATAGCCCCTGATTCCGAGACCTCAGTCGGAGCTCCAGACCTTGAGTTGTTGATGCGGCAAGCGCAAGGTGGCGACAAGTATGCTTATGCTGACTTGTTGAGGGAAACCGCACGTTTTTTACGGCCTTTTTTGAAACGGAAACTGAATGCTGAAAGCGAAGTAGATGATCTGCTGCAGGAAATTTTGCTGTCTATCCACAAGGCTCGCCATACCTATGACGGCTTACGCCCCTACAAGCCCTGGGCTTATGCGATTGCCAAATTTCGTTTGTTAGACTATCTACGCATACATTATGCTGATCACTTGCAATCTGCCGTAAAATTATCGGAAATTGAAAGCACTTTGCATGAAAATGTAACTCAATTCCGTATCAATTACGAATCTATCAGTGAAGAAATCCGCAAGCTCCCAGAAAAACAGATGCACATATTACAGATGATGCATCAGGAGGGCTACACAGCCAAAGAAGTGGCAGAGAAAATAGGAATGTCTGAAACCGCAGTAAAAGTTGCAGCACATCGCGCTTACAAGGCATTAAAGCTGAAATTGGAGGAATAATGGATAATATTGAACAATTGATTAAGACATTAGCTGAAGATCCGATAACGTTACAGCCCGCGCCTCACCCGTTCTTGCAAACCTTCAAGTGGACTGTTGCAGCAATGATCTACCTAGCCATAGCGTTAGCGTTATTCGGTTTGCGCTCGGATATTATGCAAGCTATCGAGAATCCGTGGTTTGTTATCGAGCTTTTAGTCCTGTTTTGCGTTTTTGTAGCCACTTCAGTGAGCACTTCATTATTGGCATTCCCCGATTTACATCAGAAACGCATCATTGCTTTCGCACCAATTCTTATGTTCATTTTGTTTCTAATCATCATCTTTTTTTCATTGAGCGCAGACCATCCGCCTGCTCCCTTGCCTGCGCATACCTATGAATGCACTTTTTGTATCATTCTGGTTTCGTTGCTGCCAGCCGCATGGACACTTTATACATTGCGTAAATTCGCTAGCGTGCATTATCGTTTAGCTGGCAGCCTTGCGCTGCTTTCTGCATCAAGCATTGGCGCATTGTGGTTGCGGCTGTATGAAGTGAATGATTCCATTATCCATGTGGTCGAATGGCATTACTTGCCTATGCTTGTAATTGGATTCATCGGTTTATGGTTGGGAGAGGTTATTCTGAAATGGTAGTCACCGCGTGCAACTTACAAGAAGTATGATATTTCATTTTTTAGAAAAATGAGCTGATGATATAACTCTCCTTCACTTCCTGCTTGTCAGGATAGGCATTCCCTCCAAATCTAGGCGACTTCAAGAACCTTTTCTTCCTCAATAAAAAATATTTATTGCGTTATGTAACTTTTTTTTCAGTAAACACGAATAAACCGATGCAAGGCGAAAAAGACAGGCAGCAATTTACTGGTACTGCATATCAAATTACGCTCAGCATGATGTTCCGAGATTATTGACATCTCGGTTTTCAATTCTAATTAAGAAGGAGTTTCACAATGTACATAAAAAGATCTTTGATTGTAGGGTGCGTCCTTTGCGCCATTATCTTCAATATTTCCAATATCTGGGCGAGTGAGAATCAGGAGAGTAACAAAATCACGTACCAAGTAACCATAACAAATCTTACTTACGGTCAACCTATTGCACCACTCTTGGCTGCCACCCATCGATCAGGCATATCTTTTTTTAAAGCGGGCGAGGCTCCTCTCCCAGAATTGGCTCCTTTGGCTGAAGCTGGTAACGGCAATCCAATGGCAGCCCTGTTGCTTACCAAACCTGGTTACGGTGATGCCCGAGTTGGAACCAATGGCACGAGTCCTGGCAAAACCACAACGATGACAGTTACAGCACCTCCTGGCATCCATCACGTGAGCTTTGGCGCGATGTTAGGAAATACTAATGATGCATTCATTGCTGTGAGAGATGTCGAGTTACCCAAAGGTAAGCAAACAGTTACCTATTATGCAGATGGTTATGATGCCGGTACTGAAACCAACAATGAATTATGCAGCACTGTTCCAGGACCTGCTTGTGGTGGTGTAGCTCTCTCGCCGGAAGATACTGGTGAAGGTTTCGTTCATATTCACAGAGGTATTCATGGCATAGGTGGACTTGATCCTGCCATTCATGACTGGCGCAATCCCGTGGCGCAAATCACTATTAAGCGTATGAATTAATTGTTATAAGCGGCAAATATAAATAACAGAGATCCCCTGGTATGCCAGGGGGTTGATAAAGATTTGAGGGTGTGAAACGGATTACCATAAATAAAGATCACTAATTACGTCGACTGAACTGAAGCTCTAACAAAGTAACACCTAAGAAAAATATTTTCTCAAGGTTCTATTTCACCCATGTGCTGCGAAAGCTTTTATCCTGAGTTTTAGCCAAAGCTTTGCAATTCACACCTTTTATCGATTCCCATTTATCCTCACTAAGGATCTGGATTGTTAACACCGATCGAAAATTGACCCAAAAAGACTAGTTGTACTGGTTGAAGATTGAGTCATTATGTGCTTTGGCGGGGCTACAAGATTATATCGTCCACACGATAATACCATCGTGGTATTAAAAAATTACAATTGAATATTGCGCCGCATTCTATTGTCCTGATCGTACAAAAACGATCATTGACACCAGAAAGATAATTGCTACGAATACGATATTACGATGAATGACCTTATCGCTTTAAAATCTTTCGTGCAGATTTATGTGTCGCCGCGTCCGATTTTATTGCCGAGTTTGACAGCATAGGATGACACCCCGAGTGTTATAAGCCCCATGATAATCAGCAATATCGGCCACATGACTACGTTCGCGAAGTTCTCCCACGCGAAATAACTCAAGTAGGAGAGCAGGCCGAGTACTGACACGAACAATAATGTGCGGCTGGCGGCGAGGATGCTGAAATAAATCAGAAAGACATTGATGCCGAGATAGGAAAGTTCTAGAACGCTTCCCTCCACCAACGACCACCACGAATACAGCAGAAAAATACTGCCGATGCAATACCAGAATGGAGTAATGGCGCGATGCTGTGTCTTTCCTACGGCCCAGCACAGAGACAGAACTGAAAAGCCAACGATCAGACCGATCAATTCCACATCCCACTTCATCCAGTCCATACTTGTGCCGATAAACCCGTTCCAGAAAAACAGTGTCAGGAACAAAAGACTGGTACGGCGCAGGGCAAAAAATGCCGCGCCTTGCTGGGCGGCCAGCGTGCCGAAAATCAGCAGAGCTGCCAGCATGAAATCGCCCGATTCCGGCATGTATTCATCAAGGAACACGAACAATCCCGTCGGCTGCATTAATCCCGATACAAGAAACAGCGGCGTGGCGGCTGGTTCATATTTTTTATTTTTTATGCAGGCGACACCGAGGATGAAAGCGGTAAGACCTACGCCGAAGGTTAAGATGACTCGCTGCGCGCTGTTGATGTCGTCCCACATGAAGCTGATCAGCAGGCCGATGCCGGAAAACATCAGAACCCCGCCGATATAGCTAAACAGCTTGCTGATGACACCGCCTTTCTTCGTGGGCGTGGCGGGAGCGTGGATTAGTGCGGCTGCGATTTCATCGGCACTCAGGCCATGGGTTTCAGCCAAGGTGACGATTTTCGAAAGAACGGCTTTCCTATCCATCATTCCTCAATCCATGCCAGGAATTTTACTGGATAATAAGGTTGCGGCCCTTCGATGGGGATGGCGCGCGGTCCCTTCATCATAGCGTATGGGGTTTTGTTACGGCGGCCAAAGCCAAAAAACTCTCCAGCAATCCCGCCACCTGCGGAACGGTATTGATAATCAAAGCGGTAGCCGTCGGCGCTTTCGGGATTCGGGTTTAGTTTCCTCGCGTTCAACGCGTCGAGATCGGGGTCGGTAACTTTACTGTCGACGACGTTGTCGAAATTAATATCGACAACCTCGGCGCGCAGAGTTTTGTGATTGAAGCGGTAAATCTGTGGCTTGGTGTAATGGGGCGCGGCGGGCGCTTTAAACAGAATGGTGAGTTTCCCCTCATTCACGCCGATTTGCCACGGCTGATTTGGGTCATTGCTACTATCATAGTAATTGACAGCGAAGATAGCATCATATTGGGGAGCTTCGACAGCCACAGTCACCGCACGCCCGGCAATAAAAAAAAACACCATCAGCACCAATGGCAGAGAAATGCCAAATGCAAGCGCAATATTCTCTTTCAAAAGCCGTCTCATGAGACTATTCCTTTATGCAGCACTGTTGGGTTGTATTCCCAGTATATCCGCTGCAGATCTCGCTGTAACTTTCAACACAAAATATTCCAGTAGCTTTAATTGAGCTTTAATTAATAATCTACAATGACTTATATTCAGTAAATTAGCTTTCATTTAAGCTAATTTACTAGAGTCCCTACAACAATGCTTACTACGCAATGACATCTAGCGTTGTGCTAAATCCGGGTTGTACACCTACTAAATTTACTGACCAATCCGCTCCGCCAATGACATTGGCAACCAATATATGAGTTGTAGGATTCCAGATCAATTGGACAGGTTTGAAACTTTGATTGCCAGCGACACTGACATTGGCGTCGATACCTGAAATATCGATTTTATCGCCTTCGTTGTGACTGAAATATTGAATAGTATCTCGAGATGAATTGTTAGGGCTACCGTCGATAAACAAATATTTGAAAGTGTCCGAACCTGCTCCTCCATCAAGCAAATCCTTTCCGAGACCACCAGTTATAAGATCGGAACCATCTTCGCCAAAAACTGTGTCATTACCCCCCATGGCATTTAGATTGTCATTTCCCCAACCACCCTTTATTAAGTTGTTTCCATTGGTGCCAACAACCGCATTATTACCACTTCCCATGTAAACATTTTCAAAGTTGGTGAATTTTTCTCCGACAAGGTTAGTAAGACCCGTATTCATGTCGAAAATATAGTCTCCCCACCACGCAGTATGGTCGATGGTATCATTACCTGTTCCGCCATCCATTGTTTCATTTCCCAGGCCAGAAGAATACATCAAGTCATTGCCATCTCCTCCGAGATAGTTACCACCATCTCCATCAGAATAAATGGTGTCGTTACCGCTTCCACCATCTAGTTGATCTGCGCCATTTCCACCTACTAGTGTATCATTACCGAGTCCACCGAAAATGAAGTCGTTTCCACCTCCAGCATAGATATAATCATCACCTGCTTGACCATCAATAGAGTCGCTATATTCTGTGGCATATCCGCTTACTCCGGGTGAAAAGTAATATGTTGAAATATGGTCATTGTTAACGGTTCCTGAAATATTGGCCATTCTCTTTTTTCTCCTTAACTATTAAATAAGTCGTTTAAAACGGTTTTTGAACTTCAATATCCAGTTAAATAATTTTGAATGCTCATTTACACCTCTCACTATAGTGAAAGAAAATTTAAAAAATATTAACTTTTTATTTCTACATTCATGTAAACAGTCGATAAAAATCGATGTCTAATTTTTATTCGCTTTTAGCATTTAAAGATATCAATCTAACATACATCAGAGGTAACAGTAGGTATTTGAGAAAAATCACGAAGTGTTCTCGTTTTTATTTATATTACACGAAGATCGAATCTGTGGGTGATTGACAGGATTGTTGACTCGCTTTGATAACACGGTGGATGAAAAAACTGCCTATCGATCACTTTGTCACCATCTTTGATTTGATTCCGTAACGTTCGAAAATAACCTGAGCTATGATCATTTCTGGTGTATGGAAGGAGAAGAGAGCGGTGTAATCTGTTGATAAAGATCTGCCCAGATCAACTATCAAAATAAGGAGAACACCGCAATGACAGATAATAATGTTTTTAAAC
>JAJHPK010000004.1 GCA_020890945.1 Nitrosomonas sp.
AGCAAAATACCGCTTGCCATGAAAAATAATATAGTGTTCAATCCGCGAGAAATAAGTTTTTTCTGTGCTTAAACTATGGTACCAGTATCTTATTTTCTTACGAACTTGATCAAACAATTGTTAACTGGTGGTATTGTCATGTTTACTGATAACATTTGTCTTGTTTAATTTACTAATTAATACTAAGGTGCATTAAGATAATCCCAAATAATCGCAATGATGCAACATCATCCACAGGATTATTGGACAAAATGTCTTATATATTACGTTAAGCGTCGCACGGCGAATCCTCCGTGACAAGGAGCTACGAATGTCAAAGAAGCTATCTTTTGCGCCGATTTGGCTCGAAGAACCAGAAGACCATGACTATCCTGCTGCGGAGTCGTATCTGCAACTCCTATTCAGTCCGAAGAAGGCATCCAAGTTCGTTATTACCTTGCGCAAGGCTTCGATCAGCAAATTTAAGGCAAAAGATATTTTTCGAGCTTCACAGCTATCATTGCTTGGACTGAGTAACGCTCACGTCGAGCGTGATCGCAGCAAGATCAAAAATGGAGTTCGCTTGTCTCCACTTCTGTTGGTCCGAGACGGGAGTAGTGGCAGGCTCATAATTGCAGATGGTTATCACCGCCTTTGTGCTGTCTATGGATTCGACGAAGATGCATTGATTCCATGCAAGATCATTTGAGGCGAAGCAAGAGTGTAGTTGAGCACTTTCCAGCAGCAACGCCTAACTCTCTTTTATTCAGCCGACCGGCCCAAGGCTATGCTTTGGATTCCCTACGCAGCCACACTGCTCTAGCGACGGCTGAACTCAAACGGTAGGAACACCCTTGGATGAACAAGAAACTACTTTTCGCAGAAATTGTTGCCATTCTGATCGTCATACTGTGCTCTGGCTGCACGTCGCTACCCAATTCAGCTTTGGAGAAGATTGGCCATCGGAATGTCGAGTTTGCAATGACTCGGCATGACACGCGCCCAGTTGTCTTCGAAAACGGGCTTGGCGGAAGAATGGACTGGTGGAAGAAGGTATTGTCTGAAATCTCAAGTGACACCACGACATTCGTTTACAACCGCCCCGGCTACGGAAATAGTGATCCTATCGCAACACCCCGTGATGGATTGCATATTGTGGACGAACTCAGAACACTACTGCGCGACAACGGCATGAAACCACCATACATTCTGGTAGGTCATTCACTAGGTGGCTTGTACATGCAGTTTTTCGCCCGCCGTTATCCGGAAGAGGTAAGTGCGCTTATTCTCGTGGATTCAACGCACCCACAACAACTTGATGGTGAAGGCGCACTGGACAAGCAGTCGTTCCTGGTGCGTGGCTTGCTCGGAGTCATGGTTATCGGCACTGCCAAGGACGAGCTCAATTTGCTGCCTCAAACCGGAAAACAGGTACTCAACTTGCCAACCTTGTCAGATAAGCCCATTTTCGTACTCAGCGCGTCTAAGCCGCTGGATGAAAAATCAACTAGTGCAGATGACGCCAACAAAAAACGTAGAGACATTGCCCGCCTTTACCCTGGTTCAAAACAAATATGGGTAGATAGCGGTCATGCAATTCCGCTTGAAAAATCAGAGGCAGTTGTCTCTGCCATTCGTGAAGCTCAACGCTTGAGGCACTCAAATCAAATGCAGCTTGAATCGTTCACCGATGATCCCTAATACTGCACTCCAATGGAACGTGCCACAAGCTTTGTACCCCTGAGCTTGGGCCTAAATCTACTCTATGCCGTCATCGAAAACACAACGCTGGGATCCAACGCAATACGGCAAGAACGCTCGGTTTGTCTCAGACCTTGGCGTCCCTGTTGTTGAATTGCTTTCACCGCAACCGAAAGAACGAATTCTTGATCTTGGCTGCGGGGACGGCGCTCTGACTGTCAAGCTGGGTGAAGTTGGTTGCACATTGGTTGGTGTTGATTCAAGCGCCGCAATGGTCAAAGCCACAAAAGCTCTGGGTCTTGAAACGTATGTCATGGATGGTGAATCACTTCGATTCACCAATGAATTTGACGCGGTATTTTCCAACGCGGCCTTGCATTGGATGAAAAATCCGCAGCGGGTCATTGCAGGAGTGTGGCAGGCACTCAAGCCAGGGGGACGTTTCGTCGGCGAATTTGGCGGTTACGGCAACGTTGCAACCATAATCGCCGCTATCGAATCCGCACTTCACACGAGAGGTATCGTGGTTGCGAACCCTTGGTTTTTTCCTGGCATCGAAGAATACAAAGGACTTTTAGAAGCAGGTGGCTTCGAAATAAAATTCATTAGTCTCATTCCACGCCCAACATTGTTACCCGGAGACGTGGGCGGGTGGCTAGAGACATTTGCACAGCCTTACACTTCTGCTCTGCCCGCAGACGAAAGGCAAAGCTTTACTTCCGAGATTGTCGAAACCTTGCGCAACGTACTGTGCGACGCAGATGGCAAATGGAACGCCGATTATGTGCGATTACGTTTTTTTGCCAAGAAACCAAACAACGCAACCTAACCACATGCCCTATTACGAACAATGTCAATGCCTTTCATAGCCTGTCTTGCTCTCGCCAATGTATTGGTTACCGCACTGGCACCACCGGCACACAGTGCGGAGCGAATCGACTTAGTATTGAAATTGGTTGAATCGGATGGACGTCCAATGGCATCCACGCCAGTTCGCGTTGTCCTTATCCTTGGCAACGATTGGCAAAGCGCGAACTCCGGCTTGAAGATGGTAACAAGTCCGGAAGGAGAATTATCGGCATCGATGAATGCCACTCTCGAACGCCGAATGCTGAAGAGGCCGACGAATTTTTTTAGTCAGCTCATCAATCCGAAAGAGCCGACTGTGCATGTCGTTGTTGCAGTAGAAATGCAATATTTAGAGCATACGTGGTTGGCGTTGTTTGCTATAGACCGTTTCGAGAATGGCGACATCACCTACCATCAGTATCCAGAGGTTTGGGGCCAAGATAAGGAATACAGATTTTCCCAACGAGCTACTTACCGAGACAACATGTGGCATCTTCCTGGCGTCGTGGGAGCATTAAGTACCGCACCATTTCGAGCTGAACACGCGACCATCACACCGATGGCTGGCGGATGGAAAGTCAATCTGACGATCGTGAAGGCTGCGGAACCTAGGCAACGCTAGGAATTCCTACCTATAATTTAAATCCCATCTTGTACTATAATCACAGCTATTGAGTCATTCATTTTAACTTCAAGCAACACGCAATTCATGGACGTATCAGATATTAAGCAATACATGCAGTTTGTAGGGAAAGCTGCACGCACCGCCTCACGATCAATCGCCAAAGCCGATACCGCAACAAAAAACAGAGCTTTAATTGCTATGGCGGATGCAGTTCGTCGCGACCAAGCCTTACTACTTGCCGCTAATGCTAAAGATTTGGATAAAGCACGGGCTAAAGGAATTGAAGCTGCGATGATTGATCGTTTGACCCTTTCCGCAAAAGGTGTCGCGACGATGGCTGAAGGGTTACTGCAAATCGCGACTCTTCCCGATCCAGTGGGTGAAATCACTGATCTAAATTTTCGTCCCTCTGGCATTCAAGTAGGAAAAATGCGCGTACCATTAGGCGTA
Source organism: Nitrosomonas sp. (assembly GCA_020890945.1). GTDB lineage: Bacteria > Pseudomonadota > Gammaproteobacteria > Burkholderiales > Nitrosomonadaceae > Nitrosomonas. The sequence continues at coordinate 3,605 of JAJHPK010000004.1, forward strand.
GTGGGCATCATCTACGAAGCGCGCCCGAATGTCACTGCGGATGCCGCTGGATTGTGTTTAAAAGCAGGAAATGCGGCTATTTTGCGCGGTGGCTCGGAAGCCATTCACAGTAATCAAGCGATTGCCGCGTGTGTCAAAGAAGGATTACTGAGCGCAGGCTTGCCCGAAACAGCCGTGCAAGTGATTGAAACCACGGATCGCGCTGCGGTCGGTGAATTAATCACGATGCAAGATTATGTCGATGTCATCGTGCCTCGCGGTGGTAAAAGTTTGATCGAGCGTATCGCTCATGAAGCGCGAATCCCGGTTATTAAACACCTGGATGGTGTGTGTCATGTGTATATTGATGAACAAGCGGACATCGAAAAAGCAATTCGCATCGCCGATAACGCAAAAACGCAACGCTATGGTACCTGTAATACCATGGAAACATTACTTATTCATCGTAATATTGCAAATAAAGTGCTACCGGCATTGAGTAAAATTTACTTGGATAAAGGAGTAGAATTGCGTGGCGACAGCACCGCTTGTGCAATGGTAACGGCCATGAAATTAGCAACCGAACAAGATTGGTATGAAGAATATTTAGCGCCAATCCTCAGTATTCGTATCGTTGATGATTTAGATCAAGCCATTGATCACATCACGCAATTTGGTTCACAGCACACCGACGCAATTGTTACGGAGAATTACTCGCACGCACAGCGTTTTCTGCGCGAAGTTGATTCCAGTTCGGTCATGGTCAACACGACGACGCGCTTTGCCGATGGTTTCGAATATGGTTTAGGAGCTGAAATAGGAATTTCCACCGACAAAATACACGCACGCGGCCCTGTTGGCTTGGAAGGTCTTACCAGTCAAAAATTCATTGTGTTGGGCGATGGGCAAATAAGACAATAGCGCGCATCATTATTTCCAATCTCGATTTATCCTTGGTCACCGTGCTAAAACTTTACAATCGATCGGCGCAACTAATACGACTCAAAAAATTATGACACAAATAATAGAAATAAAAGTGCCTGATATTGGCGATTTCAAAGATGTTCCGGTCATTGAGATACTCGTTGCGCCAGGGGATAAGGTTGAAAAAGAAACTTCGCTGGTTACGCTGGAAACTGAAAAAGCCTCTATGGAAATTCCTTCACCTCTAGCAGGCGAAGTAAAAGCCATTCAAATTAAAGTCGGCCAAAAAGTCTCTGAAGGATCGGTGTTATTAACGCTATTGGCCGCTGATGAAACGGCCTCTCAAAAAATTTCAGAAACAAAAAAAACCGTTGGTTCAACGTCGCAACAACCAACGACCGAGATTCCTTTATCTCCTAATAAGATACCGTCCCCCACTCCACCAACGGCACCGATCACACATGGGGATATTCATGCCGATGTCGTCGTAATTGGGGCAGGACCCGGTGGTTACACGGCCGCGTTCCGGGCTGCCGATTTAGGCAAGAAAGTCGTGTTGATCGAGCGCTATTCGACACTGGGGGGCGTTTGCTTAAATGTTGGTTGTATTCCGTCCAAAGCCCTGCTGCATGCGGCCAAAGTGATTACTGATGCAGAAGAAGCTGAAGCGCATGGAATTACTTTCGGCAAAGCGAATATCGATCTCAATCAATTACGACAATGGAAAGAATCGGTCATCGGAAAACTCACCAAGGGATTGAAAGCACTGGCTAAACAACGCAAGGTTGAGGTCGTTTATGGCACCGCCCTGTTTGCCAATCCGCATTTGCTTGAAGTAGAAACCAGTAACGGCAAGCAAACCGTTTCATTCGAAAACTGCATCATCGCAGCAGGCTCCAGCGTTACGCGTATTCCTGGTTTTCCCTATGAAGATCCTCGTATGATGGATTCAACTAATGCCTTAGCATTGAAAGATGTGCCTAAACGCATGTTGATCATCGGTGGCGGCATCATCGGTTTGGAGATGGCAACGGTTTATTCTGCCTTGGGTAGCAAAATTAGTATAGTGGAATGGCTTGATCAATTGATTCCTGGAGCAGATGCTGAGCTGGTAAAACCATTACATCGACGCATCAAGAAACGTTACGAAGCCATTTATTTAAAGACTAAAGTAACAAAAATCGTTGCAGAAACTCACGGATTGACAGTGACATTTGAGGGCGACGAGACAATCGCCCCTCAAACCTATGATTGTATCTTATTGGCGGTCGGACGCCGTCCGAATGGGTTTACAATAGGTGCAGATAAAATTGGCCTCCACGTCAATGAACGAGGTTTCATACCGGTCGATGCGCAAATGCGCACCAACTTGAGTCATATTTTCGCTATTGGAGACATTGTCGGCGAGCCGATGCTGGCACACAAAGCAACTTATGAAGGCAAAATAGCGGCTGAAGTCATTGCTGGCCATAAAGTAGCGTTTGATGCTCGCACCATTCCTTCCGTTGCTTACACTGATCCTGAAATTGCATGGATGGGTCTCACGGAGAAAGAAGCGATCAAGCAAGGTATTGCCTATGAAAAAGCTAATTTTCCTTGGGCTGCCAGTGGTAGAGCTATCTCGATGGCACGTGAAGAAGGTTTGACACAACTAATTTTTGAAAAGGATTCGCGTCGAATTCTCGGTGCCGGCATGGTCGGTATCAACGCCGGTGAATTAATAGCCGAAACAGTGCTCGCTTTAGAAATGGGCGCCGACATGCAAGATCTAAGTTTAACCATTCATCCACACCCTACTCTATCGGAGACTGTGTTGTTTGCTGCTGAAATAGCAGAAGGAACGATTACAGATCTTTTTTTGCCGAAGAAATGAAACCGCTTAAGTGATGGTTACTAAATGATTGACCAATTATTTACCTATTGTTATGAAACTCTGGAAAAAAACATATCTCATTGGATTAATGTGGATTGCGTTACTATCGGGTTTTGCTGAAAACCTATTCGCAACGCATATCTCGCAACCTATCGTTGAACATTCCCCAAAACAATCTATTATTGGTGAGAACATCACCGTACAAGGATGGGTTGAATATCAGCAAAAACCAGCCGCCGATGTACTGTTGAATTTCAAATTGCAACGCGCTGATGGTCATGTCATCGTCGATCAATCTTTTCCCAGCGATGAACAAGGACGTTTCGAATTCAAATTTGATTCTCAACAGGAAACACCAGGCACCTATCAACTTACGATAACCTCACACTGTTTAGAAATTCACCGTTATGCCTGCACGTATAAAAGCACAACGGTGCCAATTCAGTTAACCAAACCGTAGTTCTTTGTTTTTTAATTCACTCAGTGAATAAAATAATGTATTTTAGTAAACACCCGTTGTATCGACTTACCTTTTTATGCGCTTGATAATCAGTCACTTTTTTCAATCTCACCTTACCATCGCTATCTTGATTCTTTTTTCATTGCTTTCGCTATCGGCTTGTAACAATGAGAATATCAACGAAAAAAAATTATCGGAACGTGAAGCTTCTATTCATGTAAGAGAAGCAGAATTAGCCACTTTATTTTCCGAACTCGCCGCGCAGAAAGCATCTTTAGAGAGCGAACAAGCCAAAGCACACAAGGATAATGAACATCTTAACGCTGAAACACCGCAACCGGATTGCTTACCTGTTCCCGCTATTGAAAATACTTCATCCGGAAAAATAGAAGCGCCTTTGGAAAAAATTGACAATAAAATTGTGTTGGGAAACCGGGAATATGTTTATTTAGATCCTCCGGGACTAGAACTCACCGCACGGATCGATACCGGGGCTCGAACATCTTCGCTAAATGCCATGACGCTTATGGAATTTGAGCGCGATGGCAAGCCATACGTTAAATTCACCATCAGAAACCCACAAACAGGCGAACCCATCGAAATTACCCGACGTTTACGCCGAATTGCTAAAATTAAGGAACGCGGCGATCGTGAAGCGCAAGAACGTCCAGTCGTCAAAATGCGTGTTACAGTAGGCAGTATTAATGAACTGATTGACTTTACTTTGGAAAATCGCAGCAAATTCAAACATCAAGTATTGATTGGACGTAACTTACTGCGTGATCTTGCTATCGTCGATGTGAGCAGAAGTTATCTCACTAAAAAATTTGAAAATCCGATACCTGAAAACAGCACAAAATGAACGTCAAGCTACGGCTCTATGTAATAGTAATACTGCTCATGAGCATAGGGATTGGTGTCATTGCATACAAACACTACATACTAGGATTTCCACTACTACCTGATCAAAAAAAAGCCGTTTGGTCGGTCGAAGCACGGATCGATTTCACTGCACGCGGCGATCCGGTTATCGTTTCATTTGCTCTTCCACCTCAGGCACCCGATATTATTTTTACCCAAGAGGAATTTGCTTCACCCGATTACGGTTTTAGTGAATTGCCTTCTACTTCAGGTAGACGTGCCCAATGGAGCAAGAGATCCGCTAACGGTCATCAAACCGCTTATTATCGATTGAGCATGCATGAGGTTGATCATGTTGTTTCTTCTATTACCAATGATTTACCAACGGAACCTAAGAAGCCTGAATTTGATGAATTGCATAAAACCGCTGCCACGACTTTGTTAGATCAAGTACGCAATAAATCTGCGAATACCGAAACATTTACCCGAGAATTAATTACCACGCTCAATTCTGATGCACCTAACCAAAATCAAGGCCTTTTGCTCAAAGAGCAAGCCAGTGAAGATTACAAAACACAGTTAATTATTGATTTACTGGCTTTAGAAGGCATTAGCGCACGCATCGTACGCGGACTTTATTTGCAAAGTAATCGTCGCAAGCAGTCGCTCAGTAATTTTGTCGAAGTCTATATTGGTAACGAATGGTTATTATTTAATCAAACCACCGGAAAAATTGGTAAACCCAAAAATCTGTTGGTATGGCAGCGTGGTGACGAATCGTTGTTGGATGTCATTGGTGGCAAAAACTCACAAATTTCATTTTCCATCATCAAAAATGTGCAGTCTACGCGTAACTTAGCGGTAAAAGACAATTTGAATCAACAAGCTACCTTAATGGATTTTTCCATTTACAGCTTACCGATCGAACAGCAAAACGCTTTTAAAATGATCCTGTTGCTACCCATTGGGGCTTTGATTGTGGTCATTATGCGCTTGATCATTGGGATCCGCACTTCAGGAACCTTCATGCCAATTTTGATAGCGCTGGCTTTGATACAAACCACGCTGATTAGCGGGATTATTTTATTTCTCATCGTGATCAGCATCGGGCTACTCATTCGATCTTATTTATCGCGGTTAAACTTGCTTTTCGTTGCTCGAATTTCTGCGGTGATTATCGTGGTCATCGTCATTATGGCGGGTATTAGCATCATCAGTAATAAATTTGGTATCGATCAAGCGATGTCGGTGACTTTCTTCCCGATGATTATACTTTCCTGGACCATCGAAAGAATGTCAGTATTATGGGAAGAAGATGGTCCTCGAGAAGTTTTAATTCAAGGCAGCGGCAGCTTATTAACCGCTGTGATCGCTTATTTATTCATGACCAACCGCACCATTGAATACTTGACGTTTAATTTTCCAGAATTGATGCTAGTGAATTTAGCCTTCATTCTGATACTGGGGCAATACACTGGCTACCGCCTGTCAGAACTGTATCGCTTTCATTCGTTAGATCGGCGCAATGCTCCTCGCTAGTGCTAAAAAATTACGCAGCTTAGGTATCATTGGGATGAACCAAAGAAACTTTGGTTTAATCTCACGTTACAATCCGCGCCATCTCTACCCGCTGGTCGATGACAAACTGAAAACTAAATTGTTGGCACAGAAAGCCGGCATTACTGTTCCAACGTTACTCGGCACCATCGAATTTCAACACGATGTCAAGTTACTGAGCAAAATCCTGCAACCGTATGAACAATTTGTCATCAAACCCACTAAAGGCAGCGGCGGAAAGGGCATTCTGGTGATTATCAAGCACGACGATCACCAACAATATTTCAAACCAAGCGGTGAAACGCTGCAATTAGCGGATATCGAGCGCCACGTTTCCAACATTATCAGCGGATTGCACAGTCTGGGGGGAAAACCCGATACCGTCATGATTGAGTCATTGATTCAATTGGATCCGGTTTTTGCAGATTATAGTTATGAAGGCATCCCCGACATTCGAATCATCGTCTTTCGCGGTTATCCCATCATGGCAATGCTTCGACTCACAACTCATGCCTCTGATGGCAAAGCCAATTTGCACCAAGGTGCGGTAGGTGTCGGAATCGATATTGGAACCGGCAGTGCATTACACGCGGTGCAATTTGGTGAAACGGTTCTACATCATCCAGACACGCAAAAAACCTTTTCAGAGTTAGTCATTCCACATTGGGATAAGTTATTACAATTAGCCGCTGCATGTTATGAAATGACCGGATTAGGTTACCTGGGCGCAGACCTTGTTCTCGACAGAGATAAAGGTCCCATGATTATCGAACTCAATGCACGTCCAGGTCTATCAATTCAAGTGGCTAATTTTGCGGGACTCGCCCCTCGCGTTACACTAATCGAATCGATTGGACAGATAGACCCCTATCCAGTACAACGAACACTTTTCAGCAAAAAGCATTTCGCACGAAGTAATACAAACAATGACCAGACCATACCTCGGTTAGAACGCACTCGTAAAGCTGATCGTTAAAATTAGTACATATCAAGTTCTTGTAGACTTTCTAGCGATTTACATAACTGACTATCTATAGAAATGAGTTTAAACTTTACACATTATTAGCCTAAATTTCATATCCATTTTTTTAAAAATGATTGCCGAACAGAATTTAAATTTAGCTTCGTTTAATACTCTAGAAGCCAAAAATACACGATTCCAATTACTTGGCAAAATTGCTGAAATCGGTGATTAGTATTGCCAACTATCCGATAGAAAAACGGTATGGTCAGACTATCTTTATGAATTCTATGATGTGATGAAAACAACTTCGGCCGACTGAACTAATTATCTCATTTTTTCGATTAAACGTTCATACGGAGTTTTTCCTCCCAATCCACCATGAGGTCGGTGGTAGTTGTAGAAAGCTTCCCATTCAGC
>JAJHPK010000085.1 GCA_020890945.1 Nitrosomonas sp.
GATTTGACGGCATGTTGAAATACTTTGAGTTTGCGAGATATATCTCTTTGTGCTTGTAGATTCATCAACGACTCCTTGAAAACAGTTAATTTATCAAAACTGTCAACCAAAGTCGTGATATTCATATCTAAAGGATTAATAAAGCGATTCAAAAATTCCCGCCGCTCCCATTCCGCTTCCGATACACATTGTTACCATGCCGTATTTTTTTTGATGGCGGCGTAAGCCGTGCAATAGCGTTGCTACCCGGATAGAGCCAGTGGCTCCTAAAGGATGTCCCAATGCAATTGCGCCACCCAGAGGGTTGACTTTTTCGCGATCGAGTCCTAGATCATTAATCACCGCAAGACTTTGCGCTGCAAAAGCTTCGTTGAGTTCGATCCAATCGAGATCTTCTTGTTTGATTCCTGTTTGAGCCAGTACTTTGGGGATGGCTTTGATCGGACCAACACCCATAATCTCTGGCGGTACGCCGGCAACTGAGAAACCGACGAAACGTCCCAACGGCGAGAGATTAAAGCGTTGCAGGGATTTTTCATTCATCAACACTACAGCGCCGGCGCCATCAGACATTTGCGAACTATTACCAGCAGTAACCGTGCCTTTTGCCGCAAATACTGGCTTTAATTTTGCAAGTGCTGCTAGGTTGGTATCCGCACGCGGTCCTTCATCGGTATCTTTCATCAATATTTGTTCTTGTACCTTATCGTTTTCTAAATCCGGTTTTTTTTCAGAGACAGGATAAGGTGTAATTTCTTGATTGAATTCGTCTGTTTCAATCGCTCTTAATGCGCGTTTATGGCTGGTGAAAGCAAATTCGTCTTGCGCTTCGCGGCTGATGTGCCATTGTTCGGCGACTTTTTCCCCGGTCATTCCCATGCCATAAGCAATGGCGACATTTTCTTGTTGTTCAAATGTGGCGGGATTAATCGCTACTTTGTTGCCCATCATCGGTACCATGCTCATACTCTCGGTTCCGCCAGCGATCATGACATCGACTTCGCCAAGGCGGATGCGATCGGCAGCTAAAGCCACAGACTGTAATCCCGAAGCACAAAAGCGGTTGATGGTCATGCCTGAGACACTATTCGGAAAACCGGCCAATAACAACGCAACGCGTGCAACGTTAATGCCTTGTTCGGCTTCCGGCATGGCGCATCCAACAATGACGTCATCGATTGCGGCGGGGTCGAGACCTTCACATTGTTTCATGACGGCTTGTAATACATGGACTAACATATCATCCGGCCGAACATGCTTAAACATGCCGCGTGGCGCTTTTCCAACCGGTGTACGAGTAGCCGCTACGATATAGGCTTCTTCAGTTTGTTTGCTCATGACAGTCTCCGTGAATCTTGAGAATTAACTAATTTCTTAATGGTTTTCCGGTTTTCAAGGTGTGCGCGATGCGTTCCTGCGTTTTTTCGGTGGCGATCAGTTCCATGAAAGCAGCCCGTTCCAGCTCGAGGAGCCATTCTTCGTCCACTAAACTACCGGGCGTTAAATCGCCACCACACATCACGTGCGCAATCTTATGACCAATCAAATAATCATGTTCTGAAATAAAATCACCCTCGCGTAAATTAACTAATTGTGCTTGGATCGTGGCAATGCCAGCATCGCCCGCAACCGGAATTTGATGAGCGTGCAAAGGCGGTCGATAACCTGATTCTGCCAATGCTAGCGCTTGTGCTTTAGCAACGTGCAATAATTCAAAACGATTCATGACAATAGTATCTGCGCGACGTAAATACGCCAGTTCTTTGGCTTGCTCAGCGCTTTTGGCTAATTCCGCCATGGCTACTGTTTGAAAATAATGTTTCAACAATGGAAATGGATCACCATCTTTTGTGTTCTGGGCTGCCCTGAGCGCGAACTCTTTGCAACCACCGCCGGCTGGAAGCAAACCGACGCCTGCTTCGACTAAACCGATATAGCTCTCTAATGTGGCCACAGCGCGATCACAGTGCATGACAAATTCACAACCGCCGCCCAAAGCCAATCCATCCACCGCGGCAACCGTTGGAATCATTGAGTAACGTAAGGCTTGTGAGGTCTTTTGGAATTGTTGAATCATGGTGTTGACTTCGGCTAATTTGCTAGCCATTAGCGCATCAGCCAGATCCAATTCACGCGCGGCTTTGAGCACGGTTTCCTGGGCTGACTTCATGAATTTTGCAAGAAATCGTTGAAAAGCGGATGGCGGCGGCGGTCGATGCCCTGATGATTTCGGTTTTTCCGATGCTTTTTGTAAGTTAGCGCCTGCTGAAAAGGGAGGTTCGGTTTGCCAAATGATTAACGCACGCCAGTTTTTTTCAGCCTCTTCGAGTGCTTGCTGTACGCTATGCAAGACTTCAATGCCAATGGTATGCATTTTAGTGTTAAAACTTAGAATGGCGACATTGTCGCCGTCATCTAAGTGCCACATTCTGACAGCGTTATTTTCAAAAATCGTTTTGCCGTACTCCGCCGTTTCGCCAATGAGCCGGTCGGGAAAAAGTTGTCGTTGATAAACCGGTAATCTCGAGCGCGGCTGTAGCTGATCAAATACCGGTGCATATGAACCTTGTGGTGTATGCACACTTTGTGAGCTACTTTGCGCAATGCTATGTACCCATTGCGGCAAAGGCGTTGAACTCATGGTTTTAACCGCAGCGATATCTTGTTCGATCCATTCTACAATTTGCTTCCAACCCGCTGCCTGCCAAATTTCAAAGGGGCCTTGATTCCAACCGAATCCCCATCTGATTGCTAAATCGACATCGCGCGCATTGTCGGCAATATCTTCGAGTTGCACCGCGCAATAATGAAATAGATCACGGAAAATAGCCCAAAGAAACTGTGCTTGCGGTTTGTCAGCAGTCCGTAGGACGATAAATTTTTCTACCGGACCACCGTATTTCAGCAGTTGTTTAATATCTTCGTCGACAATCCCTTCGGATAATCGGTAACTCTGCGTGGCTAAATCCATGACATGAATTTGACCATCCATTTTCTGATAAACGCCGCGCTTGACCTTTTCTCCCAGCGCGCCAGATTCAATTAAACTTTGCATCCAATCGGGAACTTTAAAATAACGGTGCCACGGGTCATTGGGTAATGTATCGCGCATAGTATTGATAACATGCGCTAAAGTGTCTAATCCAACCACATCGGCAGTGCGAAATGTGGCACTTTTGGGGCGCCCGATCAATGATCCTGTCAAAGCGTCAACCACATCGAAACCAAAACCAAACTCTTTCGCATGGTGCATAGTGGCCAATAATGAAAACACACCGATACGGTTGGCAATGAAATTCGGGGTGTCTTTGGCGCGAATCACGCCTTTGCCTAGATAGGTGACCAGAAACGCTTCTAAATGATCGAGCATGATGGCATCGCTCGCTTGGCACGGAATTAATTCCACCAAATGCATATAACGCGGTGGATTAAAGAAATGCACGCCACAAAAACGATGTCGAAGTGCTTCAGGAAAAGCTTCTGCCAATTGATTAATCGAAAGTCCTGAGGTATTGGAAGCGAAAATCGTTTGTTCGCCCAAATGTGGCGCAACTTTTGTATATAAATCCCGTTTCCAATCCATGCGTTCGGCGATTGCTTCAATCACCAAATCGCAATCTTTAAGCAAAGCAAGATTCTGTTCGTAATTGGCCGGCTGAATGAATGATGCTTTTTGTTTGATGGATAAAGGAGAAGGCTCTTGCTTGGTCAATTTTTCAATGGCTTTTACGACATTGGCATTGGGATTTTTCTCATCTGCCGGCAATTCAAATAGTAGCGTTTCTATATTTGCATTGACGAGATGGGCGGCAATTTGCGCCCCCATGACACCAGCACCTAATACGGCTACTTTTCGGATTAAAAAACGTGGATTATCCAATTTAGCGTCTCCCGCTTGATTCGGTTATTGAACAAGCCTCCAATCCAATAAAGGAATAGAGAATTCGCATGCATGCCCCAAAGCATACTGTGGTACTGAAAATTATTTTGCTTAGGAATATAGCCTAAAGTGCTTGATACGGCTAGCCTTCTAACAAGAGTTAATCATTTAAAGTCATTATAATCGAGAACCGCTAGCCGGCTAGCCCCACGTCTGTAAAAAAATATCTTCATTAAAACCCACTGTGGCACGCTTTCCATCGGTTAATAAAGGTCTCTTGATTAAGCGCCCGTTAATTTCCAATAGATTTAATATTCTGGGTCGGTTAGCGTGGGAAGTTGTTCTTTAATTTTTAACAAACGATATTGTTCGCCACTGGTGTTAAACATTTTTTTGGGTGCAACACCCGCAAGCTCAGCGATTTTAGCTAGTTGATTGGCGCTGGGGGAATGTTCAGTGATTTCAATAAATTCGTAGGGAAGTTCTTTTTGCTTTAAATACTGTTCCGCCTTACGACAAGTGGCACATTTTTTGTATCCATATAGTTTAATCTTCATGATCAGTTTATAAGCATAACCGATTAAATAGTATAGTGATTGATTGTATTTATTCTCCACCTTTGGGTCCCCAGAAAACAACCCAGGTGATGAAATCAGCAGAAAAATTTTCGAAACGATGTTCGACCTGTGCAGCAACAAAAAATACCATGCCAGGTTCAAAAGCATGGCGCTCCCCAGCGATGACTAGCTCACCTGTGCCGGAATGAATGAAATACAACTCATCCTGATCGTGTGGTGTTTGAATGTCGGTTTCTTTAGGCGTGTATATTTCAACAGACATGGTTCCATGCGCAAAAGCCAGTGTAAACGGCTCGCCCATAGGCCATTCGGCGCTGGCCTTACCAGGGATTTTCTTCAGTAAATCAGTAATAGTCGCTTTCATATCATTTGGAAAAGTTCTGTATTTTTCAGGATATTAACATCATGCTATTAGGTTATTTTCTATTGTTAATAAGTTTTCCAACTATTTCAATCGCTTGATTACAAATCTGATCTTTGTTGCCTTCCTTAGAAACTTTTGTATACTCATTTTCCCCTTCTTTGCGTCCCTTATCAAATTCAGCTTGAATATCGATTCCCAGATCACGGTAAGTTTTTTCACCACCAACAGTGTCTGCGTCAAAGCTTGCTTTGTACTTGGCGAGTAATTCGGGAGAAGCGCCACATTGTTCAACAAACCGGTGCATTCGACCAGTATTCAATGCTCCTGAGATGATCATATTTTTAACTCCATCGGTTCCTGCCGAAGGTTTGGGAGGATTTTGCTGTGCATACAGTGTTATATAAGGAGAAATAAATAATCCCATTAAAGTTACTAGCATTAGTATATGTTTTCTATGTTTCATAATGATTATGTTATTCGTAGTCAGTTATTATCAGTCGATCGTTCGTTAAAAATACCATTGATTGGATATCAATGTCAGTACCATCAAATTTGTTCGAAAAAATTTCTAACTTCTGTTAAGTCGCGTGTACGTTTCATCGATGGCAGGCTTTGCCAAACTTGTTTGCCGTAAGATTTAGTAATCAAACGAGGATCACAAATCATCAATACGCCTCGATCAGTTTCATCACGAATCAGGCGGCCTGCCCCTTGTTTCAAATTGATTACCGCGCGAGGAAGTTGATATTCGATGAATGCATTGCGGCCTTCTTGATTGATTTTCTCAATACGAGCGGACAATACCGGATCGTCGGGTGGCGCAAAGGGTAGCTTATCAATAATCACCAACGAAAGCGCTTCGCCACGTACATCAATGCCTTCCCAAAAAGATTGGCTGCCGATCAAAATAGCATTTTTCAGTTCACGAAATTTTTCTAAAATAGCAGAACGAGATCCCTGACCTTGCATCAACAAAGGATAGTCCAATTGCTCTGCGGATTGTAGCAATTCATAGACACGCTGCATCGCGCGCAAGCTGGTGCACAAGAAAAAAGCACGCCCTTTGCTGGCACGTAATACCGGTAATGCGGCTGCAACAACTTGATCAATATAGCCTGCATGACTGGGCTCCGGCAATCCAGATGGTACATACAGTAGTGCCTGCTCAGCATAGTTGTAGGGACTTTCCCAATAAGCCGTTTGAGCCCCAGACAAACCCATTTCGCTGGTGAAATGGGTGAAATTTTGTTTCACGGATAGCGTTGCTGAAGTGAAGATCCAAGCTCTCGCATGATTATCAAGCTGTTTCTGAAAAATCTCGGCAATCGAAAGCGGGGTAATGTTCAATTGCAATGCGTGGTGATAAACCTCAATCCAATGTATTTGGTTTTGTAGCGACTGTTCGTCCCGCCATCGTTGCATTAAATGCAAATGATCGGCTGCTCGCTGCCAACAATTTTTTAGTCCCTCTGAGCGTTCGGCTTGATTCTCCAGGAGTTTGACCAACTCCAGCAATGTTTCCAGTACGTTATCAAGTCCTTGCTTGAAAGACAGATTCTTTTCAATCATCACTTGCGAGAAGCGAACGTTTTCTTCTTGAATGGTCAAGCGAAAATCTCGTACGTTCTTTTCAAATTTTTCATTGACTAGGGCAAGTGCTTGAAAATCGCGGGCCGCTTCAACGGCTTCAATTTTTGTATCGCGGGTCAATTCTAATAACTGACCAGTACTCACTGATTCACCGAAAAATAAGGTAGCGGTTTCCGGCAATTGATGCGCTTCATCGAAAATGACGGTATTGCATGCCGGTAACAGTTCATTTAAACCTTCATCGCGCAACATAACATCTGCAAAAAATAAGTGATGATTGACTACCACGACATCCGCCAACAAAGCTTGTTTGCGCGCTTCCATCACAAAACATTCTTTGTAATTAGGGCATTCCGCACCCAGACAATTGTCTCGTGTCGATGTTGCCATCTGCCATATCGACGCATTTTCGGGCACTTCACTCAGTTCGCTTTTATCGCCAGTTTGGCTGATGTTTGCATAACGTTCGATCAATTGTAGGTACCGAATATCTTCACGTGTTGCAAAACTGATACGGTTATCTTGGACGCTTTTTTCTAAATGATAGCGACAAATATAATTGGTGCGGCCTTTTAGCAAAGCAACGGTAACGGGAATTTTCAATGCGGCGCGTACATTGGGGATATCTCGTTTAAACAATTGATCTTGCAGTGTTTTGGTTCCGGTAGAAATGATTACTTTACCGCCATTCAACAAAGCTGGAACCAGATAAGCGAGTGTTTTTCCCGTTCCCGTTCCTGCTTCAGCAACTAATATTTGTCGCTTAGCAATAGCATCCGCAATGGCGTTGGCCATTTCCAGTTGCTGTAAGCGAACATGAAATCCTGCAATATGGTGGGAGAGTATGCCATCTTCTGAAAAAACTGATTCCATTTCAAACATAGCTAGAGGTATCGATCAGTTTTGCTGGTCTTCATCAGTAAAAACAATTTTTATAAAAAAAGAAACGCTACAATAGCGAATTGACTTAAATAAGCAATATCTTAAAGACCGTATGGATTTATAATGTATACCCAATATAATTGCGGGTATGAAAAGATCAATCAGTTTCAGGTTATTTCCGCCCTTTCAACGACGAAATATTATCAAACACTTCATATTGGCTTGCATTGTAACTTAAAGAATGAATGCTTGATTGTTCATTAAACAACGCAATCAACAATAAAACAGGATGATAGAAGACATTGTTTAATTTTAAGATTTTTTCTGATCACAATTCGATGCTCAATAAACAATTTCTTCAAAACAATTGTGTTCTATTTTTTTTATTCTTTTTGCCATTGATTGGCTTGGCTGAAGAATTGCCACGCTCTGATCCGTCTTCCCTTCAATCGGATGAGAAAAACAAAGCTGTCATTAAACCGCAAAGAAAACCGGTTTATATTGAAGCAGATAATATTACCGGAATTTACAAACAGGAAGTTGAAGCAACTGGAAATGCTGAAATACATTTTGAAGACAGTATCTTGGTTGCGGATAGAATGAAGTATTTTGAAAAAACAGAAGATGCAGAAGCAGAAGGAGATATTCATTTAGATCGCATCAAAGAAGTGATCAAAGGTGATAGCCTTAAGCTCAACCTACAAACACATGAAGGACAGATGTCCGAACCCAAATACTATATAAAAACAGGGCGAGGCAGAGGATCCGGTCAAACATTATTCTTTGAAGGAAAGAACAACTATCGAGTGGAGAAAACGAGCTATACGACTTGTCCGGAAGGAAATCATGATTGGTATATTCGCGCCACCGATTTAAAAATCGACAACAAAAAAGAAGTAGGAACGGCTCGTAACGTGAGCGTGATGTTTAAGGACATGCCCATTCTTTATTCTCCTTGGCTAAATTTTTCCTATAGCGGACAACGTAAAACCGGTTTGTTAACACCCACTTTGGGTTATAACGTACATACCGGATTTGATGCAGCTTTACCGTTTTATTTAAATATTGCTCCCAATGTTGATGCAACCATTGCACCGCGGGTGATGACCATGCGTGGATTTCTGTTGAGCAACGAATTGCGCTATATGGGAAAAAGTATGACGGGAAATTTGTTATTTGATATTCTGCCTATGGACATCAATACCAACAAAACCCGTTGGGGTATGTTGTTTACGCACACACAGAATTTTGGCAAAGGGTGGCAGGGAATACTTAACTATAACCGTGTATCGGACGATCTTTACTTTCGTGAGCTAACGCCGACTCTTGCTCAAACTAGCTTAACCAATCTATCTCAAATGGCTGCTGCATCTTATAATGGACGCTTAGGCCTTGATGGCACAATGAGTTTCACTGCGCTTGTTCAACGCTTTCAAACACTGCAATTTGGTATTCCTATTTATACGACACCTTATGCCAGGCTGCCTTATTTTTCCTTAGATGCTAATAAACCCAGTTTAGGTGGGTTAGTGGAATTCGGTTTAAATACCAGTTGGGGAAATTTTTATCATAATGCGATACAATCTCTTCCGAATACAAGTTTACTACCTGACGGAAATCGGCTAGTCATTTATCCTCATCTCAGTATGCCATTGGAAAATCAATACGGGTTTATTAAACCAAAAATTGGTTTTCACTATACACATTACAATATGTCTGGACCAATGCCAGGATATACACAAAATGGCGAAAATCACAATCGCGCATTACCCATTTTTAGTGTCGATAGTGGTACAACTTTTGAACGACCAACCGAATTTGGCGGCACGAAATTTACGCAAACACTTGAACCACGTTTGTTTTACGCCTATGTTCCCTATCGCAACCAAGATTATTTGCCTATTCTTGACTCAGCACGTAATGACTTTAACTTTGCACAAATATTGAACGAAAACCGTTTCAGCGGTAGTGATCGTATTAACGATGCTAACCGGGTAACCGCTGCAATAACTTCACGATTCGTCGAGCGAGAAACAGGCATTGAAGTATTAAGGCTAGCCGTCGGTCAAGTTTTTAATTTTTCCAAACCTAAAGTGGATTTTCCAGATCAGCAGGTCACAAGTGGACGATCAGATTTTGTTGCTGCTGTATCAGGCCGTTTAACGCCGCATTTGAGTACGGATTCCAACGTACAAATGGACGAGACTAACTTATGGATAGATAAAGTTAGAACAGGCCTCAGTTATCAACCCGAAGCGGGGAAAGTTCTTAATGTTGGCTATCGGTTTACTCGCAATGTACTGGAGCAAGTTGATTCGTCCGTTCAATGGCCGATTACGGGAAACTGGCATGGTGTTGCTCGTGTGAATTATTCATTAAAAGACGATAGAATTTTAGCGGGACTTGCCGGGCTCGAATATAACTCGTGTTGTTGGACTTTACGTATCGTTGTACAACGATTAACAACATCAGCAGTAACCAGTACCACTGCTGCTTTTGTACAACTCGAGTTAAAAGGCTTAATGGGACTGGGTAATAATCCTTTACAAGTGTTGCAAAGTACCATTCCCGGTTATACCAGCATTCATTAATCAGATATTCTTATTCAGTCTATTTACTTCGTATCATTAAACATGCACCAAAGAAATCATTTTTGCATTTTTTTATTTGTTGCATTGTTAATCAGTCAATTTGCAATTGCACAAGATAAAGCAACTGAAACTCAGGAAATTCCCTTGGGGCCTACCACTCATAGCACCTCCGACGAATATCAGACAACCAAGCCATTAAATAGAATCATTGCGGTTGTCAATGAAGATGTCATTACAGAAAAAGAGCTCCATGATGCGATTAAAACTGCGAGCAAACGATTGCAATCGCAAGGGGTGCAATTACCAGCCGATCCGCAAGCCTTGCATAA
>JAJHPK010000019.1 GCA_020890945.1 Nitrosomonas sp.
GATTTGACGGCATGTTGAAATACTTTGAGTTTGCGAGATATATCTCTTTGTGCTTGTAGATTCATCAACGACTCCTTGAAAACAGTTAATTTATCAAAACTGTCAACCAAAGTCGTGATATTCATAAAATCATCATGAATGGCAAGCAGTTTGAGGAAATGAAAGCGTATGTGGATAACAAAGCCAGAGTATCCGCCATTATCCGAATTCCGCACTACAAGCCTGAGACTTTTGGCAAAGATTTAAGCGAGATTCTGCAATCAAAATTTACATTCGATGAAGCACTTAAAGATAGCGCATTACCGGTGATGGTACGACAAAGATTAACGATTATCCGCAGGCAGCTCTTTACCAATATTGAAAATGTGGCTGCGGTTTTAGCATGAATAACAACAAATTAAATGCGCTCATTGAAAGAATAGCCTCGGAACACGGTATTGTTCTGTCGCAAGATGATCCGGTATTGATGATGCACACCCTAAACGAAATATTGCTCGAACAAAATGGAAAATCCCATGCTGAGCTGTTAAGCAATTACCAGGCGATATTGGAAGAAAACTTTAATCGGTGGTGTGAATACTCTACCAAAAAATCCAATGCCATGATCAATGCATCAGCGAATAACGCGAAATTAACACGAGACCAATTCCTGGAAAGCTGGATTCAGTTGATAGATGAAAAGATAAAAAGCGAGGTAGATCAGGAAATTTATGAGCTCAGCAGAATTTCTAGGCAGGTGGCTATTATCAATTTATTTGCTGCGACCTTGGTATTGATCTCGACTGTAATGATTCTAGTGATCTTGAGTTAACAACAAAAATTTTAATTAAAAAAAATAGTTCTAGCACACAAAGAATGTAACAACGAAGCCATTAAGTCAGAGAAAAGAGTTCACGTAAATTTGAAAAGCACTGGAGCTAGATAGATGAACGAAAAAAACTTAACCTTAAGCAAAATAATTGAGTTCAGCAAAAACACGGAAGAGGTTGATCCAGTGGTGGCCGCAGAAATTATAGGGGTAAAAATAAATACACTTGCTTCATGGCGCTGCACAAAGAAAGAAATTATCCCTTTCTATAAAATAGGCAGCAAGGTCAGGTACAAAATATCTGATTTGATCGCTTGGAAAGAAAGTAAAAGAGTGTCCTAGAACTGATTGCTAGACCGCTGCAATGTAACCCCAGCGTAACCCTGAAAACAAAAATGGTTTGCATGAAAATTCCAACCCATTGATTTTATGGTGCCGACACCAAGAATCGAACTCGGGACCTTCTGATTACAAATCAGCTGCTCTACCATCTGAGCTATGCCGGCACGTACCATTTAAGATTTAATAAAACCTATCATTTAACAACACGTAAATGCGGTTTTTTATAAGCTTTTCTTGATTGGGTATAAGTAGTTGCTGGGATACTCTCATCTTCTAATGTCAGTGATAATTCTTCATTTTGTGTTTCTAAAGAAAACAGTATTCCTTGATTTACTTCTTTAGCAAATATTCCTTTTATTGCTTTCATAGGAATTTCCAATTCTTTTTGTATACCATTAAAACGTGCAATAAAGCATATAAAGTCATTATCAATATTTAAACTATTGACTGCCTTATGACTGATATTAAAAATTATTTCATCATTCTTCAAATATCTTTCAGGTATATCTAATTCTGGAAAAGCTATAACAGAAATATAAGGAGTAAAATTGCTATCAACGCACCAATCATAGATCGAACGAATTAAATAGGGCTTATTTGAACTATTCTTTAATCTCATTTACGCATTATTTTTTCTGATGCTGATAGAGCATCAATAAACAGAGGTCGACTAAATAGCCGTTCCGAGTATTTTAACAAGGAAACCGCTTGTTTAGGCAGGCGGATTTCGAAGTGTTCTAAACGCCACAGTAGAGGTGCAATCGCAACGTCTAACATAGAAAACTCATCTCCCAGCATGAATTTTTGTTTGTCAAAAATTGGAGATAGCATAGTCAGATTATTTGCCAAAGCAGTACGTGCTTCACTAATTTTTTTCTGATCTACACCATCAAATGCCGTAATATGACAAAACAACTCTTGCTCAAAACGATACAACATTAATCTTGCGCGTGCACGCATTACAGGATCTGCTGGCATTAATTGCGGATGGGGAAAGCGATCATCAATATATTCATTAATGATATTTGATTGATACAAGACTAAATCTCTTTCAACAAGAACCGGCGCCTTCCCATGTGGGCTAATTAAAGCCAGATCCTCTGATTTACTATTAGGATCAACATCAATTACCTGAAAATCCATATCTTTTTCGTGCAAAACAATTCTGCAACGATGACTATATGGACAAGTAACCGTTGAATACAACGTCATCATAGCTTCTATTCTCTTAAAACTATTTCATTTGATCGACATTAAAATTGCAATAAGAAACTTCTAGTGAATGTCTCTCCAATATTCTCGTTTTAGTGCATAGGCTAAGATTAACATGACTAACAGAAAAATCATTACTTTTATTCCTAAATCTATACGAGAATTTGCATGCGGTTCACCGAGATAAACTAAGTAATTTACCAAATCACCGACAAATTTATCAAATTCTGCGGTTGTTAACTTACCCGGTTTATCTAACGATAAAGTTTTTTGTTCTCCTTTATCGCTCGTTTTTACAATTAATTTTTGCTCGCCTTGTAATTGATAAAGCACATGAGGCATTGCTGCACGATCAAAAACCAAATTATTCCACCCTGTTGCAGTCGATTCATCGCGATAAAATGCTCTTAAGTAACTATACAGCCAATCCGCACCTCTTGAGCGAGCAATTACTGATAAATCAGGAGGAACAACCCCAAACCACTCTTCACCCTCTTTTTTTCTCATTGCGGACTGCATCAAATCACCGACTTTTTGACCTGTATGCACCAACTTATCGAGAATCTGTTCATTGGTAAAGCCGATATCTCGATGACGGTTATAACGCATAAAGTTAGCGCCATGACAAGTTAAGCAATAATTTACGAAGCTCTCAGCACCTCTTTGTAAAGAAGCATTATCCTTAATATCTACCGGAGCTTTATCCAATGGGATGCTTGACTCTGCAGCAAACAATTCGAATGAAGCCAAGCAAAAAATAAATATGAAACTGGTAATTGTTATTTTCTTCATTTTTTTACTCTTTCACCAATCTTTTTGGCTCAGGTTTAACTTTATCTATTTTGCTATACCAAGGCATCAATATAAAAAATGCAAAATAAACGACCGTAAAAATTTGTGCTAATAATGTGTACATAGGTGTTGGTGATTTTGTACCTAACCATCCTAATACAAAGAAACTGATCACAAAAAGTGTCAAAGCCGTTTTGAAGTATGGGCCTTTATACCGTATTGATTTCACGGGACTTCTATCTAACCAGGGTAGGAAGCAAAAAATAACCACAGATCCTGCCATCAAAATCACCCCCCAAAGCTTCGCATCTATGCCTAAGAAATTTACAGTAACTGCACGCAACATAGAGTAATAAGGCGTGAAGTACCAGACTGGCGCGATGTGATCAGGAGTTTGTAACGTATTCGCAGGTACAAAATTATTATACTCGAGGAAATATCCCCCCATTTCTGGAGCAAAGAAAATAATGCCACAGAAAACGATTAGGAATACGACAACACCCACGATATCTTTTACGGAGTAATAGGGATGAAAGGGAATTCCATCGACAGGGATTCCTGTTTTTGGGTTTTTGTTAGCTTTGATTTCGATGCCATCTGGATTATTGGAGCCTGTTTCATGCAATGCCAAAATATGTACAAAAACCAAAACGATTAATAAACCCGGTAATGTTACGACATGGTAAGCAAAGAAACGGTTAAGCGCTGCATCCGACAAAGTAAAATCACCCAACAGCCATTGTTGTAGTGTTTCGCCGATCACTGGAATCGCGCCAAACATACTGACGATAACTTGAGCGCCCCAGTAAGACATTTGTCCCCAAGGTAAAATATAACCTGTAAATGCCAAGCTCATGAGAATAAAGAAAATTCCCATCCCGACAAGCCATAGTAGTTCCCTAGGTTTTCGGTATGAACCATACATCATGCCGCGAAACATGTGCAGATAGACTACGATAAAAAACATCGATGCGCCGGTAGAATGCATATACCGGATTAACCAGCCATATTCCACGTCGCGCATAATATATTCAACTGATGAAAATGCCAAACTCGCGTCAGGTTTGTAATTCATCGTCAGAAAAATACCGGTTATTATTTGATTTACTAGAACTAGAAGAGCTAATGAACCAAAGTAATACCAGAAATTGAAATTTTTTGGCGCATAGTATTCTGATAGATGTGCTTTCCAATTAGATGTTAAAGGAAAACGTTTATCGATCCATGCAATCATAGAATTATATATACTCATTTATGCCGCCCCTTCACTTTCGGATCCAATTAAAAGTTGACTGTCAGTAAGATAGGTATGAGGAGGAACAACCATATTTGTTGGCGCAGGAACGCTTTTGTAGACACGACCGGCCAAATCAAATTTTGAGCCATGGCATGGACAGAAAAAACCGCCTTGCCAATCGGGACCAAGATCCGCCGGAGCGATATCTTTTCTGAAAACTGGCGAGCATCCTAAATGGGTACATACGCCTTCAACTACCAGAATTTCTGACTTAATTGAGCGTGTGGCATTTTTTGCGTATTCTGGTTGCTGTTTCTTTTCTGAAGCCGGATCTGCCAATTCACCTTCAATCTTTGTCAAACTCGCTAGCATTTCCGGAGTTCGCTTCAAAACCCAGACAACTTTTCCGCGCCATTCAACCATTAATAACATTCCAGGTTCAAGCTTAGAAATATCTACTTCAACTGGAGCACCAGCAGCTTTTGCTCGCTCGCTAGGCATCATGCTCAATAAAAAAGGGGTTGCAATTGCAGCCCCTGCGACCCCTCCTGCTACAGAAGTGACAGCGACCAGAAACTTCCGTCTGCCACTCATTCTCTCGTTTATACTAAAACTATCCGCCATGTTCAACCATCCCCCATTAATGATGTCTCAGGAAAGTTCTGTCAAAAACAGATATCTACCTTATCCCTAAATGTTATTGAAAAATATTATTATCTGTATGGGACATTTTTTTGCGGTTCGATAGAATTCATCCCAGACAACTATAAAGGCCTGAAGTATATCATAACCATTACGACGTAAAAGCTATATTAAACAGCTTTTGCTATGAAGAGGTGGAATTAACTAATGCAGAAAAAGCAGTTCCGCAAATTCCGCATCTTGATGCGGAATTGTCGCGCAAAAAACTGCTTATGGTTAGCTTCTTATGATTTGAAGGAAGTATGATTTTAATGCAAATTTATTAATGTAAATCGAGTGGATCATAGACGTCAGAATCTAAGTCTATAGGAAAATCATTCACTTCTTCATTATCATAAAAATCATTAGATACTTCGAATTCATCGATGATTTCTGCAAATCTATTTTCAGAAATTTGACTATCGATCAAGAGATCGTTGTCGTCGGTGAAATCTTCTACAGAATAAACATCATCGCCATCATCATTATCATCTTCGAAAGAAAGTTCCTTGTTCATCATGATCCACCTCCATAGAGTATTTTTTAAGGTAGTATATTGATACCACATACCAATATAGCGACAATCAACAATAAATTGCATTTTTTACCTGCAATTTATGCTTAGGTACTTGAAGGCGAAGTCACTGCGAGGGAAAGCCGCAAAGAATTGTTATCGCCGGAGAGATTCACCCCCTATTTCCTGGAATTGTAAAAACAAAAAATAGACTTACAAGAAATTGCTAAATGGTGAGTGATATACGATGAAAAAATCAATCACTGCCAACCTGTGACTTCATACCCTTTGTCTTGTAAGCATCGATATACAAAATTGACATAGGTTTGATTCGGTGGAGTGGGTCTCGCCGCATAAAAGATTCCGCGTAATAACCCAATCGCTGCACCACTTGCAGCACCAATTAAAGAGCCATGTCCTGCTCCGCCAGAAATAGCGCCTCCTACTGCGCCCGCTGCTGCTCCCATTCCCGCTCCCATTGCAGTGCTAGTCGCGACTCTGCCTGCCGCCGATTCACTGCCTTCTTGAGCGCCAGCAGATTCTGCGAGCTGCCTGCAAGCTTCGACATCAGCCTCCGCCGCCGCTTGCCCAACAGAATTGTAATGTTTATTGGGATACAAAATCGGTTTTGTGCTTGCACAACCCGATAGCCATAATAAAAACATCACCGCTATACCTAACGTAGTAATAGATTTCATCAAATCACCCCTGTCTGAATATACATAAATTGTGCAGCATTTATAAATAATAAGGTTTAAAAAACTCAGGAATCAAATTCCCACTAAATATAGCATTGGCATTATGAATACTCCGCATCTTAATTACTTTTATGTTTGTGTAAAAAAGACCGGATCGCGCTTATCATTGGACTATCAATTGAGTTGTTAATCAACTCATCAAAGCTCTTGTGAGCTACCTGATTGAAAATTTGTTTTTTTGTAGTCGGTTGTTTTTCATGGAGATATGCATTTTCCTTAAAGAAATCCCCTTGCACCAATACGTGAATTGAAGTAATTTTCCATCCTATCTTTTGCAATTTACAAAGCAATGAAGGAGAAAGTTGCTTGAGCTTTGCTGCCACAGCACCATTTTTGACAATGATCGTAAATTCGCCATCGTTAGTTTTACTGAGATAACAATAAGGTGAAAGTTTTTCTGGAATAAGTTTCGCCAATATTAATTGGTTTACGTAGAGCGTGTTTGCTCGAGAAAAGAGATTTTTATACTGTGGCGTTTCACTGAGGGTATCAAGATAAGCATTAATTTTTTGCGATGTCATCTTTTTATTCGAAAATAATTATATAGGGCATCATTTTTATATGAATATCATTTTTATTTCTAATAACTCAAATCGAACTAAGAAAATAGCACTCACTAAAACAAATGTTATATTAATATCTGGTGCAGTGCTATGCGTGGTTTTAACTCTCGCGTTAGTTTTAAATTTCCTTTCACTTCGTTATGCGCATCAAATCGATCTTCCCGCAGTAAGAGCTGTATTAGTTAATCCGCAAGAAGAGCGACATCAAAAAATACAAACACATTTGCAAGAAAATCTTAACAGCATGGCAAGTAAGCTTGGCCAAATGCAAGCGCAGTTAATGCAATTGGATGCACTCGGCCAGCGCCTGGCTGAAATCTCTGGAATTAAATCTGATGATCTTTTTATAGAGTCTGCTGGTCAAGGCGGAGTCTATCATGCGCTACCCGATAACGAATTTACCATGAGTGAATTCAGTCATAAAGTTGAAGAGTTATCTAACGTATTAAGCGAAAGAAGTGATAAATTAGGGGCGTTGGATTTATTGTTGCGAAATGATCGGCTATTAAAATTAATCGCACCTTCGGAAATGCCTATTGACACTGATTGGTTTTCTTCAGGATATGGATATCGAATTGATCCATTTACCGGGAAAAAAGCATTTCACGAAGGGGTTGATTTCCCAGCGTCAGTTGGGACAGCTATTAAAGCAGCCGCCGCCGGAGTGGTGGTTTACTCTGATCGGCATCCTGATTATGGTAATATGATCGAAATCGATCATGGAAATGATTTAGTCAGTCGTTATGCGCATGCATCGAAAAGACTAGTCGAACTTGGACAGGTTGTATTACAGGGACAGAAAATAGCGGAAGTTGGCAGCACCGGGCGTTCAACGGGAGCGCATCTTCATTTTGAAATCAGGCACAATGACAAATCACTTAATCCAGCAAAGTTTCTTAAAAAACCAGGGTAATCAGTATCCGGGAAAGACTCATGTAGTCATTTGGTTTTAACGATTATTTAACACATTAATAATGTTCTTTGTTTTCAATGTCTCTATTCCACTCGACTAAGCAATCCTAGAAGAATATTCTAGGATTTTTGTTTTCCACTTATTTCATTCAGTAAAAAATTAAAGACTCTATGCTAACCAATCTACTTAAAAAGATTTTTGGTAGTCGAAATGATCGAATGATCAAACAGTATTTTCAGTCTGTGCGCGTTATCAATGAGATGGAGTCATCGATTGCACAGCTATCCGATACCGAGCTACGGAATAAAACCGACGAGTTCAAGCAAAGAATAAATAATGGAGAAACACTCGATACTTTATTGCCGGAAGCTTTTGCAGTCGTTCGGGAAACTTCAAAGCGTACCTTAGGAATGCGCCACTTTGATGTGCAACTGATCGGTGGAATGGTGTTGCATGGTGGAAAAATCTCAGAAATGCGTACGGGTGAAGGTAAAACGTTAATGGCAACCTTGCCCGCCTATTTAAACGCATTGTCTGGAAATGGTGTGCATATTGTCACGGTCAATGATTACTTGGCCAAGCGTGATGCTGGCTGGATGGGGAAAATTTATCAGTTTCTTGGCATTAGTGTAGGCGTCATTTACTCTCATATGCCGCATGAAGATAAACAAGCTGCCTATGCCGCAGATATCACCTATGGAACGAACAATGAATACGGGTTTGATTATTTGCGCGACAACATGGTGACACATCCCAGCGAACGCGTGCAACGGATACTCAACTTTGCTATCGTGGACGAAGTCGATTCTATTTTGATTGATGAAGCGCGAACACCGTTAATTATTTCCGGCCAGGCTGAAGGAGATACCGATGTTTATATTCAAATAAACAAACTTATTCCAAAACTGCAACGCCAAGAAAGTGAAGAAAGTCCTGGTGACTTTAGCGTCGACGAAAAATCGCATCAAGTGACACTGAGCGAAGCTGGTTTTGAGCATTCAGAGAAATTATTAACTCAGGCAGGATTGTTGAAAGCCGGCTCAAGTCTTTATGATCCGGCTAATATTACGTTGATTCATCATCTGAACGCTGGTTTGCGCGCACATCATTTATATTTTCTAGATCAACATTACGTCGTACAAGACGGTGAAGTTGTTATCGTGGATGAATTCACCGGGCGGCTGATGTCAGGACGCCGTTGGTCTGATGGATTGCATCAGGCTGTGGAAGCCAAAGAAGGCGTTGCGATTCAGAAAGAAAACCAAACGTTGGCTTCCATTACGTTTCAGAATTATTTCCGTATGTACCACAAATTATCTGGCATGACCGGTACAGCAGATACCGAAGCCGCGGAATTTCAACAAATTTATGGTTTAGAAACCGTCATTATTCCAACACATCGACCTATGATACGAGATGACCGTATGGATCTCGTTTTCAAAACCACCAAAGAAAAAAATAACGCGATTGTTGAAGGCATTAAGGAATGTTACGAAAAAGGCCAGCCGGTTTTGGTCGGTACGACATCGATTGAAAATAATGAGTTGCTTTCAAAGTTACTCGAACGTGAAAAATTGCCGCATCAAGTTTTAAATGCGAAGCAACACGCCAGTGAAGCCAATATTGTTGCACAAGCGGGGCGTCCTAAAATGATAACCATTGCAACCAATATGGCTGGACGCGGCACTGACATCGTATTGGGGGGCAATCCAGAACCGGAGCTTGAACGCATTCGTAATGACGCTCAACTTAGCGATGAAGCTAAAAAACAAAAAACCGAAGCAATACAGTCGCAATGGCAAACGGTTCACGATGAAATATTGCGCTTAGGCGGCTTGCATATTATTGGTACTGAGCGACATGAATCTCGCCGTGTCGATAATCAATTGCGCGGCCGTTCAGGCAGGCAAGGCGATCCGGGTTCAAGTCGTTTCTATCTTTCATTAGAAGATCCACTGTTACGTATTTTCGCATCTGATCGTGTTGCCAATATCATGACACGTCTAAAAATGCCTGAAGGAGAGGCAATTGAGCATCCTTGGGTAACTCGCGCTATTGAGAACGCGCAACGCAAAGTGGAAGCACGAAACTTTGATATGCGTAAACAATTGCTTGAATATGACGACGTTGCTAATGATCAACGTAATGTCATTTATCAACAACGTAATGAACTACTAGAAGCTGGTTCGGATATCACCGATACCATTATCGCCATGCGCGAAAGCGTTCTGACTAATTTGTTTTACACCTACATACCACCACAAAGCGTTGAAGAACAGTGGGATGTTCCCGGCTTAGAACGCACACTGGCTTCCGAGTATCAACTGCATTTTCCATTGCAAAAATGGCTCGAACAAAATCAAAATTTGCATGAAGAAAATTTATTGCAGCGTATCCTTGATCTTGCCAGCGAATCTTATCAAAGCAAAGTCGAGCAAGTCGGCGCAGATATCATGCATCATTATGAACGTGCGGTGATGCTCCAAACTTTGGACTCTCATTGGCGCGAGCATTTAGGGGCTTTGGATCATTTGCGACAAGGTATCCACTTACGTGGTTATGCACAAAAAAACCCCAAACAAGAATACAAGCGCGAAGCTTTTGAGCTGTTTACGAATATGTTGGAAGAAGTAAAAAATGAAGTAACAAAAATTCTTCTAACCGTGCAGATCAAAAATGAACAACAGGTGGAAGCGGTCACCGAAACATTACATGCACCTGAAAACGTTGAATATCATCATGCCAGCTATGAAACATTGGAGGGAGAAAAAGCTTCCGATGAGATGGACGAAAATCAATCAAAAGTCAAACCATTTGTGCGTCACAATGATAAAGTCGGCCGTAATGAACCTTGTCCTTGTGGGTCAGGGAAGAAATACAAGCAATGTCACGGTAGAATCAAATAGTTCTATAAGGCTTATCTGTTCAATAAAATAATAAAAAAAACGACTAAACTACTGCAAGTTAATTGCTATGTGACAATTTGTCACATAGTTATTTTTGTGAAATTGAGTTAATGTTTCGTATTTTTAAGGTACGTTTCATTCTTATTTTCTGTATTTCATGTTTCGTGAACTGAGCAAATCTCCTCTCGGTAAAAATCTGCAGCGTCTTTTTTTACTCCGCAATATCGCTATTGTTGTACAGAGTTTGACAGTGGCTATTGTCTACTGGAGTATCGATATTGCTTTGCCGTGGAAAGAAATGATTGCAGTCATCGTATTACTTGCGTTGATAAATTTTCTGACGTGGTTTCGCTTAAACAAAAAATTACCTGTCACCAATATCGAATTTTTTTTGCAATTATTAGTGGATGTTCTAGCATTGAGTTGCTTGCTTTATTTTAGTGGCGGCTCTACTAATCCATTTATTTCATTGTATTTGCTACCGCTCACGATTGCAGCAGCAGCTTTGCCTTGGCGCTATACCTGGGTAATGGCCATTGTTACCATCGCTTGTTATTCAATTCTTTTGTTTGTGTACATTCCATTACCACACAATCACGAGAATCACTTAATCGAGTTTACCTTGCATGTATCAGGAATGTGGTTAGCTTTTGTTCTTAGTACTGTCATCATCGCTTGGTTTGTAGTACGCATGAGTAGTTCTATTCGTGACCGTGACCGTGATTTGGCCAAAGCACGCGAGCATGCTTTACGCAACGAACAAATTATTGCGTTAGGAACATTAGCCGCTGGTGCAGCGCATGAATTAGGCACGCCGCTTTCCACGATGGCAGTCATTACAGGCGAATTGCAACAAGAATATACAGAAGATAGCGAATTTCAAAATAATATTCATATTCTCAAAGACCAGATTGTTCATTGTAAACAAACGCTCACACAGTTGTTGGCCAAAGCCGGTCAAGCCAGAATTGAGCAAGGCAACGAATTACTCGTCAATGAATTTTTAGATCAAATTTTGGATAAATGGAAATTGATACGCCCATCGATCCAATTTACATATCGGAGTGAAGGAATACAACCGATACCGAGAATTATGGATAATCAATTATTGAGTCAATCGCTGCTGAATTTATTGAATAATGCTGCGGATGCTTCAATCAAGTGCATCGATATCAAAAGTAGTTGGACTGCTGAAAAACTTCAACTCGAAATCATCGACGACGGCGAAGGCTTGTCCACCGAAGTCATGGAACGTGCAGGAGAAGCTTTCTTTTCTACGAAAAAACCTGGCCAAGGATTTGGCATTGGTCTTTTTCTTGCCAATGCGAATATTGAACGTTTTGGTGGAAGTGTCCGTTTATTTAATCTTGAGCAAGGTGGCGCTTGTACGCAAGTTGTCCTCCCTTTAATCACACCCAAACCATGAATCAGCTTTTAGAAGATCCTCCTGAAGAAAAACCCAGCTTATTAATCGTTGACGACGATACGGTATTTTGTGATGTCCTTGCTAAAGCCATGACCAAACGAGGCTTTCAAGTTACTTGTGCTCACACTATCGAGGAAGCACTGAATTTATGCGAATCGATAATTGCTGAATATGCGATCGTTGATTTGAAGTTATCCAATGAATCCGGGCTCGTTCTTGTTGAAAAATTGAAAAACTTAGACTCAGGTACTCGTATCGTCATGCTTACAGGCTACGCAAGTATTGCCACCGCTGTCGAAGCAATTAAATTAGGCGCTACACATTATTTAGCAAAACCGGTGGACGCGGACGAAATCATGTCAGCCTTTGAACGTACTCATGGCGATTCTGATATGCCAATCAATGGGAGTCCTTTATCAGTCAATCGATTGGAATGGGAATATATACAACGTATTCTGAGTGAAAATGATAACAACATTTCAGTCACGGCCCGAATACTTAATATGCACCGTCGTACCCTACAACGCAAATTGGCCAAACGACCTGTACGCGAATGACAAAAATAGAAAAATCCGAAGAACAGCTTCCTGCAAGCATCTATATGAATAATTCATTGCTTGGTTAAAATCATTAAAAGCAAAAATCAGGAATAAATCAAAATACCTCTAGGTTATTGATGTCAAAAGAAAGGTATGATGCCCTGATATTACTTAGAATCATTTATGTCTTTAGCGAGGCCAGTAAGTTGCAAATTTAACAAAGGATTTGCCATGGCAAAAATTATTCTATTGGTTTTCTTATCAGTCGCATCGTTGTTTCATAGCTATTTTCTTATTAGCCATGATGGTAGTTTGTTGGTTGCTTTTGCCTGTTCAATGGTGATGTTAGCTGATAATTGAACTGTTTAAGCTTATGAAAATATTATTTAAATAAAAAACTAATTAAATTAGCGCTCTTAAGACCACTATGTTTTTTCCTTATGATGCTCGAGGTGTTTTACAATCTGTAAAACTTGATTGAGAATGGCCTGATAAAGCGATAGATAAGGTAAAAAATACGATTTTTAGAAACCGTGCTATACCCATAACTTCATAAACCTTAATAAGGCCAGGAAAATCAAATGATGTTTGAGGGTAAGTGCATCAGGGAGAATTTTACCGGTTTTAACTTATACAAATGATGTTGACCTGTATGCCAAATTAGTCGAGTGGGAAGCTTTCTAAAACCAATACCGATCTCATGGAAGCTCGGGAGGGAAAACTCCGTATGAACAGAACGGTTAATCGAAAAAATGAGATAATTATTTCAGTCTGTCAAACTGCCGAAGTTTTTCATCGCAATTAAGAATAGCGTCGACTGTTATAGTTTTTTAAGATTATTTCCAGAACGAAGATTTTTCTTAGAATCATTTTCTCTTTCAAGGATTTTTTAGGGTTATGAGCATGGAATTTCGAATAATATATATTGCTAAATTTTGTCTTGCCTTTCTTTTGATGAATGTAATTATGTTAGGGACTAATTTTGCTGAAAGCACATGTCCTATCGCTACTGAAGATAGAATGAAAGTAAAGTGGAATCCCGGGCATTTTATTATGCTGGATCGTAAGAATACTCATACACAATTTGCTAATTTCCTCAAAGATTATCATGATGCTCCAGCAGTAAGGGGTATTCAGGTAACATATTTCTGGTCTGAACTGGAACCACGTTTTAATGAATACGATTTCAAATCAATTGACGAACAAATTGTTAAGCTAGTTAATACAGGAAAAAAACTAGCAATCATACTAGGTTACAAATATCAAGTGAGCAAAACTCAAAGCTCACTGCCTACTTATATTTTGAATCAACCGAACGAGCTTCTGAATGGAGAACGTATAACTCCATATTTTATTCAAGGTAAGCAGGGTGAAGGAATATATAACAAGGGGCATCATGCTAATTTTGGACATTCTGGAACGCTTGCAAGATTCAAAAAACTTTTAGATGCTCTGAGTGCTAGATATGATCAGAATCCAGTAGTTGCGTCGATTTCCTTTACAGAGACGGCTATAGGTACTGAAATCGGACCAGAAAAAAAATATTCAGCAATATCTGAAGAACTTTTTGTGAAAGGTTATATGATGATGCAAGCGCATGCCGGATGTGTTTTTAAAAGTACTCCTCTATTTCAGAATCTTAATTTCCCACGCAGAGCACTACCTGCATTTATTGAAAATATGAAGACATTTGGTATCGGTTTGGGTGGACCTGATGTTTTTGTCGATTCTATGAAGCGAGCAAATAATGGTCTTGGTTTTTTCGGTTCTGGTAAAACCATCAACAAATATCCTGGCGTTTATCATTACTATCCATTGGTATCTCGGATTATTCCAATTGGTCAGCAAGTTCATCGAGAAAATTTGTATTATTTCACTGCAGAAGATTTTCAATCTGGTCCTGCAAAATCACATAATTTAACTTCAGAACAGGCTATTGATGGTGTGTATGAATTCGCTAAAAAGCACTTGATGCCAAATTATTTATTTTGGCAAGTTTATGGAAGAGATACTGCCACTCTGAAGAAACGCTTAAAATCAAAATACGGTATGCCGTTAGAAACATCGTGTCCAGCAATTTATGGAGGTAAATGTGTTGTTAAATAATTACTAGATTTTTCATTGGGTGTTCGGTAATTCCATCTTCATCCACCATTTATAACAAATCTTATTCGAGTGATCTCATTCACCTCGATACCAAACGACTTCCCTTGCTGAAAAAGCAATCTGTTAATGAACTGTGAGTATTTTTTTGTGGCTATCGATGATTTCTCCTGGGAGAGTTGTATACCGGTATTTTTCCCGATGAAACCAGCAAGCATCTCTTGCTTTCTCATAAGCGCTGTCATCGCCGAATGCCCTTATCAGATCGACTACCCTCACTCCGACACGGCATTGAATTTAAAGGAACCAGCGATCATGCTGTCGTTATAGCTTGCAGGCAACGTAGTATCAATTAGAAGTTTACTCGCGTCAATCGTCTGCAAACTAACGGTAAAGCTGAGCGTGTTATCCGTACGCTAATACATGTGGCACAGTCAAATTGTCTTTTTAAGACAATGCTGATCAGCGTATTCTGCTATTGCATTTCATTAACTTCTACAATGCTGTGAAACCCCATACAGGATTGAATAATGCTACAGCTTACGAAATCCTTACTTCTTATTTTAGTTAACCTCTCTGTTGTAAACAACTCTGGTTTTTTTACCCTGGTAAAACATCGTCATATTTCTTGTTGGAATAGTGATTGAAAGTACTTGGGAATAGCAGTACGATTCGTCAACGAAATTTCTTGTTGAAATAGTGATTGAAAGTACTTAGGAATAGCAGTACGATTTATCTATCTATATTTTATAAAACAGGTTTTCTGATCTGCGAGCGGATGACGATGATTTATTGTTGATGCTTGCAGACGGATATCTTATTAAGAATTTGGCGAAGCGTTCTCTATTCGTTACTTGAAATCGACGGATACGCCGAGCGAGTTGGTTAGTAAGACATTTTGTCAGCATATTCTGCTGCTATTGCATTTCATTAACTTCTACAATGCTGTCAAACTCCATACAGGATTGAATAATGCTACAGCTTACGAAATCCTTGCTTCTTATTTTAGTTAACCTCTCTGTTGTAAACAACTCTGGTTTTTTACCCTGGTAAAACATCGTCATATTTCTTGTTGAAATAGTGATTGAAAGTACTTGGGAATAGCAGTACGATTCTTCAACGAAATTTCTTGTTGAAATAGTGATTGAAAGTACTTAGGAATAGCAGTACGATTTATTTATCTATATTTTATAAAACAGGTTTTCTGATCTGCGACCGGATGACGATGATTTGTTGTTGATGCTTGCAGACAGATACCTTGTTAAGAATTTGGCGAAGCGTTCTCAATACGTCACTTGAGATCGACGAATACGCCGAGTGGGTCGGTTAATTTTATGACTAGATTATTGATACTTAAGTGGTTGTTGGATTGCATGGGTAATCGATGTTGGAAGCTGTCATTCGTATGGAAGAACATCTCATGCTCAATAGATAACAAAATCCCTGAATGTGTAAGAGAAAAGTCGAAATCAAACGAGTATTAAAGCGCTCCACAGAATCATTGCACAAGTATTTTGATGCGAAAGCTTAGTAGAGAGCTACCGCAATACTTTTTTGAATGCTATCAAAGAAAAGTGGAAAGTGTTTCTGCTATAGAGCGAGTATCAAGGTAGCAAGGCATCGATAGTCAAGTGAGACAAAAATGTGGTCAATGCAACGCAGATCATTTCGCCTGAGAAAGCGTTAGAAAGGAAGAAGGATGCTCGGAATCAGAGAATCAAAAAGTGAAAAAAGTGCATAAGGCGAACAATGATTGAAACCATTATCGGCCACCTAAAATCCGATTATTGAATGGCAAGAAATTATCTGAAGAGCTTTCTGGGTAATTACATCAATCTTTGCTGGTTATTTTAGTTTTTTTTCGTCGTCAAAACTGCGGATTTATTGTATTCCTTGATGTAAATAAAACTACTGGTGGTAGATATTTCCTCAGAAGCTAATTAGATATAAATTTTTTGTTTTGCTAAAAATGAAGGTTATTAAGACTTGATTTTATTGAAAGATATATCTCAATTACTGAAGCATGAAATTGGACAATACAAAAATTCATGAAACAGCTCTACCTTGTCCTGTTGTATGGAATGTAAATTTATCTTATTAAGATGCAATTAAACAAATCAATCTATTTAATGAAAAACATGTTTCTGCAGGGAAACATTTTTTTTATTTTAATCATATTAAGTCAATTGACAGCTTGCACCTTGATACCAGGACAGCACATGAGGGCATTCTCTACCAAATCTAGTGTTGAAATGCCTGTTATTGAGAATAATGAAACAATTTTAAAAAGACTAAATATCCGCACTATTAATGCACAACTAATTATTGATATGGAAAAGGATATCAATAATCGTAGTCTCGGACCTGACAATGTTGCCAATCATTATTTTGACTATCGTATTGGTTCAAAAACTATAAAAGAAACTCCTGAAGTAGAACCATATGATCAGTATCGAGTGGGATCAAGAGATATTCTGAATATCACTGTCTGGGGACACCCAGAACTTACTATTCCTGCAGGTGAATTTCGAAGCGCCGAGATGGCTGGGAATGTAGTCGGTGAAGACGGTACTTTTTTTTATCCTTACGCCGGTATTATTCGAGCGGCAGGTAAAACGGTCGAGGAAATTCGCGAGGAATTAACGCTTAAGCTTTCCAAGTATATTGAGAATGTGCAACTTGATGTCCGCGTGGCTGGTTATCGCAGTCAACGGGTTTACGTGGTAGGTGAGGTTGCGCAACCTGGAATTCATTTAGTGAGAGATATTCCTCTAACCGTTCTAGAAGCAATCAATAGTGCCGGCGGTGTAACACCCAAAGCAGATCTCCGCAATATTACCTTAACGCGAAATGATAAAACCTTCAGTATTAATTTGTTAAGCCTTTATGAAGGTGGCGATGTTAAACAAAACGTGTTGCTCAGACATGGAGATGTTCTTAACGTGCCAGATAACGAATTTAACAAAGTTTTTGTATTGGGTGAGACCAATCTGGGGCGCGGTTTTGGTGTCCGACCACGAAGTGTCATTATGAATAAAGCACGTTTGACATTAACCGAAGCGCTGACTGAAGCAGCTGGACTTGATCAAGAGACTTCGGATGCGGCCAGAGTCTTTGTTTTTAGAAGCGCTTTGGGAAAATCGGCAATATACCATTTGGATGCAAAGTCTCCCGATGCATTCATCTTGGCGGAGCGTTTCCCGTTACAACCGCGCGACGTCGTTTTTGTAGACCGGGCGGAAGGTATTCGTTGGAATCAGATCATTGGACAAATTCAACCAACTGTCGATTTGCTGAATACGTTTGACGGAGCATTGCGTGTTCAACCATTTAGAACGTTCCCTTAATTGCATAAAACTCATGCCTAATTCGCAACTAGAAATTACTAACAACTTAACCCAGTCCGGTTCGGATAATGAGGAGGATGTAATCAATTTGGGTGAGTTATTAAGTTTAGTAATGGATGGAAAGTGGCTAATTCTGACTATTACGCTTACTGTTTTTCTAATCGGAATTGGAAAAGCCTATATCGATACACCAATTTACAAAGTCGATGCCATGCTGCAAGTAAATGAGAAATCGCAGTCAATGGTTGGCATGGAACCATTGACCGATATGTTTGGAACTAAACTTCCGGTAATGGCTGAAATCGAGTTGATTAAATCCAGAAAGGTACTAGGAGCTGCCATTAATAACCTGAGTTTAGAGGTTATTGCCAAACCAAAATTTTTCCCTTTAGTCGGTGAAGCCATTGCGAGAAGGTTTAAACGCCATAATCAGGATAATGCAGTATCCAGCCCGTTCTTCGGGCAAGATGAATATGCCTGGGGTGGAGAGGAGATACAAGTTGGCACGCTGACGGTACCAGATACATTGAGAGATGAGGAATTAATACTAGTAGCGGGAGATCAAGGCCACTTCGAGCTTTTCTTTAATGATGAATTAATTGCTGAAGGTGAGGTAGGAAAGTTGGTAAGCAGCCAGCAAATTGAAAATCATCAACAACCTGTTAGCTTATTCGTATCGATATTAAGAGCACGTTCTGGAACGCGCTTTACATTGATGCGGCAATCCTCAAATAACGCAATACGGCAACTCAGAAATAGTTTGACTGTGTCTGAGAAAGGTAAAAGTACGGGAATCTTGGAATTGACGTTGGAATCGGATAATGCTGCAAGTGCTGTCCAAATAATTAACGAGATTGCCAATATATATTTGCAGCAAAACGTTCAGTATAAATCTGCCGAATCGCAAAAGACATTGGAGTTTCTTGATAAACAACTGCCTATTCTCAAAGGGCAGATGGAAAGTTCGATAGCTGCTCTGAATCGATATAAAAACCAGAAAGGCTCTGTCAACCTGGATATTGAGACGCAAAATACCTTGACTGGGGTAGTCGAAATAAAAACTCAAATAACACTTCTGCAACAGAAGCGTGATGAATTGCGGCAAAAATTCACAGAATCTCATCCGAATGTGATTGCAGTTGATAAACAGATTGCACGGCTGCAAGGGCAAATGCAATCACATACTCAAATGATTAAGTCATTGCCGAAAACCCAGCAAATTATTTTGGAATTATCGGGCGATGTGAATGTAAGCACCAATCTTTATACTACTTTGCTAAATAATGCACAGACATTGCGAGTAGCGAAAGCAGGTACCGTAGGAGACGTTAAGATTATTGATTACGCGGTATTGCCGGATAAAGCAATTAAGCCGAATAAACTTTTGATCATCGGTGTGGCTTCCGTTTTGGGTATTTTTCTTGGAATTGTGGCAGTTTTTGTTCGTAAATCTTTGTTACGTGGCATTGAAGATCCTGATTTGATCGAGAAACAACTGCATATTCCCGTGTATGCCACTATTCACCATAGTAAGGATCAGATTTTACTTAACAAAGAACTGGACAAGTTTAGCAGTGCTATCAGGCTTAACAGGCCGGCTGTTTTATCGCTCCGAAACAAGGAAGACATTGCAATTGAAAGTCTGCGGAGTTTGCGTACGACGATCCATTTCTCTTTATTGGAGGCACGCAATAATATCATCGTCATTAGCGGGCCAAGTCCGGGTGTTGGTAAATCATTCGTTGCTGTTAATCTGGCTGTAGTAATGGCCGATGCCGGCAAAAAGATATTATTGATCGACGCCGATATGCGTAAAGGTGTAATTAATAAGTTATTTGGTGTAAGTCGGGAAAATGGTCTATCCGAGATTATATTAAACGCGAGACCTGCTCAGGATTCGACTAGAGAGATACCATCAGCCAATATTGATTTCATTCCTACAGGAACTATTCCTCCCAATCCGTCTGAATTATTACTCCATGAGCGTTTTAGCCTGCTTCTTGATGAATTGACCAAAAAATATGATCTGATCATTGTCGATTCACCACCTATCTTGGCAGTGACAGATGCAGCGATTATCAGCCGGTTGGCAGGTGCAGTACTCATGGTAGTACGAGCTGGATCACATACAAAACGTGAACTGGAACAAAGTGTCAGAAGATTTTCGCAATCGGGTATTTCGATTAAGGGCATTGTATTTAATGATATGCCTCTGTCATCGTCGCGGTATGGATACGGCCATAATTATGGCAAATATGTTTATCAATATAGTTATCAGAAACCCAAATAAACAATTATGAATATTGAATTAATTTTGGTATTTTTCGGTAGCATTTTTTTATCAGTATTGGTGATCTATTATTCTGCTTCAGTCATGCATCGCGTTAGCATTGCTGATAAGCCTAACGATGGTCATAAACTACATGATGGAAATATTCCTTTTGTGGGAGGGGTGGGAGTACTAGCTGCTTTATGTGTTGGATTCACCGTGTTGCTTCATTACCAATCTGACTATTATCTTAAATATGTTGTTTTGATAGCCTGTTCGTTAATCATCTTTATTGCTGGTTTTTTGGACGATATGATAAGGCTTGGCTATAAATCACGCTTTTTAATACAAGCCGTAGTATCGTCTCTTATGATTTTTGGTGGAGGCGTGGTATTAAATGAACTTGGTGGATTACTTTTTGGTTTTCCACTTAACCTGGGGTTCTTTAGTGTTGCTTTTACCATGTTTGCTACTATCGGTGTTATCAATGCACTGAACATGATTGATGGCGTTGATGGCCTTTCTGGAGCAATATCTTTGGTGAGTTTGTTGCTAATTGGCGTTGCGACTTTTGTAGCAGGAGATCAAGATAATCTAATGCTAATTTGTGCTTTAGCTGGTGGGGTAGCTGGTTTTTTATATTTTAACTTTCGACATCCTACTCAGCGACACGCTCGTGTCTTTCTTGGTGACAACGGTAGTATGTTGCTCGGATTGATATTTGCTTGGTTACTAATTGATCTTTCGCAGGGATCTCATCCAGCAATATCCCCAGTGACTGCTATCTGGTTATTTTCCGTTCCTTTGATGGATGCCATTGCTGTTATGCTGCGTCGGATATGTGTCGGGAAATCTCTATTTGGTTCAGATCGGCAACATCTGCATCATTTATTGATGAGATCAGGGTTTCAAGTTATCGAAATAGTCTTTTGTCTCGTATTCTTCCATAGTTTGTTAGGAATAATAGGACTCACTGGGTTGTATATGGGGGTATCTGAATTTAACATGCTGTTGGGCTTTCTTATCATAAGTGCAGGTTTTTTTTACTTAACCTATCAACCCAAGCGGTTTATATCAACGCTCCGAAACCTCCAAATATTGCTTAATACCCGACTAGGACTTGCGCCTACCTCAAATAACAAAATTCTTATAGGTAGTTATTCTGCTAAAGAAGCGGAAGAGCTGGCTCAAGCACTCAACGATGAATTAGGAATTGATATAAATTTCTGCATGAGAGTTTTTGAAAAGCCGCCAGAAGATCTTCACCTTGGAAAACAGTATGCGATTACACTCAATGTCTGGCCGGAAAAAGATAATTGTACCTCAAGAGAAACGCTAAAAAGATACATAACATTATTACAGAAAAGATTGATAGAACATCGGGATATTCACTTACATCATTTTTCCAGTCGTAAAACAGACTATGATCCAGTGGTTTATTGTGAAGGGGGTGTCTTTGGTGAGCCTAAAGTCAAAAGTCGACGTAGATTAGGTCCCCAAGCGTTGGCTTTCGAGGTTATAGGTTGAATTTATGATTCCTGGTGGCTTCGCCGCGCAGGTTATTTTTTAAAAAAGGAATAAAGATGCTCGTGAATAAAAAAGCATTGATTACTGGTGTAACCGGTCAGGACGGTGCTTATCTAGCAGAATTTCTATTAGATAAAGGTTATGAAGTGCACGGCATAAAGCGGCGTACGTCTTTATTCAACACTGATCGTATTGATCATCTTTATCAGGACCCACACGAAAAGCATGTGCGTTTTTTTCTGCACCATGGCGATATGACGGATTCATCCAGCTTGGTTCGGATCATCCAGCAAGTCCAACCGGATGAAATTTACAATTTGGCAGCACAATCACACGTGGCGGTGTCTTTTGAAGAACCTGAATATACGGCTGACTCGGATGCCATTGGCACGCTCCGCATGCTGGAAGCCATTCGTATTCTTGGTATGGAGAATAAAACTCGCTTTTATCAGGCTTCAACCTCTGAATTGTATGGAAAAGTTCAAGAAATACCACAATCAGAAACAACACCGTTTTATCCTCGATCTCCTTACGGTGTTGCTAAGTTATACGCGTATTGGATAACAGTAAACTACCGGGAATCTTACGGCATATACGCTTGCAATGGCATTTTGTTTAATCATGAATCTCCTATTCGAGGTGAAACATTTGTTACCCGGAAAATTACACGCGCATTAGCACGTATCAAATTGGGAATGCAGGATTGTCTATATTTAGGGAATATAAATGCCAAACGTGACTGGGGGCATGCAAAGGATTACGTGCGTATGCAGTGGATGATGTTACAGCAACAAGAACCGGAAGATTTCGTAATCGCCACCGGCGAGCAGTACTCCGTTCGTGATTTCGTCAACATTGCGGCCAAACAAGTAGGGATAGAAATGAATTGGCAAGGCGAAGGTGTGGATGAGACTGGCAGCGATCAGAAAGGCAGGGTAATTGTGCGAGTTGACCCGCGTTATTTTCGTCCAGCAGAAGTGGAGACGCTACTGGGTAATCCGGCTAAAGCCAAAGAGAAATTAGGCTGGACTCCCGAAATCAGTTTTGAGGAACTGGTTGAGGAGATGATGCGTGAAGATTTGAAATCCGCTGAGAAATATGCATTAATCAAAGAAAATGGTTATAAGGCTTATGATTACAGAGGATAATTGGTTTTTCAGTTTTTGTAAAAAGCAAGACTTGAGGCCTTGCGAAGCAATAAGTCGAACGTAAGAATTGCAATGCGAGAACTGGATAGTCTCTTACGCAAGATAAGCTCTTCTTTCAAGCATCTTATTAACATTACACTAGTTGATGAAGGAATGAAGGAACATTTTAGTATTGATACTGCTTTATAAAATAGTATGGACCAATTTAGAAGACTACTATTGGAATCTTTTTATTATGTATCTTGAGATGTATCAGAAGAATCTGACTATCTGGCTAATATATAAAGATTCAAAATCCATAAAAATGGACTGGAAGTTATCGGGTTTACCGATTCATGCCAAAATATTTGGCAGCAAATGAAAAGGATTGGCGAATTTATTAATGCTATTAAAGCATACCAAGGTAAAAAAACGTTAGGGAAGGCTGTTTCGATAAGCGTACTGAATCAGGTGGTCAGTAGCGGTAGTAATTTTGCGCTAGGTTTATATCTGATCAGAGCACTATCCTTGGTCGATTTTGGACTTTACAGCATCGGCTTTGCCATAACCTTATTCTATGCGGGTATTGGTAATGCATTGTTTTTTACGCAAATGGTGGTGAATGTGCCCGATAAACCGCCTTCACAGCAAGCCGGTTATGTTGCGAGTATGGGGGCGGCGGATGCAGGATTCTGTATTTTGACTTTCCTTGTTGCACTGTTGGTATTTCCGATAGGTGGCTTTTTGATGTCTTGGTTCGAAAATTATGTCGAATTTGGTATAGCAGTGGCAGCGGCATCTGGTTCTTATCATTTCAAGGAGCTGTTCACACGTTACGCCTATACGACGCGCAAGGAAATATGGGCATTGAAAGTAAATCTAGCCGTCGCCATGATGCTAGGTTGTCTACTGACAGTGCAATCTCTCAGGGATGTCCCGATT
The DNA here is from genome assembly GCA_020890945.1 of Nitrosomonas sp. GTDB lineage: Bacteria > Pseudomonadota > Gammaproteobacteria > Burkholderiales > Nitrosomonadaceae > Nitrosomonas. The sequence goes on from JAJHPK010000019.1 coordinate 24,007, forward strand.
ACCGCTGTCGGGGCGCTTTGGTTGTATGCATGTGCGCAAATGGCGGGTGTAGTGGTCGGACAGATATTAGCCAAGCTACCTTTTGCAACGGTGCGAATTGGCCAGATGCGGTCTGATGTAAAGGAGGCATGGGAAGGAGCGCGGTGGGCCGTGCCGACTAATATCATTTACACCCTCAGAGGGCAGGCGCACACAATTGTCACAACGGTACTGACAGGACCTGTAGGTGTGGCCTATCTCAGTGCTGCCAGATTGCTGGTTACGCCAGCTATTTTTATTCTACCGCCATTGAGTCAGATAGCATTGCCACGGTTTGCAACTGCAAGAACACAAAACAAAAAGCACTTGCTTCAACTCGGTTTGCAATTTACAGCCATTGTGTTAATGGTTTCCTTCCTGTATTCCGGCGCTCTTTTATTTTTCCTGACACCAATTACCCAGCTTGTTTTGGGTGATAAATATGCGCCGGATATGCAGCTGGCTATCGCGTGGTGCTTTTTTGTTTGCATACACATTATATGTATAAATGCGACGATGGTCGCGCAGGTATTAAAGCGGTTTCGATACATACTGATGATTAGCATCGCGACAGTTTTTGTCATGCTGTGCGCTATCTACGTACTTTATAATCTCTTGGGAATATCAGGCATTATTTACGGAATGGCCGCTGGCGATGTATTTTTATCTGTTATGGCTTGGAGATTGGTTGTCAAAGAGTGCAGTCAATGACCGCACTTCCGCATCACAAAAATCTAAAGGGCATGGGGATAGGTAATATGAAAACACTACTATTTGGCGGTGGATTCCGCTATAAAAAAAATAACGGCATCAATGTCGGAGATATTGCACAGTTTGAAAACGCAATACTTCTCTTAAAAGAGAATATACCGAATATTGAAATTACTGCGATTGCTCATTCATTAAACGATGAATGTGTAGACGAGTCCATACCAATTAGTAGAGTACTGAGTGAGTACCTATGGGGCGATCAAAAAAAGACGATAATTGGTCGTATTAAAATAGTAATGCGCTCTCTTTCGCTGCTGTTAAATGCGAAACGGGTTGCGGCGGGGAAGAAATGTATCTTTCTGAGTGCAAAAGGCATTCAAGCACTTAGAGAATTTTATAACATTGATTTCCTGTTTTATTCAGGTGCTGGCACATTGAACAGCATGTATTTTATTGGTCCTGTGTATATATGGATACTAGCTATGTTGCTGGCTCGTAGACTAAAGGTCCCTTACATATTGCTTGGTCAACAGATTGGACCTCTCGATACGCGACTGTCTAGGTGGATATTAAAGATTGCTTTGAATGGCGCCACTTTTGTTGGTGTTCGCGATCAACTTTCCCATCAATTAGCGAGTGAATTGGGCGTAACTCAGAAAAAATTGGGGCTGACAGGTGACGAGGGGATCTATTTGCCGCCGGGAGATAGGAGTGTAGCAGGAGAATTTCTTGATAAACTAAATATCCCTCGTGATTACATAGCCGTGCAATTTCGACTGGATTCAAACTGCCCCTTTCATGAATACATCGAAGACTTTGCCCGGCTCTATAGTGATGTGGCGAAAGCGTTAAAAAAGCCACTTGTTTTTATTCCTTTTTCATATGCCAATGCCGGAGATGATCGTGAAGCTCATAAACTAATTTCAGAAAAAATCAACGCACCTTACTTTCTGCTTGATATCGGTGGTCAAACACAATTTACAAAGGCGATTCTCTCTATGGCATCTCTGGCTATCGGTATTGCAAATCATTTTTGCGCTTTTGCAGCATCAGTGGGAGTTCCGACAGTAGGTTTTCATGGTACTTCGTATATGTGCCAGAAACTTGAGGGGCTTAAGCAGGGTCGCCAACATGTCATATCGTTACCACTCTCCGAATTGAGTGATACTGAAAAGCTTTCAGAACGAATCGTACTGCATGCAAATGAAAACGCACGTACAGAACGTTTAAAGAGCTCTTATAACCAAAGACCTGAGGGTTACTGGCTATGGGCAGACCGTCTGGCTGAGACCGGGGTTTTTGTCAAACGACACGCTGAGGAGAGTACTTTGTGAGTATAGTGTTTGTTGTACAAAGTATGGGATATAACAATAACCTTTTGTATTGGGAAGCCATACTTCAAGAATTGTATGCGTACGAGAAAAAAATAAAAGTATATAGTAGAGACACTAATGCGCTAGTAAAAAACACTAACATTGCAGTAAAAAAGAATTTTCCGATAGGTAGATTTAGTGCAATTTTGAAAATTCCAAGCTTGTTTCGTCTCTTGCGGCATGAAAAAGAGACCAAGCTCATTGTTAGTGAATTTAATGCCATTACGCTATCGGTCGTTATTGTTTGCCTCTTCTTGAGTCGGTTGAAGCTTGTCTTACTGATAGAAAATGATCCTAAATACCTGTTGTATTATAAAAATAATCGTCCCGGAAGGTTGGTGTCTTACGTAAAACTCTTATATCGACGTTTTATAGCGTCAAACGTTGATATTGTTGTGACTAATACGGTTGGCGCACAAGAATATGCCTTGAATGAATTGAGGGTACCGAATGATAAGGTGATAAATAAAATGTATTTAACATCATCGCTTGTCAATTTGAATGAAAGATTTTATTGCGCTGGTGGTGAAAAAGTTACCTTTATAAGTGTCGGAAGAATGGATTACAGGAAAGGTTTCGATTTACTTGTACTTGCTGTCGCATGCCTTGACAAGGTTGTTAAAAAAAAATGTAAATTTATCATTGTTGGGGATGGATTGAGTAGGAAGGAAATTGAAATGATGATCAATGAAAATAAACTTGTGGATACTTTCCATTTAACTGGCAGCCAGTCCTACGAGCAAATAAAAAATTGGTATCTATCTGCTGATGTTGCAATTATTACTACGCGAGCTGACTATCGTTCACTTGTCGGTTTTGAAGCAATTTCATGTGGTCTTCCTATTATCGCCTCAGTGCACGACGGGGCTTCTAACGAAATTGTTGTAGAAGGTTGTAACGGCTTTATAATTGATCCGAGTGATATAACAACATTGGCAGAAAAGATAACATGGTTTGCAAATAATTCAACACGTATAGAAGAATTCGGTAGGTATTCTTTACGTAGAGCAAAGTTATTTACACCCGCCATAGCGGCAAAAAACTTGTATGAAGCGGTGATGTCCCGTCCAGATGAATAATTTGCGTTAAAGTGGGCATCTCAAATGATAATCATTTATTTCATATACTTCGTATTATTTGTTTCGACTCTCGGTGCCTATCCAGCATTGATCAATCTGGGAAGTATATCGATGGGTGGTGTTCTTATGTCTGTTATTGCTTCGACAGCGTTTGTGTTATTTATGTCAAACCCTAGAATTAAGAAACTATGCGCTACCCCTATTTTATTTCTCTTTCTTTTTGTTGTCCTTGATTTAGTTGCAAGAGTGACGGCACCAGTCAATTTTAAAACAATGTTCAATACCATCTTATGGGCAGGTGTACTATTTATCATGCTGATCTCCTCGGGGTTGAATGTCAGAAGCGCATGCACTATCGATAAAATGAATAAGATATTAAGTATTTGTGGCCCTATTATGCTATTAATTATGCTCACAATTGCTTTTTCAGGTTCACATGATCCGGCTACAACGCAGGTTGCTTATCTGTTTTTCTGTTTTTATCTCATCGGCTATTTGTCTGGAAAAAAAGAATTCTTATTCTATGCTTTGATTATTATTGTGGCACACATGATAACGGAGAACAGGACTATAGTCGTAGTAGAATCCGTTGTTTTGATGTTTGCACGCGAGCTTGTATATTGTCAAAATAAAACAGAAGCATTAAGTGGCAAAATAAAATATTTTTTATTCAAACTGTCCGCATTAAGTGTAATTACCCTATTATTTGTCAATACACCTGTTCTTGATGCATTTCTAGGAGGCGATCAAGCAGTGGAAATAGGAGGTGTTACCTTAAATACTTCTGGGCGTTCTGCCCGTTGGGAGGATGTGTACTTATCAGCGAAGGAAAGTATCTGGTTTGGTAAAGGGGTGGATGTTCCTGATGAGTTTTATGATTTGGAGCGATGGATGCATCCTCATAACGACTACCTGAGATTACTACACAGACTAGGTGCAATAGGTTTGGGTGTCTGGATTTTATTTTTTTTAACCATGATGTTTATTTTGCGTAAAGCCATGAAATATCTTTACGATTCAAAAGAAAAAAGATTTGTGCAAACAACGTATTTGTATTCTATGGGGGTGGCGTTATTCATGGTTACGGATAACACAATTGTTTATAGTTACGTGATGTTTCCTTTTGCAGTCATGGTTGGGATATCTTTCTCCATATATAACGCAATGTATAAACAAGAAAAATTAATATAATGTGAACGTTGCTAACTTCTTACATTCATTTTTAGTGTATTGTTTTCGTAAAATGGAAGTTTTGTAAAAGTTTCCTAATGTGCATCACGACAATATAGCATCGGCTAGGGTTCAATCTATCTCCCCAGTAAATTGACATTTGAAATTTTTTAACTGGGCATACAACAAATGATTCCTGAAGACTAATAGAATCCAAGGAAAATTGGTGATCAATACTTTTTTGACCGACTCGTGGCGAAAGCGTTCTTTTTTCTTTCTTTCCTCTTGATTCATCTTTTTTATATTATCTAGTTCACTCATATCGTATGGAATGCAGGATGTTATTTTTGTATTCTCTTTGTAGCCAATGATTATGAAGATATTGACTGTCCATAATTATTATGGCTCCGCTGCGCCTTCCGGTGAAAATCAAGTTTTTGAGATCGAAGGTAAGTTGCTGCGGGAACGCGGTCATGAAGTGAGTGAATTTCTTCGTCATAGTGATACCATTCGCGCTAAGGGGGCATCGGGTGCGATTCAGGGAGCATTTTCAACACCGTGGAATTTCTTCGCTGCAAGGGCTGTACGACATACTGTCGAGATCAATCACCCTGATGTAGTGCATGTGCATAACACATTCCCCTTGCTTTCTCCCGCAATTTTTTATTCGATTGGGCATCGTGCGGCGCGGGTATTGACATTGCATAATTACCGTTTATTCTGCCCGGCAGCAATTCCGATGCGAGCTGGTCGGGTATGCGTCGATTGCCTCAATAGTCATTCGGTTTGGCCTTCATTAAAGCACGGATGTTACCGGAATAGCCGCTTAGCGACATTGCCATTGGCGGCGAATGTGGCTTTACACCGAAATCTGGGCACTTGGATCAAGCAAGTCGATGCGTTTATTGCACTGACCGAGTTTCAACGTGATCGGATGATTGAAGCCGGTTTACCTGAAAATCTGGTTCATGTTAAACCAAACTTTTACCCTGGGAATCCATTGGTATTGCCATGGGTGGAGCGCCGGGATAACGTGGTATTTGTCGGGCGTTTGACGGCTGAAAAGGGGGTTCTGGCACTGATACAAGCATGGTTGCTGTGGGGTGCATCGGCACCGGAGTTGCGCATCGTGGGTGATGGAGATTTGCGTTCAGAATCGGAGCGATTAGCTGCCTCGGCACCAGAGGTTCCGGTTAGCTTTCTTGGGCAATTAACGAGTGCTGAGGCGCAGATGGAGATTGCTCGCGCTAGATTGCTGGTGCTTCCATCTGAATCGTTTGAGGGTTTTCCAATGGTAGTGCGGGAGGCTTTTGCTTTTGGTACACCTGCGGCTGTGTCAAATATCGGCCCATTGCCATCAATTGTTCGGCAGGGTGAGAATGGCGTGGTATTTGAACCGGCGAATCCACAATCATTGCTAAATGTCGTGCGTTCATTATGGGAGAAAGACGATGGATTGGAGCGATTAGCTAAAGGGGCACGGAATTCTTATGAGGTGTTGTATAACGAAGATGCCAATTACAATATGTTGATGACGATTTATCAGCGGGCAATGGAAGTGAGTCAACAAAGAAGAAATATAATATGATTGATCCAATTGAAAATATTGCCGGGTATCGGGTGAGTACACAGGATGCACGGGCATGTGTAACAGATATCGTGTCGTGGGTAAAAAACAATGAGCCGGTTGGTAAAAAAAATGAAAATTGCCGTTGGCTTGCTTGTATGAATCCTCATTCGTATGCGGTTGCGCTGCGTGATCAGCCATTTTCGCAAGCATTGCATGCGGCTGATTGGCTTATACCTGATGGAATCGGAGTGGTTTTTGCTTCCAAGCTGTTGGGTGGGCAGATCCGAGAGCGAGTGACCGGAAGCGATATTTTTCAAGGAGTGCTCGAGGAATTGAACCGGACAAACAGTTATAGCGTTTTCTTTTTGGGCTCAACGGATGAAACGCTGAATGCCATTCGAACGCGCATGTCAGAGGATTATCCAAATGTACGACTGGTGGGGACGTATTCTCCCCCTTTTAAGCCAGTCTATTCTCAGGATGAATTGAATGCGATGGTAGCAGTAATTAATGCCGCAGCAGCGGATGTGTTGTGGGTTGGTATGACTGCACCTAAGCAAGAGAAGTGGATTTTCGAGAATCGCACTCGTCTGAATGTAAAATTTGCGGGAGCGATTGGTGCAGTATTTGATTTTTATACTGGTCAAGTAAAACGTTCACATCCATTTTTTCAACGGATGGGACTGGAATGGCTACCAAGACTGATTCAACAACCGCGAAGGCTTTGGCGGCGGATGTTTGTATCAGCGCCTATTTTTGTTTTTCATGTTTTACGTCAGTGGCTAATTACGCGGCGACAATAGAAAACATTTTAAGCTCAACTGATAACATAGATATTATTGCTAATCTATGAATAATTACCATTCTGAGCATGGCGAGAATCCAGACTATTTGTTCCTGAGCATTTCACACGACGTTTTGGGATGAAAAATCGAGTTATTCTGAGGTTCTCTAATGTTTATCATTGAACAGATTGTTTTTTAGACTTTTTAGAGGATAGGTGATGACCAAAATTTATGTGGCGGGACATAATGGCATGGTGGGGTCTGCTATTATTAAACGCTTGAAGGCGAGACAAGAAAAAGGTGAAGCAATAAAACTGATTACTCGCTCACACGCCGAGCTGGATTTAACAGATCAGGCATCTGTACGAGATTTCTTCTCGGATGAGCAACCTGATGTGGTGATATTGGCGGCAGCAAAAGTAGGCGGAATATACGCGAATAATACTTACCCAGCAGAATTTATATACCAAAACATGATGATGGAATGCAATGTATTACACCAAGCCTGGATGGCTGGTGTGAAACGCTTTTTGTTTCTGGGAAGTTCATGCATTTATCCAAAATTTGCACCTCAGCCGATGCGAGAAGATACTTTGTTGACGGGAACGCTGGAGCCAACCAACGAGCCATATGCAATTGCAAAGATTGCTGGAATCAAGTTGTGCGAGAGCTATAACCGGCAATATGGAGCATCGCATGGTGTGGATTATCGTAGTGTAATGCCGACCAACTTGTATGGTCCCGGCGATAATTTTCATCCGGAAAACAGTCATGTAGTGCCAGCTCTGATACGGCGTTTCCATGAGGCTGTAGTTTCAAATGCGACAGAAGTAGTCATTTGGGGAAGTGGTAAACCCTACCGCGAATTTTTGCATGTTGACGATATGGCAGAAGCATCGTTATTTGTGTTGGACTTGCCTCGGGACAGATACACTGCAAATACGCTGCCAATGTTGTCGCACATCAATGTCGGAACAGGAAAGGAAGTGACAATTGCGGAGCTTGCTGTATTAGTTGCACAAATAACCAGTTTTTCTGGAAGAATTGTATTCGACTCGACAAAACCTGATGGTACACCCCGTAAATTGATGGACGTGTCGCGGTTGAAAAATATGGGTTGGAGCGCGAAGATTGATCTTCATGAAGGACTGAAAGATACCTATCGCTGGTATCGGTCATCGATGATCTGATCTGAACTGTTGCAGACAGAGGCTTTTGAATATCCTTCAGTAATTCTCCTGCAACCAGATCAGATTACCTGTGGCCGACTAATTGTGGTGGAGTATTACCCCTATAAAATCTTCGCAATTCGCTGTCAATAATCGGGCCGGGCGTAGTTTTCGAAGCGCGTGTATTCCCCTAAAAACGTCAAGTCGACTTTCCCAATCGGGCCATTGCGTTGTTTTCCAATAATAATTTCCGCAATGCCTTTGTCTGGCGAATCGGGGTTATAGACTTCATCGCGATAAATAAACAGAATTACGTCGGCGTCTTGTTCAATCGCACCAGACTCACGTAGATCTGACATTACGGGGCGTTTGTTGGGACGTTGCTCAAGACTGCGATTCAATTGCGACAACGCGATCAAGGGCACTTTTAATTCTTTCGCTAGGGCTTTTAACGCGCGTGATATTTCGGAAATTTCTGTAGCGCGGTTTTCTCCTGAGCCAGTTGAGGACATCAATTGTAAATAATCCACCACAATTAACCCTAATTCTCCATGCTGGCGGTACAAGCGCCGTGCACGTGCTCTTAATTCCAGAGCATTCAGAGCCGCGCTTTCGTCAATAAAAATCGGTGCTTCATTCAATTTTCCTAGCGCATGTGTTAAACGAGGCCAATCTTGATCATCCAATCGCCCTGTCCGCACTTTGTGTTGATCAAGCTTACCCACTGAGCCGATCATCCGCATGACGAGCTGCGCGCCACTCATTTCCATACTGAAAACCGCGACGGGTTTTTTAAGATCTAACGCAACATTTTCTGCGATATTGAGGGAAAAAGCCGTTTTTCCCATTGAAGGGCGGCCTGCAACAATAATCAGATCGCCAGGTTGAAACCCTGAGGTTTTTTGGTCTAAATCATAGAAACCCGAAGCAATTCCGGTGATATTACTGGGATTATCTTGATTGTAGAGTAATTCGATTCTTTCGACAGCTTCCTTGAGGAGCGGTTGAATATCCACGAAACCTTCCTTACCGCGCCCACCTTCTTCTGCAATATCAAACACTTTGGCTTCGGCCTCATCCAATAAATTAGCAGCCGAACGCCCTGCCGGATTGTAAGCGGAATCTGCAATCTCCACGCCAACTTGCGCAAGATTGCGCATGATGGAACGTTCTCTGACAATTTCAGCGTACCTTTTGATGTTTGCAGCCGAAGGCGTATTTTGCACAATTGCGCCGATATACGCCAACCCACCAATGGTTTGCAGTTCTGCAGAATTCTCCAGCGACTCGGCCACGGTAATCACATCGGCCGGTTTGTTTTGCTCGATCAATTTGCAGATATGATGATAAATCAGCCGGTGATCTTGTCGGTAAAAATCATTATCGGTAATGATATCGGCAACTTTTTCCCAAGCATGGTTATCAAGCAACAAACCACCCAATACGGATTGTTCGCTTTCTAACGAATGAGGTGGCGTTTTGTACGCTTCGAGTAATTGGTCTTGACTCAAACTAACGGAGGAGTGTGCCATGATGAAATTTGAAATGACAGTTTGTCATTCTAACACTGCTACAAGACAAATAAAAAAGGACTACGAATATAGTCCTTTTTACCCAATTCTATCCGTGAATTGAACGACTAAGCCACTGTTTCCCCCAATACGGAAACAGTGATATGCGTGGTTACATCGGTATGCAATCCAATTGTCAATGTATGATCCCCTACGGTTTTAAGTGGACCATTTGGCATGCGCAACATTGATTTTTGTATCGTGAATCCTTGAGCGGTCAACGCTTCAATAATATTCATATTGGTGACGGAACCGAATAGCTTGCCGTCATGACCAGCTTTTTGCGTAATTTGTATCAGCAGACCGTCTAACTTAGCGGCAAGCGCTTGAGCAGATGCAAGGGACTGAGCTTGATTTTTCTCAAGCTCAGCACGTCTAGCTTCAAATTCAGCTTTGGCTTGTTCCGTTGCACGTTTAGCTTTACCTTGTGGAATCAGATAATTACGCGCATAGCCATTTTTTACGTTGACAATGTCACCCAGTTGTCCTAGGTTGATAACTTTTTCCATTAAAATGATTTGCATAGTAATATTTCCTTAGTGCTGATCGGTATAAGGCAATAAAGCTAAGAAACGTGCATGCTCTATCGCAGTACTCAGTTGCCGTTGATAGAACGCGCGTGTGCCTGTAATTCGCGCTGGAATAATTTTGCCGTTTTCGCTGATGAAATCTTTAAGAATTTCAACATCTTTATAATCTACTTGTTTGATTCCCTCCGCGGTAAAGCGGCAAAACTTTTTGCGCTTAAACAGAGGACGATTGGCTTTCTTATCTCTTTCTTTATCTTTACTGTCTTTGCGTCTCGTGAAACGGGTCATATCAATTCCTAATAAATGAGTATTAAATAAGTATCACGCTGCTGGCATGCAACACAAGTTGTGAGTTAACACTGCTGCGTTTGTTGAGGAAACCGTTCAGTTTTACGGAAGTACCCACTTTAAATTCCGCAACCGTCAAAGCAAGTTGCCCCAGAACGATAACGAGCAGCTCCAAAAATACTTTTCTCGGTATTTCGGCTTCCAATTGCTTGGATGCATGGCTAATCGTGAATTCGATCACAGCAGTACCACCAGGTGTGTAGCGTAAAACGCCGGATTTAATGATTTTTCCACTGATAATGGTTTGGTTACAATCCAATTGCGTAAAATAATTTTGAATTAAACTGCAACGGCAGTTTCGTCTTCGTCGTCAGCAAAGCCCTTGTCGCCTGTTTCTGCATCCGGAGCGCTTGCATCGGGTGTACTCGGTTTTTCACTTTGGCGCATCATCACGGATGGCTCCGTAATAGGACCATTGGTGCGCAGAGTAAGATGACGCAACACAGCATCGCTAAATTTAAAAGCATTTTCCAGATCGCTGAGCGCTTCTTGGCTACATTCAATATTCATTAGAACATAATGCGCTTTGTGGACTTTCTGGATGAGATAAGCTAATTGCCGCCTTCCCCAATCTTCAAGGCGATGGATTTTTCCATCTTTTGCTGTAATAATTCCGCGGTAACGTTCAATCATTGCTGGCACTTGCTCGCTTTGATCTGGATGAACGATAAAAACGATTTCGTAATGTCTCATAGGTTCCTTATGGTAATAATACCTCCCATCATTGATGCGCTGTGGTGAGGCAAGGTCGTTGAAAACCGTGTATTCTACTGAATTGATGGATGAATATCAAATCTATTCAAGTTCTATCATGGATCATCAATAATGAATGCGTTACAACGATTATAGATTGGCACTGTGTTGCGATGAATGCAGCAGAGATGATGATGAGCTGGTAGAATTTTATTGTTGAAATATTAGTGGATATTTTTCTGTTCATCGACACGGATAATAAAAATAACATGAAGGTGAAGCGATGCTGTTAATGATTGATAACTATGATTCTTTTACCTATAACTTGGTACAGTATTTTGCTGAACTGGGTGAAAAAATCGTTGTATTCAGAAACGATCAAATCACTGTAGACAAAATTGCCGCGTTGAATCCCGATCGCATTGTCATTTCGCCGGGCCCATGCACACCGAATGAAGCAGGCATTTCACTGTCGACCATTAATCAATTTTCCCAAGATGTACCTATCTTAGGCGTTTGTTTAGGACACCAAAGTATTGGGCAGGCTTTTGGCGGAAAGATTGTTCACGCCAAGCAACTGATGCATGGTAAAACTTCACCTATCTATCATCATGGCACAGGCGTGTTTCGAAATTTACCCAATCCATTCATTGCTACCCGTTATCATTCGCTGGTGATTGAGCGCTCGTCGTTGCCAGATTGCCTTGAAGTAACGGCCTGGACTGAAGACGATGAAATCATGGGCATTCGTCATAAAACGCTGGCCATCGAAGGCATCCAATTTCATCCAGAATCGATTCTCAGTGAACATGGCCACCAAATGCTGCAAAACTTTCTGAACCACTAGAGACACCTTTTTCCTTGCAATCCAGAAATACACCATGACCCCTCAAGCAGCCTTGCAACGCATTATTGCGCACCAAGAAATTCCCTACGATGACATGGTGCTTTTAATGCGTAAAATTATGCAAGGTGACGTTTCACCTGTATTGATGGCGGCTATTTTGTCAGGGTTACGAACAAAAAAAGAAACCATTGGTGAAATTACCGCCGCCGCGCAAGTCATGCGTGAATACGCCACGCAGGTTACCGTAAAAAATCAGAGTCATTTGGTTGATACTTGCGGAACAGGCGGTGATGCTGCGCACACTTTTAATATCTCCACCGCAGCGGCATTGGTTGCGGCCGCAGCAGGCGCACAAGTGGCCAAACACGGAGGACGATCCGTTTCAAGTAAATCGGGAAGCGCCGATGTGTTGGAAGCGCTCGGTGTTAACTTAAATCAAACACCCCAACAAATCGCGCAAAGCATCGAAGAAGTCGGAGTGGGATTCATGTTTGCGCCCAATTATCATAGCGCTATGAAGTACGCCACGCCGGTTCGACGTGAATTAGGTGTTAAAACAATATTTAATATTTTAGGGCCGCTTACCAATCCGGCAGGTGCCAAAAAACAAGTATTAGGTGTATTTAACGTTGATTTGGTTGAAATACTGACGCATGTTTTGCAACAGCTTGGCAGTCATCATGTGTTGATCGTACACGGCAGCGACGGCCTCGATGAAATCACCATCACCGGTGAGACCCATGTCGGCGAACTTAAAAATGGCGCTATTCAACTCTATACTATCAGACCAGAGGATTTTGGTTTTAAATCAGCAGCTATCAAAGAACTTCAAGTTGCAGATGCGGAGCAAGCCAAATCGATGCTGCTTTCAGTGCTGGAGAACCAAACAGGTGCTGCGCACGATATCGTAGCACTCAACGCAGGTGCTGCCATCTATGTATCCGGTGTCGCAAACACAATGAGCGATGGGATAGCAAAAGCACAAAAAGCAATCGAAAGCGGTGCTGCATTGAAAAAACTGCACGAACTGGTCGCATTAAGCCAGAAACACATTAAGAAATAGCCCCATGTCCGATATTTTAAAAAAAATTCTTACCGTCAAAAAACAAGAAGTCAGCGCTGCTAAAGCCGTTAAACCGCAATCTCTGTTATTACAACAAATACAATCTATTGAACCACCACGCGATTTTGTTGCTGCTATCCGCAATAAACTTGCCGCCGGACAAGCGGCCGTCATCGCTGAAATCAAAAAAGCCAGTCCCAGCAAAGGAATATTACGCGGATCTTCTTCATCAAATGAAGCCACATACGAATTTATACCCGCAGAAATAGCATCAAGCTATGCCAAAAATGGCGCCGCATGCTTATCAGTATTGACGGATCAACAATTTTTCATGGGAAGCCCTGATTATTTGCAGCAAGCCAGAGCTGCATGCGATATACCGGTCTTACGTAAAGATTTTTTATTAGAAGAATATCAAGTGCTGGAAGCGCGAGTGATGAACGCCGATTGCATTTTGTTGATAGTCAGCGCCTTTGTAATGGAATATGATGAAATTTCAACGAATTCATCAAGTAAAGCGATAGCATGTATGTTACAGTTAGAACAATTAGCGCATTCATTGGGAATGGCCGTTCTGGTTGAAGTGCATGATGCAGACGAATTGGAAATGGCATTGCAGCTTAAAACTCCCTTGATCGGTATTAATAATCGCAATTTGCGGACTTTTGCAACAACGCTTGATACCACCTTGCAGTTATTAACCAAAATACCTGAGGATCGAATCATAGTAACGGAAAGCGGCATACACACTACTGCGGATGTTGCCTTGATGCGAGAACATAATGTTCACACGTTTTTGGTCGGTGAAGCATTGATGCGCGCACAAGATCCTGGAAAAGAATTACAAAAACTATTTTTCTAATACATTGTCCATAGCCTGTTAGCGCACTTTTTTTCAACTATCCATTACAAACATGCAACCATCTGAAAACACTGTAAAGAAATCATCGAATATGGAATGGTCACAAGTACTTCTTATTATTGTTGCGACAATTCTCATTACGATTGCGGGTACTTATTGGGTACTCAAAACGTATGTCTTTACTTCCTCATTTACTCCGGTAGCGCTTAACGAGAAAGAAGAAAAAAGCCTTCAGGCCAAGTTGCGCGCAATTGGCTATGACGCAGATTTTTCAACCGGACAAACCAATAAAAGCAACAAAGCTGAAGTAGATAGTGACGGAAATCTCGTGCCGGAAGCCTATTCGGAAAAGAACGCGGTGCGCGAAATCACTTTCACCGAACGTGAACTTAACGGGTTGCTAGCTAAAAATACTGATCTCGCACAAAAATTAGCGATTGATCTGGCGAATAATCTGGTCAGCGCAAAACTACTCATTCCGCTGGAAGAAGATTTTCCCGTACTCGGTGGTAAAACATTGCGACTCAATGCGGGCATCGGCATGGCATATGAAAATGAAAAACCTGTCATTATCCTCAAAGGCATCAGCGTCATGGGTGTTCCCGTGCCAAATGCTTGGCTGGGTGGCATAAAAAATATCGATCTTGTGAGTGAGTTTGGCGTTGATCCCGGATTCTGGAAATCGTTCTCACAAGGTGTAGACCATATTCAAGTTACCGACGGTGAAATCAATATCAAGCTGAAAGAATAACGTAGGATAAAAAGGATAGTGAAGTTTTTAAAACCAACTTCACTAATTTTTCTAAATCTTCGGGTAGACCTTGATTTTGGTAATCAATCCGTCCGTATCGAAGTAAATTTCCTCTTTGCCGAGCCGCTTGACCGATTCGCCTGACACCGAATTGGTTCCAGTCATAATAAACTCAAAGGTCACACCATTTTCCGCAATAGAGTGATATTCATTAACAGTCCAGTTCGCATCGCGAAAGCGCTGAAAAAAATCGCACATCATGGCGTGAATTGCCTGCCTTCCTGTATATTCCCCAAAGAAAGCGGAATGATATGTAGAATCTACTGCAAACATGGTCTGGATTTGCGCTAAATCACGCAAATTAGATAACGCTACATAACGTTTAGCAAGCTCAATAAGACGTTGATCACTGATCATTTTCACATAAAAAAATAATTTCTTAATTAGCGTGCCGTAGATTCTTCACGTTTGAAAACCCATTGCTCTGCATTACTGTCATTTTGACTAAATCGGTAGCCCCCGCTATCAAAGAATTTGATATTTTCTAGTTTTGATATCTTATTCTGAATGATATAGCGGCTCATCATGCCACGCGCTTTTTTAGCGAAAAAACTGATGATTTTATAAGCACCATTTTTCTGATCTTTAAACACCGGCGTAATAACACGCGCATTGAGTTTATCGGTTTGAATGGCCTGAAAATACTCGTTGGATGCTAGATTGACTAAAGTCGCTATTTTTTGTTGCTGGATCGTTTGGTTTAAAGCTCGCGTAATTTTGTCATCCCAAAATTCATACAAATTTTTCCCGCGTTGGTTTTTAAACTGCGTCCCCATTTCCAACCGATAGGGTTGAATTAAATCAAGCGGCCTCAGCAATCCATATAATCCCGATAAAATACGCAAATGATTCTGCGCAAATGTGAGTTGTGAATCACTTAACGTATCTGCATCGAGTCCGACATAAACATCCCCTTTGAAAGCCAGTAACGCTTGTTTCGCATTTTTTGGCGTGGAAAAACGATTCCATGCCAAATAGCGATTGGAATTAAGCGTAGCCAAGGTAGGACTGATCGACATCAAACGACCGATTTGATCTGGTTCCAGTTTCTTCAATGCGTTGATTAATTCAGCCGAATCATCGAGAAAATCTGGCTGGGTATGTTCTTCAGAAATCGGTGGCGTTTCAAAATCCAACGTTTTAGCGGGTGAAATGACGATAAGCATGGTGCTTTCTTATTCAAAACCAAAATGGTATCAGATTTGATTTTAGCAGGCCGTTGAAAAACTATCTGCGTTGCCGCAACGGTGTTAAAAACAGGTTCAAAATGCTCATTTATTACACATAAACTGCGCTTTTTCGCCTGTTTCTGCCTTGTATCGGCTGCCTCGAAAACGTTTTTCAACGGCCTGTTAGAATTGATGCTCTTCAGCGTGATTCGCTATTAGTACCGAAATAAATAAAGGCCTTTTACAAAAAACACACATTCTCTACGCTAAAACCTTAGTTAATATTTTTGAGATAACATACTGGAATATTTATAGATTTATGGAAAAACAATTTAATCGTTCATTTTTGGATCTGATAGTATAGATTCGAGTGTCATAGGAATCGCTACGCATACCAACGACATCCCTTTAACTCGCAAAACAACAAGGCCACACTATGCCTCCACTCAACCAGTAGCCGCGCATTAGAGTAGAGCGTAGGAGAAAAAACAATGATTCAACTGAAATATTGCATTCTAACAATAATCTTGTCAGCAACTATTAGTAAAGCGATTGCCGAGAACACTGAAGTACCTAATTATGATGGGAAAGGCACTCTGACAATTCCTCGCGTTGACACATCGAATCAGCTTGGTAATTATCAAGATGCGAAACTTCAATTTGATGCGAACGTAAATGCTTGGGTTTTGCAGCAGGTTAATCAGACACTGATTAACCCTCAAAATCCAATCATCGAGATGGTCAATGTTTTTATTGCGGATAACGAATTTCCAGTACAAGTATTCTTGCAAATTAAGGGTACTTATTCGTGTGGAGATTTTGGGCAAATCAATTCTCGCAGGAAAAACAATTTTTTTGAAATTCAAATAACGATAGTTCCACTCCCACCTGGATATGCATGTACTGCAGATATGAAAGGATTTGTAAGGGTTGTTCCATTGGACGTATATCGTTTAAATGCGGGCGATTATCAATATAGCGTGAATGGAGGAAATTTAGGGTCATTTAGTTTAGCTAAAGACAATAAATTCGGTGAATGTGGCGGCACAAATAATGCGGCAGAAATTTGCGAAACTGCCTATACAGCAGTTCAAAATAAATAGTACTCCTCTTTTTTGCAAAACCTTCTTAGCACATTGTCTTTGTTGGAGATGCGCTATAACAATGAGGTTTTGCAGAGGGTTAATCGACTCTAAGCTATATTCATAAAGTAAAACAGATACTTAGAGAATTTCTTGATCGATCCGACGATCCTTAAAGTAAAGTGTGCAATCTCCTCTTCAAAATAACAAATGCCGAATCCGTATCTCAATAGTATGCAAATTCGGCATTTTTAAAATGGGCAATTATTGCTGTTGTGGTGCTACTGGAGTTCCACTGGGTGGAGGTTGAATTTCTGAAACAAAAATTTCCACACGTCTATTTTTGGCTCTGTTAGCGGGAACGTCATTTGCTGCGATGGGTTCACGTGAACCCCGTCCGTCAATTTGGATGCGATTGATAGCGACACCACGATTGGCTAAATAGTCACGTGTACTGGAAGCCCGATTGATCGACAAAGGGTTGTTAACAGAATCACTTCCCGTATTGTCTGTATGACCTATAATCGTTACAACGGTATTGGGATTGTTTTTAAGGGTGGTGGCAAAACTATCCAAAATCGGTTGCAGATTGGGTTTAATATTTGATTTGCCGGAATCAAAAGAGATATCGCTTGGGATATTAAGTTTCAGGCGATTATCTTCCGTTTGAGAAACTTCCACACCAGTGCCGGCCGTTGCAGCTTCCATTTGCTTCTTCTGCTCTTCCATTCGTTGTGACCATAGATATCCTGCCCCAGCGCCTAGCACCGCACCTGAGCCTGCGCCAATCGCCGCGCCTTTGCCGCCACCGATAATTCCACCAATTGCGGCACCTGCACCGGCCCCTAATGCGCCACCTGTCAAGGTACCTGATTGGGTATTATTCATTGATGCGCAACCATTGATCAGCAGCAAAGCGAACACTGTCAAAATTCTTATTTTCATGCATTTCTCCTTGGGTAAGTAGTAAAAGAAAACTGTAACAAAGAATCACAACCTCAATCGTAAAGCACTTACTAAAACCAGTATTACTTTCCACGCATAAACATTTTATCCAATTGCGCCAGCGTAATTTCAAACCAAGTGGGGCGGCCGTGATTACATTGATCGGCGCGCTCGGTTGATTCTATCTCGCGCAATAGTTGATTCATTTCTTCAATAGTCAATTGTCGGTTGGCACGAACAGCGCCGTGGCAAGCCAATGTTGCCAGCGTTTCATTGCGTCTAGCCGTTAACACTTGACTCGCGCCATAGTCATCAATTTCTTTAAGTAATTCATGCGCTAATGTAACAATATCAGCGTCACCTAACATCGCTGGAATTTTACGAACGGCCAATGCCGTTGGGGAAAACAAAGCCATTTCAAAACCCAATTGCTCGAGCAAATCAGTATTCTGTTCTACCAAACTGATTTCAACGCTACTGGCATGAAAAGTAACCGGTATCAATAACGATTGCGTCGGTATTGCTTGACGATCGAGTGCATGTTTAAGTTTTTCGTACATAATGCGTTCATGCGCAGCATGCATATCCACCACAATCAATCCGTGAGTATTTTGTGCCAGAATGTAGATGCCTTGTAATTGCCCTAATGCAAATCCCATTGGAAAGTTTTGCTGATTTTCTGGTAGAGGAAAATCCAATGTGCCTTTCGATTGTATTTCGGTTACTAAACCGACAGGCTTTTCTTCCGGAAAGACTGATCGTAAAACGTGATTATTAACCGTGTCGTTTAATGCCCCATAAAGTTGTTGAGGTTGAAATAATTGACGCGAATTGCTGCTGTTTCGCGACAATGGGTAACTGGAATGTTTGACTAAAGAACGGACATTGTTCGCGTAAGCGCTATTTTTATTCGCATCCGTAATCGCGTTAGGAATTTGCGATTGTTGTAAAGCGGGTGCTGATAACGCCTTGTTAATTGCATGAAAGATAAATTGGTGGACGGCACGTGCCTCACGAAATCGTATTTCTGTTTTGGTCGGATGCACATTGACATCGACATTTTCTGGATCAATCTGCAAAAACAATACAAAAGCCGGATAACGATCAAGATGCAAAATATCGCGATAAGCCTCGCGTAAAGCGTGTGAAATCAGCTTATCGCTCACATAGCGTTTATTAACAAAAAAATATTGCGCATCTCGAGATGAACGCGCATAAGCGGGTAGCGCTACCATACCGTGTAAATGAAGCGCATCCGATTGTTCATCAACCAAAACCGCATGCTGACTGAATTCTTCGCCGAGTATGTCAGAGATACGCTGTACCGAGCTGCCCGAGTGCAATAAACGTTTGGTTTTGCCATTATGTTGCAGGAGAAATTCAATCGAAGGCGTGGACAACGCTATGCGTTTAAAAACCTCGTCGCAATGCGAAAATTCTGTTGCTTCAGATTTTAGAAATTTACGCCGCGCCGGAATATTGAAAAACAAATCATTGACAGTTAAAGCAGTACCACAGGAAAGCGAAGAAGGAATTATCTGTAAAACAGATTGACCATCTACATCGACCTGCCAGGCGTAATTGTCACTTTTATCAGTTTGTTGGCAGCTCGCAAGTGTCAAACGTGAAACGGCTGCGATACTGGCCAATGCTTCACCACGAAAACCGAGGCTGGCAATTCGATGCAAATCTTCTAAGGTGCTGATCTTGCTGGTGCTATGTCGCGTTAAAGCTAAAATCAATTCGTCTTTTGCAATTCCACTACCATCATCGGTTACTCGAATCTGTTTTAATCCACCTTGCAATAATTGCACATTGATTTTCTGCGCGCCCGCATCAATGCTATTCTCCAAAACTTCTTTCAAAACCGACGCGGGTCTTTCAACCACTTCACCCGCGGCGATTTGATTAATTAACAAATCGGGTAGCAGTTTTATAGTAGCCATTAAGCAATAATGATCATGGATGCAAGATTAAGAGCTAAACAGTCAAGCCGAACACATCATGAAAACTGAAGGACTTTATTTACTTTTATCTTTCTGAGGAGTGCTTTTTGCGTGATCAGTATCATGGTGATGCCCATGATCACTGTTACCTTGTTTGCCGTGCATGTTGTGATCCATCATCATATGGTGCATTTCTGATTCATCCAAAAAACCGTCTTTGTTCGCATCCATAACCGCGAACATATCTTCATGATGTTTAATGAACTCATCTTTGCTAATCTTGCCATCATTATTGCGATCGACCATGGTCATTTTTTGACGACATTGATCATGATGTGATGATCCCTCAGGTTTTGCGTGATTATGATGGAGGGCGTCGGATTTTGCTGAAGCAACTTCTTTGTCGGCATTAGCCGCAAAAGAAACTGTGGAGGCAATAAGAAAACCAGAGCAAATTATGGAGCATATTAATTTATTATTCTTTAACATGATTGATCCTTTGAGAGTACATGAAGCTGACATTATTGCTATTGGAAAAATGGGATATCGACTTAAAATACAATCCGCAATCTTTTGTGCAGTTTAACTGCAGGAAATATTTCTTACAATATTCGTCAAGTATTAACATCCTTAATACTGAACGAAGCTACGTTATAAAAGATGACATTTAATGAAATTCTTTTGATGTTTATAAAATGGCGCATAAATCAATTAAAGCTTAGCACTATGCAATTTTTTTTAAATGAGAAAATAACGCTTCGTAACAAAAATACAATGTAACGAGCGTAAATATACTCAAAAAATAGCTATAAATTCTGCGATACTTGCATAAATCTGTGCAAAGAAACTTGTAACGTTTAAACACCACTTAATTAAGCTCCATCAAATCACTATATGAACGAACCGGAATCAAAAAATAAGCAAGAAAATTGGGAACGAAGTTTATTGGAAAATTTAGCATTGGCGTCTTTGAGGGAACAACGCCGGACTCGTTCATGGGGAATATTTTTCAAAATCTTGGCCGCTCTTTATCTGTTCATACTGCTTTTTGCCGCATTAGGCTGGATCGAAGAAGGCAGCGTTCGGCTACCTGAAAAACATACGGCGCTTATTGAAGTCAAAGGCGTCATTGCTGCGGATACCATGAGCAGTGCCGAAAAAATTGTTTCCAGCTTGCAGGCCGCATTCAAAGATAAAAACACCAAAGGTGTTGTGCTACGGATTAACAGTCCAGGAGGCAGTCCTGTTCAAGCAGGGCATATCAACGATGAAATTCACCGATTACGCCTTAAATACCCTCAAATACCCGTGTATGCGGTTGTTTCCGATATTTGTGCATCTGGTGGTTACTATGTTGCCGTAGCCGCAGACAAAATTTTTGTCGACAAAGCAAGTCTGGTCGGTTCGATCGGTGTGCTGATGGATGGTTTTGGTTTTGCCGGAACACTGGAAAAACTGGGTGTTGAAAGACGATTGTTAACTGCAGGAGAAAACAAAGGCTTTCTCGATCCGTTCACGCCTCTCGATCCTGCGCAAAAAAAATACGCTGAGTCGTTATTGAAAGAAATTCATGAGCAATTTATTCAAGTGGTGAAACAAGGACGGGGTGAGCGTTTAAAAAATGATCCCGCCATTTTTAGCGGTATCGTATGGACGGGAGAAAAAAGTATTGAACTTGGCATAACGGATGCCATAGGCAGCGCAGAATACGTCGCACGTGAGATAATCCAAGCCGAAACATTAGTGGACTATACACCTCATGAAGGCTTTTCAGATCTCTTTAGAAGACAACGCCTTGGTCAAGTATTAATGGATTTTTTACCAAAATCAGAATGGGTCATAAAATAATGACACGTTCGTTACTATTTTTTCGCTAGTCTTTGGTTTTTCCACTGACGATACGATTAATAATGTCGGTAGTTGATATATTCTCTGTATAAGCGAGTTCTTGAATCATTTCATGGGGCAGCGTCTTGCAAAGCTCGTATTTGTCTTTTCGTTCCTGATCGGAACCGCATGCAAACGTATAGACACTAAATCCGTGTTTCTTCATGAAATCTACATTCACGTCCTCTGGTGTTTCAATAGTGACATGATCAACGTACCGGCACGCGGCAACCACCGCAGCACGCTCTGCTTGATTCATGACTGGTAATTTTCCTTTATTTTCCATCACACGTTGATCTGAAACAACGCAAACGGTCAAATGAGTTCCTAACGCACGAGCTGCTTGCAAAAAATTAATATGTCCTTGATGGAACAAGTCGGCTACCATGCGGGTATACACGCGTTTCTGCGGTCGATTTATAGGCCAAACAGGGATATTTCTTTTTAGTCGTGTGAGTGCATGCTCCATCCATTGGCGCGTGCGCAATGCCAATACATCGTCGGGATCCTTTAATGTGATTTGATGCGCATAACTCCACGTTTTTGCAAGATCGCCTGTCAGCCAATGTTGCGCCATTCGATGATACGCATAACAACGTATTAACAAAGTGAATTTTTGCAAATTGCGTGCCGAGATTACTGTATCCCAATGTGGATTAGGTGTACGCCAGTCACCATAGAAGGCGACAAGAATCTTTTCAGGCTGTTGTGGAAACCATGCCTTCCCAAAATGAGTAGCGTGCTCTATCAAATCAAACAGAGGAAAAACTGAAACACGTTGATATTCTTCAGGATAGGTTGGTAATGAAAATCCGCCGGTGATATTATTTGTTTGTTGATTTTTTTGTAAACCACAAACGTCTAAGGTTATGCCTAATTCCGGGTGTACATAATCTTGGTAATTGGCATATTGAATACGCATCGGTACTTTCATCCACCCCGCTTTCTCCAAAGCTTCGCAACAGCTAGGCCAGGATTCCATCCAGACTGCGATATCCAAGTCCTTATCAAAATCCAACAAACACCCATTGCGAACCAAACCTAGCAGCGTACCGGCAAATGGGAAAGCTTTGATATTTTGCTTGGCTAGCTCGGCGCAAGTCTTCCACAATAATTGCTCAGCTTCTCCTGAGGCAAAAACATTGAGTTGATTATTTCCGCTTCCGTCTATTTCATGGGATTTTTCACGTTGCGGTGGCACTTTGCCAGATTTCGCGATCGCTAAAAGATGATTGATACAATTTACAAAATGTTGATGCGTTGCTTGCAAATCGAGTGACAAAAAATTCGCGGTCCCTAAGATATGCGCCCATTGGGCTTTGTGAAAATCACTTTGAACCTTTGTGTAAATCGATTCTGCACGACTAATAACCTCAGTCATACGTTGTGTTCGCATGGCTAGGGCACACCACAAACGATCAATATCAATTGAATCAGGATATTCGTTTTTTAATTGCGATAACAGGTTTTCTCCCTCATTGTATTGTCCTGTAACGATCAACGTTTTTGCATTAAACAATAAATCTTTTAGTTTTCCATCCATAAATGACTTTTTTACTCATCGGTTAGCAATCACAATGCATTGAATTAAAAGAATGCATTCGATTTAAATTGCGTTTATTGCATTTTAATCATTATTCTCTATAATGGGAATCATTCTCATTATTGTTTTCTGAGAAACATTTTGATATAAAACGAAATACTTAAAACATAAAAGCATTTATTTTTATTACAGGAAAAATTTTGTTTTTTCCACTAGTGTACGACGATTTTAAAATCAAGATTGATAGATGGGAAATTTTTATAAATCAACAGTATTTCTTACGAGAAAAACTTAAACGGAGATTATGATTATGGCAGTTACAAAAATACCACGACCATCAATGGGTTCAGGCAATATTAAATTTATTGACGGCATTGCGTTTCCTGGACTTGGATCGGGCGGGTTTTCTGAAAATGATTTACTCATTACTGGCGATGATCTAGATAACCTTGATCTTATCGGTGGCGACGGCAATGATAAAATTGAAGGTGGAGCGGGTAATGACGTCCTCAGAGAAGGTCTAGGAAATGGTGTTTTAGAAGGTGGTGATGGCAATGATGATTTGGACGGTCAACAGGGCACAGAGAAACTGTTTGGTGGAACTGGTGATGATATTTTACGAGCAGGTTATGGTTATGATCGGCTAACTGGGGGGGATGGCAATGATACCTTTGGTTTTTATGCGGAAGGTCATTTTCAAGTCTCTGATTTTTCAATTGGACAAGATAGACTGTTTTTTGATTCCAGTACCCTTGGAGTTTCGAGTATTTCGCAATTAGTTCCTTACATTACTAATGTCACTAGTATTCCTAATGGTGTGGAAGGTACACGTGTCGAATTCGGTCCGAACGCATCAATTGAGTTAGTCGGCATGAAACTTGAGGATTTAACTGCCGACATGATCGTTTTTAATTTATAGCAAAATAAGTTCAATCAACTACCTGCCAGCATATCTTTATCAACGTGACGTGTTGGCGGGTAGTTTTTATCTATAAAGAAGCTAAGAAGGCGACCAAGTCTTCTTTTTCTTTATCAGTAAGGCCTATAGAAAAGCGTTGATTATAAAAATTGACGACCGCTTTTAAATCTTTCGCCGAACCATCATGAAAATATGGAGGACGCGAAGCAAGCGAACGCAATACAGGTCCTTTGAAACGTCCAATATCTTTCCATTTTCCGGTAAGTAATGCACGCCCTGGATCTGTAGTTTTTAACGTTTCATTCGTTGCTTTGTTTCTCAACGTGTATAGCGGCATATCTGGCGTGCGGCGTGAGGCATCCGCTACACCAATGTTCAAAGGCATCGGCGTCGAATGATTACCGGAATTGGGTGTATTGTGGCAGGTTGTGCAAGTTCCCGGCAACACAGCTACATTTAAATCATCGTTAATGCCAGCTACACCAGAAATTTGAATGGGTTTGCTATTGAATAAAATCTCTCCACGAGCAATCGAACCACGCGCTCTTTGTACGAAATTGCTTGCTCGAGTTGCATAGCGTTGCCATGAACTATAGAGTCCAATCACATTAGGATCGAACGGTGCACGAGTACGGTAGTCTCCAACAAGAGTATCGTTAATACCAAAATAGTATTCTTGATTCAGTAAAAAATTAGGCCCGCCTTTGGCACCGCTAGCTCTTAAACTGCCTGCTAAAAAATTCTTTACTTGCGCGTTAAACAAGCCCATTTCGAAATTCAAAATCTCAGCTCGTTCCGATTCTGTTAAATCAGCTAGAGCTTCTGCATGGCTTCGCGTTGCATGATTGGCTTGAGTAGACAAGTCAAATGATACGGGCGAAAAACAGGTTGATGTGCCAAAAATGCAGTCAGTTGAAGTATCGCTACGCGTGGTTTCTCGGGCATCCCACATGACTGTGCTGATAAACTTCAAATTTGCGGTTGGCATAGGCCGGCGAAATAAAGATAATTCATTCGCACTAGCAAAACCATAGGGATCATCGACTTCGGCTAATTCAAATTCAGCATCTGCTGGTATGCCAATTCCTACGCGAATATTACCTTTGTTTAACAACATGCTATACGCCTTACGACGTTTTTCAACAGTCGAAACATCGGCAAGCGGTGAATTAGCACCATCGACTAGTCTGAATAATGGATCTAAGCCTTTTGTTTTGTTAAAGCGTTTTTTTGCCCCTTGGGGTGTAATCGTCCACCCTTCTGTCGGCACATGACAGGTAGCACAAGTTCGATCATTAGTGCCAAATTTTTTAAAAAACGCATTATTAAAATCGATAACGCCGTTACTGCTATAAGTAACATCAACTCCATGTTGATTATAAGATTTAATACTTTTAGGTTGCTTGGAATGATGATAGGTTTCGACTAAATCTTTTTCAGGATCATCTTCTTCTATAGCAATAGACGATGTTGATATTGTTATTAGTATGATAAATAACAAAAAACAAATCTTGTTACTATTGTTATGCATATATTCTCTCTTCCCCCCTCTAATAAGACATATTATTTTTTTGTGAATTGTTTAATAGTATTTAATTATCAAATCCTATTCAATGCGACAAAATGTCGCACCTAGATAAAATGCCTGTTCACAAAAAATAAATTGAATGATTTAAGAAGGCTGATTGAGGAGAGAAAAATTGAGTGAACTGCGGTTTAATTCAAACAAATTTAGCGCTCTTGCGTAAAATAAAGTCAAATTCATCTAAAATTTATGATTTTCAATCACGCTCGTGATTGTTATATTCATAAAGTTCTGTTTGCTAAGTTATAATCGCTGGTTTTTAAATATCATTGATGGGTGGTGTTTAATGCCTATATACGAATATCTTTGCAATTCTTGTGGCGCGGAGAAAGAGCATTTACAGAAGATCAGTGATGCGCCGATAGCCGTGTGCCCTGTTTGTGGCAGCAGCAATTACATTAAGCGCATTTCTG
>JAJHPK010000080.1 GCA_020890945.1 Nitrosomonas sp.
GAGGTTATAATCTGTTAGCAGATGTAATCAATGGCGTTAAATTTGTTAACGGTATTAAACAAGCAGAGGATCAAAAACAGAATGCCGCTTGATTCTCTATACACCAGATTTGACTATAGCTCGTGTTCGGGATAAAATTCTGAAGCATTATGAAGCGCAAATCCCAAAAGAAACGCGGTCGAATTCGCTCAACAACCTAATAGAAGACATTCGTAATACTCAACAAGGGGTATATGCTTCTTATATGAATCATCCCTTAATAAGCGCAATATTACTGCCAATTGGCGGAATCAGCGGACTGCTTATATTTGAATATTTCTTTGGCTAAGCATTGATAATTGGAGATCTTTGTAAAAGTATCTACTCTATTGTGGTATTTAGGTATTGCTCCGTCCATCCTTCGTAGCAAACCAAGTCAAATCACTTGCCGGTTAAGGTTGATAATAATAAATCGAGCACGCCAAACCCAGTAATTGGTATCGGCGAACATGACTCAGCTCGTCGTGGAACTCAATCATAATTTTGCGTTCTGCCGCGCTTAATGATCGAGCTTTCTGGCTAAAAATAGTGTTCCGCCGTCAGTTTCCCGATGATACGGTGAGAGTTTTGTAAAGGTCTCTTCTAGAGTGTCCATATCAGCAGAGCTTAACAACCTGTCCAGTTTTGCGGTGCCACTTCAAGTGCGCTACCCTCCTTGCTATCATCTTTTTTGGCTTGAAGCTCTAGAAACAACACAGTTGCCGGTCTTAGTCGCCTCTATTCGTTCAAGCAGATAACTCTTGAACGGCTCAAGTTTCGAGGATAGATCATTGCGTCTTCTGTAGATTGGTGTTTTGGCAATATTGCCCAAGTATTTGAGCACGGTATTGCGTGAAACATTTAATGCTTTGGCTATCCGACGAATGTTTTTGTTCTGCCGATGTAACGCATGAATTTCACTTCAGGTGGGGCGGTACATCAGTCTTACAGATTGATTCAATGCCCCGCCCCAAGGAGCGAGGCAGCTTATCGAAACATTCAAATTAAAGAAATTTCGATGCTTGCATTCCTCAGGAAAGATACATCGAGATAATAATTAAACCCACCGCCACTGCGCCTATGATTGCTAAATTGAAACCCAGTCTTTTAAATGCAATAACATCTTCCATTTCTAGCATTTTCATCATCATCTCCATATTTTAACGATTAATGAAGTTTGAATTTTTATTCAAATTACATCTTGATTTATTGATTCAGATCAAAAAAACATATCGATTGAGATATCGATGTATTGATATAGATCAATGGAATCACGCTTTCGCCAAAGCTTGCAGGCAACATAGAGCGGAGCACGTTATCGGCACGCTAATGGAAAATGTGGTACAGCTAGATTTCCTTTAAAGACAGTGCCAGTCGGCGTATTTAGTTATTGCGTTATTAACATCTACAATACTGTCAAACCCCATAAAGGTTTGAATAATGCTACTCCTTATGAAATACTCACCGCTTATTTTAATCAACTTCTCTGTAAACAACAAAGAGAATTCTTGTATCTTAACCACATTTAGGTTGCCTTGGCAGCAAGCGCAAGAGAAGATTTTTCAGAAAATAATGCAATAGACATTCTTAGCTTATCAAGCATCGTAAGCTAAGAGTGGTCCCATTTTACGTTGCACTATTGCGTCTATTTTGGTAAAACATTTGAAGTTTTTTGAACGATTTCACAGATTTTTATAATCCCTAAACTAACAAATTGTATCCAAGCTATCGTAATAAATCTTTTTCCCTATCGTTTTGTTTTTTAGCTTCTCAATACAAGGCTAGCCAATAATCTTATAAAACGGTATGATATTTACCTCAAAATAAGGAGGCGTGGCCGAGCGGTTTAAGGCAGCAGTCTTGAAAACTGTCGTAGGGGTGACTCTACCGTGAGTTCGAATCTCACCGCCTCCGCCAATTTCTACTCCGACACATCCGAGGCAATCCAAAAAAGCCAGCAAATATGCACGCCACTTTTTGGTCATCGATTCATTGGGGCGTAGATGGTATGCCAATTGCCGAAGCGTTTCGGTAGTCCACGCCACAAGCAACTATACTCGTTAACATACAGAATAGCAGAGATCTCTAGCATTGAGTACTTTGTAGATTGGAATGACTGACATTGGCACGCTGGCGCGTGCATGCAGTGTTTGATTTGTTGATATTGAGTTCCAGTGATTTTCATCGACATATTATATCAAATAGTGTTAACAGAACCTGGTATACTTCACGCTTCTAAAAATCATTGACTGAAAGATTGCATACCGTGGGTGTCCATGTATGTTTTATTATCTTTCTAACCGGTGTCGGAATGCCTTGTTGCAAAGCATCGAAAGGATAAAGCCAAATTGAATCGTGCTGTAGCGTCGATCCTACTGAGGTCGTGGTTAACAATTTCGGATAAATGCGTAATTTAAAATGTGTGAATTGATGGTGCAATGCTGGCAACTCACATAGAGTATCGATCTTGATTTCCCATTTATCTAGACAATATG
>JAJHPK010000047.1 GCA_020890945.1 Nitrosomonas sp.
GTCCAGCTACAGCTAACCTGTGTCTTGCTTCTACAATACCTCGAAAACCCAATAAGAATTTGAATACTATTGCTCCCTATGAACAATTCCAAGATTTCTTGCACTTTTGTTTAACAGCAGAGCGCGATTATTTAACCAATTTAGTGGTAAGCTCTATCAAAGTAATCATATAGTAAACAATTCGCTTAAAAATTAGGCAGAATACGTGGATTACCTGGTCAAAAATCGATCAGCACAACTGTCATCTGGTCAGTTTTATTAGCGTCAACATTCATTTGCACAAAATCCATGGCACTTTCTCATGGAGTTGTATTGTAAAAATGCAGTGCGTCATGAATTTCTTGTAAAGTGGCTCCTAAAAATGCCTTTTTATTTTTGAATGTAAAATTATCAATTGGTATAGCTAATAATTCATCTTCATCTAAAGTACTTTTAATTGAAATAATAACGAAAAGAGTTGATTCATCATTTGTCGATAAGAAGGTGTCAATTATTTTTCCCAGTTTATCTCCATTATCGCCAACTACTTCCATATTAATAATTTTGTTTTTGTACATAAATACGTTATTTTCTAATTTAGGTGCATACTTTGCTTCTGTTAAATCTGAATAAGTCAACACGTGAAAAATAAATATCATGTTAAGTGCCAGAAAAGAGCATTTTAAAATATGAACATAGAATTTTTCATGAGCCATCATTTTTCTCCTTCATTGTGATGATAGTGAAAGTTAACAGTTGCATTGATCGTTTGAAATCATTGGTGAGATTTCTTCAAAAGAAAAATGAGAATTCACTGTATAGGGTTTAATGTAAAACCATTATGAAAAGCACGTTAAATTGCCATTAAAGAAGATCCATTTTTTGTTGGCCGATAAAATTTGAAAAAACGAGAAATAAAAGCAGGTTCATCAAATCAGCATCGAAATGCAAGAAAGTTTGTGGTAAACCATTTCTCTTCTAAGACTCGACAGCAAGTGGCCCAGTTTTTTATTGCGTAAAAAAATGAATGGTCACAATTTAACTATCCGGCAAATAACAAGCTACACTTATCAGAATGAAATCATCTATAACAGAAACGTTCTCATTATCAGGGGTATCCTGGTACGCCCTGTCAATTTTCGTCGTTATATCCGTGATTCTTCTGAGATTGGTATATATGGGATTGGCCGAGCTAATTCCTGATGAAGCTTATTATTGGAATTATGCACGTCATATGGAGTTTAGCTTTCTTGATCACCCGCCTATGGTTGCTTGGTTGATTTGGCTTGGCACTCAAATTGGTAGCAATAATGAGTTTGGCGTGCGAATTGGAGCATTTATTTCCGGGATACTCACAATAGGATATCTCTACGCACTTACAAAGAATCTTTATGATCAATCAACTGCGATTCGAGCAGCTTTATTACTAGCTATTCTCCCTTTTTTCTTTGCTACAGGTTTATTAATGACGCCGGACGCGCCATTAGTTGCAGCTTGGTCAGCCACGCTTTATTACTTGGAACGTGCCTTATTGGCGCAAAATCGATTTGCATGGATAGGCGTCGGCATTGCATTTGGTTTCGGAATTTTATCGAAATACACTTTTGGCCTTGTCGGGATTTCTGCCTTGGTGTTTGTATTGTTGGACCCAGTGTCTCGACAGTGGTTAAAACGTCCACATCCATATCTGGCTATTTTTATTGCATTAGTGTTATTTTCTCCGGTCATTATCTGGAATGTTCAAAATGGATGGATTTCGTTTCGATTTCAATCAGATCGATTAATTGGAGAAGCCTATCAATTTTCTGTGCATTATCTTTTATTCTATATGGTTATTCTGCTGACGCCTGTAGGTTTGTATTCAGTTTTTATTGCATTATTTACAAATGTGCATGATCAAGATCAAGGTCAAAATCATAGACGAGAGATATTTATCAAAGTATTTACCGGGGTGCCACTACTTATTTTTTTAATTGTCAGTACTTTTGATCTACCCAAATTTCATTGGACAGGTCCGGTTTTTCTGTCAGTCTTGCCGAAAATTGCATCGATGATAGACCCCATCAATTTTTCCAATACAACAACGAAACGATTACAACAATATTGGAAAGGAACCGTCATTCTTCTGATTTCTTTTTATGCGTTGACATTACACCATCTATCCATCGGCATACCAGGGATTTTACATCCAATTTATTCTGAACATTATTTTTGGCGTGAAGCGGCCCTTGAAATAGAAAATATTTCTCAGAAAATACAGAACTTAACAGGAAAGTCACCCATAGTGGTCGGTATGAGTAAATGGTCTGTTGCTAGTGCGCTAACTTTTTATAATCAAGGCAATCCAAGTATGGATATCCGCTCCCAAAATATGTTTGGCGAAAGTGCAGTAATGTATGATTATTGGCATCCGGATTATTCGCAACCTGTGGATCGGCCTATTATCCAGGTTGGTATGAAAAGCGCCCATCTAGAGCATAACAAAAGCGGAAAGTACTACAAGGAAATGCTTATTCAGCCGGATTCAATTGAAAAACTTGAGATTAGAAGAAATGGAATTCCCGTTAGAGATGTGTATTACAGAGTATCGCAAGGTTTTGTCGGATTAAAATAAGTACCAGAAAAATATATTGACCACATCAGTAATTTGTCAGCTCACTTGAAATTTAGCTCGGATTCATTGTTGCTCATTAGCTGCAGTCTATAGAGATGCCACAGCATTTTGCGTAATCTTAACTTAGTTTTTGCAATACTTTATGTAAGTGAGAATAGAATAGCTTACTTCATAGCAGTGCTTATAAAGAATTAATCCTGGTCAATGAGAATAATAGATCGCTATATTGTTAGGGAAATATTAATTCCGTTTTTTGCTGTCATTGCAATTCTTGCTGGTATTTTTACTAGCTTTAATAGTGCCAGATTCTTATCTGGAACAGTTGTTGGTTCTCTTGATTTTTCTTCGATAATTATTTTTTTAACTTTAAAAACGCTCATTGCTTTGGAGGTGCTGATTCCTATCGCACTCTATATTTCTGTCATCATCGGGTTAAATCGATTAAGTAAAGATAGTGAATTTATCGTGCTTCACAGCGTGGGAGTCAGTAGGAATCGAATAATTCTGAGCGTATTAATTGTTGCTATTCCCGTAGGCATAGTTTCTGGAATTATTTCTGCCTATATACGTCCGTGGGCATATGCCGAAAGCTATATAATCACTGCTCAAGCAGAAGCTGAATTAAACATGAACCAATTCCAACAAAAACGATTTTATAGCAGTGACGCAAATCAGCGAGTTATATATGCTCAGAGTAAAGACGATGAGCATAGGAAGATGAATGATATTTTTCATTATGTTATGAAAGACAATTTTAGTGAAATTATCATTGCAAAAGAAGTGCGCCAATCGGTTGTTTCCCGGCATGAAGAGCCAGAAATTCAGTTATTCGATGGTTATATCTATCAAATTTCTCATGATGTTACCAATGACACGGTAATGAAGTTTGATAAGCTGACTTACTTTCCGGAAAATAACAAAGTAATCAACTATAAACGTCAAGCGGCATCAATAAATCAACTATGGGTAGCGAATACCTCACCCGAAATTGCCGAATTGCAGTGGCGACTTTCACGTCCTATAGCAACCATTCTACTAGCGTTAATGGCGGCTACATTTATTAAAGCCAGCACACGTCTAGATAATTCGAACAAAATTTATTTTACTGCCGCGGTAGTTTTTGCAATTTATTACAATCTTAGTGGGGCAGCCCAAATTTGGGTAGAACACGGAATGATTAAAAGTTTTCCCGGGGTATGGTGGCTTTATTTTCTTATGATTGTTTTTTTAACTATTTCTATGATAAATCCTTGGCAATTTAAACAAAATATTTTCCAACGATAGCATCATTATCAGTTTTTTTATGATTTTTTTAATGACCTTAACCTTAATAAATAACTAGCGATACTACAACATGAAAACACCAAAAGTAATTGCAGAAGTTGGTTGCAACCACAAAGGAAATATCGAGATTGCTCGAGAAATGATAGGGATTGCAGCGACATTTTCAAAGTGTGACGCTGTTAAGTTTCAAAAGCGTTCAAACAAAGAATTGCTAACGGCCGAGGAGTATAACGCTCCCCATCCAAATCCAATCAACAGCTATGGTGAAACATACGGAGCTCATCGTGAATTTCTTGAATTTAATGTAGAGCAGCACAGCTTGCTGAAAAAATGGTGTACGGAATTTGGGGTCATTTATTCGACTTCAGTTTGGGATTTAACATCAGCAAAAGAAATTGCGAGTCTCAATCCTGATTTCATAAAGATTCCTTCAGCTTGCAATCTTAATTTTGCAATGCTCCAATATCTTGCTACCAATTATAAAGGAGACATACATATTTCTTTGGGTATGACGACCTCCGAGGAACAAGAGCAAATTGTGCGATTAATGGAAGAAAACGATGCGGCTAACCGGGTTGTTTTATATGCTTGCACGTCTGGTTATCCAGTACCTTTCGAACAGGTATGCTTGCTCGAACTTCAAACACTAAGCACGCGTTTTGGATCGCGTGTTAAGGATATAGGGTTTTCAGGACATCACTTAGGCATTGCTGTGGACATTGCCGCAGTTGCTTTGGGGGCGTCGTGGATTGAACGGCACTTTACTTTAGATCGTACTTGGAAAGGAACTGATAATGCAGCATCACTTGAGCCAGATGGATTACGTAGGCTGGTTAGAGATGTTCGTGCGGTATCAAAGTCATTGACATTTAAGGATTCAGAGATTCTTGAAATAGAAGCTCCGCAACGCAAAAAACTAAAGCGCCTGAAAGGGATTCATTTTAACTGATGCGTTGGGTAGCTTTTATGCCTTTGCGGGCAAACTCAAAATCCATTCCCGATAAAAATATTAGGGACATTGCAGGACGTCCACTATTTTCTTGGAGCCTGGAGCAAGCCATTATCTGCAATTGTTTCGATGAAATCTATGTTGCGAGTGATTCTTTAAGGATTCAAAAAAAAGCGCTGGATTTATTTTACCCTGCTGTAAAAGTAATAGATCGTTCTGCTGAAAATTGCACCGATAGCGCAAGCACGGAAAGCGCTATGATTGAATTTCAGGACAAAGTTTCTTTTGATGTCGTATGTTTAATTCAAGCCACATCGCCATTGACCTGCGCGGCTGATTTTTGTGCTGCAAAAGAACAGTTTCTAGCGGAAAATTTGGACTCACTGCTCACTGTTGTGCCGTCAAAACGTTTTTTTTGGACCGAATCAGGTAGTCCGATTAACTACAACCCTGCCAAACGCCCGAGACGCCAGGATTTTGATGGCCAACTGATGGAAAATGGTGCTTTTTATTTCACTAAATCGAAAATCTTGGCGGAATATGGAAGTCGCTTGGCTGGCCGCATTGGCCTACACAAGATGTCTGCAGAAAGCGCTATTGAGTTGGATGATGAATCTGATTGGCACATAATCGAGCAATTGTTATTAAAACGAAAGCGTTCATTCATCGATGATACTGTCTCTCAAGTTAAGGTGCTTGTGGTAGATGTGGATGGTACACTCACGGATGGCGGCATGTATTATGGTGCTGATGGTGAAGCGTTAAAAAAATTTAATACCCGTGATGCTCATGGTTTACAAACGCTACATGACCATAATATTCGGATTTGTGTGATTAGCGGTGAAACAAGTCCCTCGGTCAGCGCGAGAATTAAAAAATTGCGCATAGAAGACTTCTATCCTGGCATTAAAGATAAACTTTTACTCCTTAAACAATTAGAGAGTCAATGGGGTATTTCATTGCAGAATTTTGCGTATATTGGCGACGATCTTTGCGATTTAGATCCTATGCGTAATGTCGGTGTGTCTTTCTGCCCCTCCGATGCTGTTCCGCAAATAACTCAGCAAGCTGATTATATTTGTAAGAAATCTGGGGGTAACGGCGCGGTGAGAGAAGTGTGCGATTTAATTTTGCAAACGAAGCAGAAGTCATTCCTTTCTTTATGAATTAATCAACTTGTCTTTATTCACTATGGATTTTTTTTGTTGTTGCACTGCTGGTATTCAATATAAAGAATGAAAGCGTTATTTGCGTTCTTACGAACATATCCCACTCGAAGTGCAATTTTACTGTTATCTTTTTTGGTGGCCGGATTAGCAGAAGGTTTAAGTCTAAGTGTTTTATTGCCACTTATCTCGATTGCTGATGGAAATACTCCTGATCCCGGTATTAGTACTTACATAATCGATACGCTTAACGCGCTTAATATCGGACATAGTTTTGTGGTGTTATTGAGCATTGTTGTCGGTGGCATTTTTATAAGAAGCATATTGCTGTTAATTGCAAATCAGCAAATTGGTTATAGCGTTGCAAAAATAGCAACTTCTTTGCGATTAGAGCTAATCGATGCTTTGTTAGCAAGTAAGTGGCAATTTTATCTGCGTCAACCTACCGGCGCTCTTGCAAATTCCATCGCTACAGAAGCATACCGCGCTGCGGTTGGTTTTCAAAATGGTTCAAGATTCATTGCATTGATTGTGCAAGTAGCAGTTTATACATGTGTTGCCATGTTTATCTCCTGGAAAGCAACAATTATCTCATTGTTTTTCGGCGCTATATTCCTTGCACTTCTTCATCATTTAGTGCGCTCAGCGGGCCATGCAGGAACAGGGCAAACGGTTTTGCTCAAGTCATTGCTCAGCTATCTTACCGATGTGTTGGGGTCTGTAAAATCTCTCAAAGCAATGTCGAGAGATAAGGTGGCCAATGAAATACTACGTGCACAAACTAACGAATTAGAATCAGCAGTTAGACGAGAAGTTATTAATACGGAAGCACTGAGAGCCTTACAAGAACCTATGTTAGCTATTCTTGCTGCGGTAGGGCTTTATTTTTCTGTCGAAGTTTTAAATCTGACGCTTTCTTCTGTCATGGTACTGGCTTTTTTGTTAGCGAGAATACTGGGTTTACTGAATAGCGCACAGCGAGAATTCCTTCACCTCAAAACGAAGGAAAGCGCATATTGGGCTTTGTTAACTGCTGCGCAGCAAGCTAGAAAAGCTGCAGAATCCTCTAGTGGAAAGAAAATTCCCACTTTGCAAGCGGATATATGTATAAAAGATTTAAATTTTAGTTACGGCACAAAAATTATCTTCAATGACCTCAACCTTAAAATACCGGTAGGGGCATTTATTGTTTTGATAGGGGCTTCTGGAGAAGGCAAGAGCACACTGCTTGATTTATTGTGTGGCCTCGTTGAACCCCAATCGGGTGATATCTTGATTGATGGGGTACCTTTGAAGGAAATAGACCTTCATGCTTGGCGAAGAATGATTGGCTATGTATCTCAAGATACTATTCTACTTCATGATTCAATCTTAAATAATATATTAATTGGTCAATCTAATCTGACTGAATTAGATGCTGAGAATGCCATGAAACAAGCGGGAATATGGGATTTTGTCAATAATCTTCCTAAAGGGCATCTTACTGTAGTTGGAGAAAGAGGTGGATTGCTTTCGGGGGGACAAAGGCAGCGTGTTGCTATCGCAAGAGCACTGGCGCACGATCCTCAAATTCTAGTTCTAGACGAACCTACTAGCTCATTAGATCAGAATAGTGAGAGAGTAATTTGTGAAACATTAAGAAAACTATCCAAAAATCATACCATCATCGCGGCTTCACATCAGCCACTGTTGATTGAAACGGCAGATTACGTTTTTGAAATAAAAGAGGGCAAAGCAGTCCCCCATAAAAACGACCCTCATAACTTTAGCCAAACGAGAGCTGTTGCGTCAAACGCGAATGTATTGAGATAAACACTTTTCAAGTGAGAATTTATTATGAACCTACTGACATTTAAGACTATTGATTGGTTAAACCGAATACTCAGGTTGGATTTTAATCCGAAAAAAACTGAGAGAATATATCGAGAGTTTGATATCACCCGAGGATACAGTCACTACCATGATCTTTGTAAAGATAAATTTACCAGGAAAGAGCATATCGATTCGGACAATCCCCTAAATAAGGATGGGTTTCAATACTTAAATGTCATCTCTCCAAATCAAGCTCAAGAATTAATAAACGAGATTGATTCGACACATTATCTTTCCTATATTAAGAAAGACACAAAAGATCTGCTGGGCTATCGTATTACTGACCCGATTCTTATCAAAAATGTTTTATCGTTAGCACTAAGAGATGATGTTGATAAATCAATCACAAACTATTTTGAAAGTGAATATCTTGTGCATTGGTTTATTTTCACGGTCACTCCTCAAGCAGAACAACAAAAATCTGTTTCTTTTCGATGGCATTGTGATAGAGGACCTACTAAGCATCTGAAGTTAATCGTATATCTCAATCCAACAGCAGCACATGGAGGAAACACCGAATTTATTTCTTTAGCTGATACAAAAGATATCGGTCGCAAAGGCTATGTTTTTGGCTGGACTAAGGCTCGCTCAAGCGATATTAATTATCTTTCGAAGATTGCCGGTCGTGAAATTATCTCACACAAGAAAGATATGAATGCAGGAGAAGGCGTGATATTTCAACCTTCTACGGTTTTGCATCGAGGTGTTAGTCCTCCGCTTGGTACTAGATACGTTTTAACTTTGTGTTTGTTACCAAGTCCCGTGCATTGGAGCGATGCTCTCAAACATAACACAATGTCAGACCTAGCAATCAACGAAGGATGGCATCAGAATGCAGATGAGCTTTTGCAAGGTCTTAATGAAAATACGCCTATTACTAGTTTGTGAAAATTATATATTTTGTACGATTTCATTATTTTAACCACTGCAGTAACTCGTCCAGATCTGCACAGTCAAGTTTTTCCAAAGAATTTAAATTTTTTTAATGGATGTCATATCAAATGGTTGATTAATATCGATAGCATTAATAATCAATTTTCAATTAACGATACTATTGAGAATTTCAGAAATATATTCTCAAAACAGAAAAATATTGAAATTGAATTTTTATTCACCGAAGAAAATTCCTGTTTTTTTTCGGCTACCAAAAATCTTGTTTCGACTGCCTATCGAAACTTCGAAGATTGTAAAACAGGGGTAATTTGGCTTGAGGATGACTGGATAATCACGCCAAAAAATTTTTGTTCTCAGTTTCTCAGTAATCTTCGTATTAGCAGAACTAAAAGCGTTTTACCTTGCCGAGGAGACCTAAAACAAAAGCAGTTATATATTGAAGCAATGAATTACTCAGAAGATAAATTATGGTTTATTTCTTTAGCGCCGCGTATTCGAGTTTCTTTTAATCCAGGCATTTGGTCAAAAGAGATGTTCGTTCAAGGATTATACAAAAAACTAACCGCCATTCAGGCAAACCAAATAGATGATCCAGAAACACTATGTGCCGATCCTTTTAATATCAATCCTGATTTTTACAAAATAACATTTCTGATCGACCCTATATTTCAAGACGCTGGCCGAAGATGGGCCGCACAAGCTAGAGTGGAGAAGTGGGATAAAAATCAATCCCCTGAGCTTGAATCACGAAGTTTTACATACGATAATAAATCTACCGAGTCTCCGCTTGCTGCTAATAAAACCGATAATTTAACCGGTTTTTTTGTATTTTCGATTCCATTCTTCAATCTTCCAATTAAACTTATCGCGGAAACAAAACGGATCGGAGATGATGTAATCAGCGCTCAATTACTCGCAATACCATTTGTGACGCTCGAATTAAGGGTTAACGAGATTTACAAAACCGATGTCTATATTAATAAAATTCACTCATGGGCTCGAGCTCAACCATTCGATAAATTTCCTGTACGAATAGCATGGAACTTTATGCCTAACTCAGAAGAACTCTATTCTGTAGAGCTAAATTTTATGAATAAGAACTTTACAGCAGAATATACCAAGAAATTTCCACTTTGCTTCATTTGGGTTCCATCAATACAATTTTTTATTGGAATTTTTTACTATATGATTACTTTGATAAAACTTACCAATAAATTGGTCAAATAACAGTGCTCTGCTGTTAAGAAAAAGTATAAGGAATCTCGGAATCGTTCATAGGGAGCAACAGTATTCAAATTCTTATTGGGTTTTCCAGGTATTGTAGAAGCCAAGAAACGGGCTAGCTGTAGTTGGAA
>JAJHPK010000094.1 GCA_020890945.1 Nitrosomonas sp.
CTGGGCTGGGCAGGATTGTTCTCAGGTGGTATTGCAGCACAAATCATCACCCGTTACTCAAACCTGACAGACGTAACCTGGAATAACGCTAGCCGCGAAATTCTGAACAACCGTATCGTTCCTTAATGATGTGGGTTATTAGAACAATTCGTTAGGCGACGGAAGTTTTAATAACAAGTAAAGAAAGATACAGAAGCGTTAGTCTTGCAGGCTAGGGGAAATAATCTGCGAGACTAACGAAGAAAAGCACAAATAAATAGTCACGAGAAAAACTTGTGTCTATGAATTTAAATAAAATGAAAAAAGGGAGGGTCTAGTGAGTAGAACAGACGAGATTTTAGCGGCGGCCAAGATGCCACCGGAAGCAGTAAAAATGTCAAGATACATAGATGCGGTGTATTTTCCGATTCTGTGTATTTTGCTGGTAGGTACATTCCACATGCATTTCATGTTACTGGCTGGAGACTGGGACTTTTGGCTTGACTGGAAAGACCGTCAATGGTGGCCTGTAGTAACACCGATTGTAGGCGTCATGTACTGTGCAGCGCTAATGTATTACCTGTGGGTAAACTATCGCCTGCCATTTGGAGCGACACTGTGTATCGTATGTTTGCTAGTAGGTGAATGGCTAACACGTTACTGGGGTTTCTACTGGTGGTCACACTATCCAATTAACTTCGTATTGCCATCAACCATGATTCCTGGCGCATTAATGCTAGACACCATCATGTTACTGACTGGCAACTGGTTAGTGACAGCGTTATTAGGTGGTGGATTCTGGGGCTTATTCTTCTATCCTGGCAACTGGCCGATTTTTGGACCGACCCACTTACCAGTCGTAGTAGAAGGCGTACTGTTATCGATTGCTGACTACACAGGGTTCTTATATGTACGTACCGGAACACCGGAATATGTACGTTTAATTGAACAAGGCTCACTGCGTACGTTTGGTGGACACACTACGGTAATTGCGGCGTTCTTTGCAGCATTCGTATCGATGTTGATGTTCTGTGTATGGTGGTACTTCGGCAAAATCTATTGCACGGCATTCTTCTATGTTAAAGGTGAAAGAGGCCGTATCTCTATGAAGAACGACGTAACCGCATTTGGCGAAAAAGGCTTTGCACAGGGGATCAAATAATGAATATGAAAAGCATATTTAAGCTGGGCGTGTTAGGCCTGTACGGAGCTGCGATTGGAGCGGCATCACTGGCACTGACACTAGGAGCAGACGTAAAAACGGCATCAGCACACGGTGAACGTTCACAAGAACCGTTCCTTCGTATGCGTAGTATCCAATGGTATGACATGAAATGGCAACCGAAAGTCACGAAAGTGAACGACATCGCCACCATGACAGGTAAATTTCACTTAGCAGAAGACTGGCCACGTGCGGTAGGTAAGCCAGGACGTGCATTTTTTAACGTAGGTAGCCCAAGCCCGGTATTTGTACGTTTGAGCACCAAGTTAAATGGGCATCCGACTTTCATTTCAGGTCCATTAGAAATTGGGCGTGATTATGAATTTGAAGCTAAATTGAAAGCACGTATACCTGGTCGTCATCACATGCACGCGATGGTTAACATCAAGGATGCGGGTCCGATTGCTGGTCCAGCATCTTGGATGAACATATCTGGAAACTGGGATGACTTTACCAACCCGATCACCACCTTGACAGGTAAAAACATTGACCTGGAAACGTTCAACTTCGGTAATGGTATATTCTGGCACTTGGTATGGTTAGGTTTGGGCTGTTTCTGGATTGGTTACTTCGTAGCTAAACCGATGTTCTTACCACGCAGCCGCGTATTATTAGCCTACGGAGACGAATTACTGACATCACCAACAGACAGAAAAGTTGGTATGGCAGTTGCGATTCTGACCTGTGCGATTGTATGGGGTGGATATCGCTACACAGAAACGGTACATCCTTACACGGTACCGATTCAAGCGGGTGAATCGAAAGTAGAACCATTGCCGATAGCGCCGAATCCAGTAGCGATCAAAGTAACGCACGCGAACTATGACGTACCTGGACGTGCACTACGCGTTACGATGGAAATAACCAACAATGGAGACTCAGGCGTTAGCATCGGTGAGTTTACGACAGCGGGTGTACGCTTTGTAAACAAACTCGGTCAAACGCACTTAGACCCTGACTATCCAAGAGAATTGGTTGCGACTGGACTGACGGTAGAAAACGACAGCGCGATTCAACCTGGAGAAACCCGAGAAGTTAAGATGGAAGCTAAAGATGCGTTATGGGAAGTACAACGCTTGATGGCATTGTTGGGTGACCCAGAAAGCCGCTTTGGTGGTTTGTTGATGACCTGGGATGAAGGTGGCACACGTTATATTAACAGTATTGCGGGAGCCGTTATTCCAGTGTTTACCAAACTATAACCGACTATTTGGTTTAGTTTAGACACAACGCCGG
Source organism: Nitrosomonas sp. (assembly GCA_020890945.1). Taxonomy (GTDB): domain Bacteria; phylum Pseudomonadota; class Gammaproteobacteria; order Burkholderiales; family Nitrosomonadaceae; genus Nitrosomonas. Next base: position 2,438 of record JAJHPK010000094.1, read on the forward strand.
TACACCGCTGTCGAAAGACAGACAGGGTACCGGCGTTTTTAT
>JAJHPK010000083.1 GCA_020890945.1 Nitrosomonas sp.
CTAGATTGATTAGTTTGCTTTTCATATTGTAAGCGTTTTTCTGGCGGCATCTTAGCCAATACACTCGGAGGTATAACAGAACCAGATCGGTTAGTTGTACGTATGATTTCCCAAGCGCCGGGCTTAACATTTAATGTACCTGCGTATGCAGATCGAATTGTAGTCGTTATGAGTAAAAGTAAAAGAAAGTTATATATCAACTTACGTAGCTCAATGTTTCTTATGAATATTATTTTTATCATCATTAACTCCTTTCGTAAATTTTATTACCTCACAAATAAGAAAGATAGCTTTACAATAAATACTAGGTCTGCATCAAAAAATTACGCCGCCCTCTTCTTTTCTATACCGAAAATGATCATAACAAATTTATAAGCGATCAAGGTTATCAGAGGTAAATAAATATTGTGGTCATTTTTAACAATTTTTTAACATTGATCCATCTAAAATTCTTTGGTTTTTCTTTTTAAAGACTCCTGCACAACCTCACCTTCCATTGCAATAACCAACTAAAATATAGGCCGATGAGTTTTGGAGCACTTGAATTGGCAGAGCGATTGAAGCGAGAAAATGTTCTGATGAAAATTGATGCGCTGATTGAGTGGGAGGAATTGCGTCCGAAGCTACGGGTTTATACAAGCGCGAGTTATCGCGCATGGTGGAAGGCAGGAACCGTTTGATGTGTTGTTGATGTTCAAAGCGATCCTGCTGGGTCAGTGGCATAGTTTATCGGATGCTGCGTTGGAGCAAACGCTGTGTGTACGAATTGATTTTCTACGATTTTGTGGATTGTCCTTGTCGGATGCGATACCGGACGAAACCACTTTGTGCCGGTTCCGTAACCGGCTATTAACCAGCGACTGACTCGATGGGTTGCTAGGTTCTATCAATGAGCAACTTCAATCACACGGATTGATGATCAAGGGTGCGACGGGGGCAATCATTGATGCCACGCTAATTGAGTCGGCGGCACGCTCTAGAAATACTATCACCCTGGAGATGGATGCCGAAGGTAAGGCTATTCAGTTTGACGATGACAGTCAGCCTGGAATCAGCTGTACCGAAGAACAAAGTGCGGATCCAGATGCAATCTGGCTAAAGAAAGGCAAGAAATCGCAGTTTGGCCACCGCAATTACCGGGCGGTGGACGCACAAGAAGGCTATGTGCGCGGGGTTCACACTACTCCTGCCAACCAGAGTGAAATGATGCATTTCTAAGCAGCTAACGATGGTGCACATATCGAGGCGAATCGGGTGTATGCCGAGAAGGGATCTGGAAGCCAACAAAATCTCCGTAGATCAACCATTAAGGGAAGCAATCCGTCCAAATGTTGCATAAGGGGGAAATTTTCCCAAAAAAGGAAAAAAACTTCACTTTCTACCCAAATGACGCATAACAACTGTCATTTAGATATTTTTCTCATTAAGCACAGCAAATTTACGCAGTTATGCAGAGGTCTTTATCAATGCAACAAACTTTTAAACGAAATATTCTACAAATTCCACAGTAAGCCTATTTCTACAAGGAAACATGATTCACAAAAATTCTTTGTTTTACGAAATAGAAATTCTCCATACGAGACTTAAGTATCAGTGAGCACTAAGCTAGCAGCCACTGAGCTTCATGATTTTGTCTATCAAATTGAACATAAATTATGAATAATATCGTATCGATTACTTTACCTTTAGTCGCAATACGATATCATTGCTTTGCACTAACTCTAGAAAGTCTCTTTGAAAAGCGATGCGCACTACACTCATTACCTTGCAACAACAAGCTAGGAACAATGAAAAATTTACTGTTTTAACTTGTTACGACGCTACATTTGCAAAAATATCAGAAGATGCCGGAATTGATGTATTACTCGTAGGTGACTCACTCGGAGACGTTATAAAAGGCGATAGTACGACGTTAACAGTCACTCTCGACGAAATTATTTATCATACCCAATGCGTTTCTAGCCGTACCGATAAAGCGCTGATCATGTCCGATATGCCTTTCGGTAGTTATCAACAATCTCCACAACAAGCCTTCGCCAATGCAAGCAAAATCATTGCAGCAGGTGCGCATATGGTGAAATTGGAAGGGGGGCAAATAATGGCTGAAACCATTTCTTTCTTAACACAACGTGGTATTCCTGTTTGTGCGCATATAGGATTGATGCCGCAATCCATTCATCAATTAGGTGGCTATAAATTACAAGGTAATTCACAACAATCCGCAGCAATTCTTCTTGAAGATGCAAAATTATTAGAAAAATCTGGCGCCGGAGTCCTCTTAATGGAAGTTGTTCCAGCAAAACTAGCAGAGGAAATTACACAATCGCTTTCGATTCCAACCATCGGAATTGGCGCTGGGAAAAATTGTTCTGCTCAAGTTCTTGTGCTCCATGACATGCTAGGCTTGTGCCAAGGAAAAAAACCACGGTTTGTAAAAAATTTCATGGAAGGGGCTAATAGCATCCAAGAAGCTGTTACAAATTATGTTCAAGCCGTTAAATCAGGACATTTTCCTGATCACGAACACGAATATTGATAATTATTCAAACGTGAAAATATTTAATGATATTCCATCCATCCGAGCACATTTGCAAGACAAGCAGTCAATAGCATTTGTACCGACAATGGGTAATTTGCATGCTGGTCATTTAACGCTCATCAAACACGCAAAACAATTATCTCATGAGGTTGTAGTCAGTATTTTTGTAAATCGCTTACAATTCCTACCCCATGAAGATTTTTCAAGATATCCCCGAACGATCGAACAAGATTGTGTATTGCTTGACGAATTAAATGTCAATACCATTTTTGTCCCAGATGAAAAAATTCTTTTCCCTACTCATCAAGAATTCTTGTTAGCATTACCTCCTATAGCAGATACTTTGGAAGGCGAGTTTCGTCCCGGATTTTTTCGTGGCGTAACAACGATAGTACTGAAATTATTCAATATTATTCAACCTAGCCTAGCCCTTTTTGGTAAAAAAGATTATCAACAGTTGTTCATGGTGCAACAAATGGTTAAACAACTTAATTTGCCGATTGAAATTATTGCTAGTGAAACTGTTCGTGCTTCCGATGGATTAGCACTGAGTTCAAGAAATCAGTATTTAGAAAAATCTCAACGTAGCGAAGCAAGTTACCTTTTTCAAACACTTAACTACATCAAAGAAGAAATTATATCTAGCCACAAAGACTTTGCATCTTTACAGGAAAAATCGATGCAACAACTGACAAAACGTGGATGGAAAGTTGATTATATTCAAATTTGCAATCGTATTTCATTAGCACCAGCGCAAAACCGTAACGAACCTTTAGTGATATTAGCAGCAGCGTGGTTAGATAAAACACGATTAATCGATAATGTGGAAGTATGAGATGAATCTTTTGTTTTTTTATTGTTATAACCCCATTAGAAAGTAAGCCTGATAAATTGATACCTAGAACGATGCAGTCTCTAAATGCTTTCTGGCTTTGTTGTCTCGATCATTTTAAAAAAGAATTAAACGCGCAGCAGTTTAATACTTGGATAAAACCGTTACAAATTGATCCTTCATCAGATAGCGACAATGGCGTCATACTAATTGCGCCGAATCGCTTTGTATTGCAATGGGTGAAAGAGAATTTTATTGGTCACATAAAAGCAATGGCGCAAAATTATTTTTCCAAAGAAATTGCTTTTGATTTAAGACTTTTGGAACATTCTGAAGAAAAAAACAATTCTAATCATATCCCTGTACCACAAGCAGTTGTTGCTGCTCCATCTGAACCTGAATCTGCCGCAATATCGTCACCAAACGATGCGGAATCTATCAATTCAAATAGTTATAGCGTTAGTAAAAAAAACCCGAGTCGTTTGAACCCAAGTTTCACTTTTGAAAACTTCGTAACTGGAAAGGCCAATCAATTAGCTCGAGCTGGTGCGATGCAAGTTGCACAATCCCCGGGAATAGCATACAACCCGTTGTTCATTTATGGTGGCGTCGGATTAGGTAAAACGCATTTAATCCAAGCCATTGGAAATTACGTTATTGCTGAGAACAGAAACGCAAAAATCCGCTATGTACATGCTGAAAAATATGTTTCAGATGTCGTCAGCGCCTATCAACATAAAGCTTTTGATAAATTTAAACTGTACTATCACTCACTGGATATTTTGTTGGTTGATGATGTGCAATTTTTTGGTGGCAAAAATCGTACTCAAGAAGAGTTCTTTTACGCATTCAATGCATTAGTTGAAAGACACAAGCAAGTCATTATCACATGTGATTCCTATCCTAAAGAAATTTCTGGTTTAGAAGAACGCTTAGTCTCACGATTTGGATGGGGTTTAACGGTTGCAGTTGAGCCGCCTGAACTGGAAATGCGAGTGGCTATTTTGCTTAAAAAAGCACAATTAGAAAAAATAAAACTCGATGAAAATGTTGCTTTTTTTATTGCCAAACATATTCGCTCCAATGTACGTGAATTAGAAGGAGGATTGAAGCGAGTACTCGCTTTTTCCCGCTTTATCAATCAAGAAATTACGCTTGATTTAGCAAAAGAAGCGCTTAAAGATCTATTAGCGGTACAAAGCCGCCAAATATCGGTTGAAAATATCCAAAAAACGGTTGCCGATTATTACAAAATAAAAGTGTCTGAAATGTATTCCAAAAAACGTTCGCGTATTGTGGCTAGACCTAGGCAAATGGCAATGACCATTGCTAAGGAACTCACATCATTAAGTTTACCGGATATTGGTGAAGCGTTTGGTGGCCGGGATCATACGACCGTATTGCACGGTTGCAAAAAAATCAATGAATTACGTATGTCGGATCCGCTTGTAAGCCGTGATTTTAATGCTCTGATTCTTATTTTACGAGGATAATGAAGATCACGTTGATAGATTGTGGATAACTTAAGAATAAACAGAAGTGTTTTATTTATCCACAAATTATCCAATAGATTTACAGTTGCTATACAAGGTGATTTTTTGAACTATCTTGTTGATAACACTTGAATGTTAGAAAATATACAGAATATTTCAGTGCTTTAATTTAATTACTATTCTTTTATTTAAATGCTATTAATACAAACTAACCGCGATACTTTGTTGAAACCGTTACAAACGGTTACTGGAATTGTTGAACGTCGACAAACATTGCCCATCCTATCGAATGTATTGATTCGTCAAAACGAAGAAAAAACTACTTTTTTAGCCACTGATCTTGAAATACAAATTAAAACCGAAATAACCAAAGAAAAATTAAATCAAGAAAATTTTTCTTTAACTGTTTCAGCGAAGAAACTTCAGGATATTTTACGTTCACTCGATGCGAGTGCAGAAGTTTCATTGATTCGTAAAGAAGATCACTTACAAGTCAAATCCAGCAAAAGTGCTTTCAATTTACAAATTCTACCAGCGGAAGATTTTCCTGAAATCGCAGAACAAAATGATGCGATTACTTCATTGACGTTGAAGCAAAAGGAACTTAAAAAGTTATTGCACCATGTGCAGTTTTCCGTTGCACAACAAGATATACGCTACTATTTGAATGGTTTACTGTTGTTAGCAGAAAATGATCAATTGATTGGTGTGGGCACAGATGGTCACCGATTAGCTTATATCGCGATGACGTTACAACAAAAAGTAATAAAACAAGAAGTCATTTTGCCGAGAAAAACTGTTTTTGAATTATCAAAATTATTGATAGACAGTGATGATCCAATTCAAATCGACTATCTTCAAAACAAAATTCGTTTTTCTTTTTCTGATATCACAGTAATATCGAAAATTATTGATGGTAAGTTTCCTGATTACAATCGAGTAATTCCTGTTAAAAATAAAAAAATTTTTGATATCAATCGGATAACCTTCCTTCAAGCACTTCAACGCGTTTCAATACTGTCTAACCAAAGTGATAAATTTCGTGGTGTACGACTAATCATCAGCAAAGATAATATTTCTATTACCTGTAAAAACAATGAACAAGAAGATGCTCAAGAAGAATTGTTGATTCAGTATGATGACGAATCAATCGACATTAGTCTGAATATCAATTATTTAATGGATTTATTGAATAATGTTAGTAGTGAAACGGTTCAATGCGCCTTTGAAGATGCTAACTCGAGTGTTCTTATCACCATTCCAGAAGATAAAAATTTTAAATATATCGTCATGCCGATGAGAATTTAGTGTTATAAACAGGTCATGGTTTTCTTCAGTTTATTCAGAAATTTTTCAGTCACAGCACTTACATAAAATCAATGAGCGATTCCAACAATCCATCAAAAGAAACACAGAACGATTACGGTTCTGACAGTATTAAAATACTAAAAGGTTTAGACGCGGTTCGTAAACGCCCTGGTATGTACATTGGAGACACCAGTGATGGCACCGGACTGCATCACATGGTGTTTGAAGTTGTTGATAATGCGATTGATGAAGCATTAGCAGGGCATTGCGATGACATTACCGTGACATTGCATCCCGATAATTCTGTCAGCGTTCTAGATAATGGACGTGGTATTCCGACAGGTATCAAGCAAGATGATGATTTAAAAAGATCCGCAGCAGAAATCGTTATGACTGAGTTACATGCGGGTGGAAAGTTTGATGATAACTCTTATAAAGTATCCGGAGGCTTGCATGGTGTTGGGGTATCCGTTGTCAATGCATTGTCCGAATGGTTAAAGTTAACGATTCGTCGCGACGGTAAAGTTCACCAGATGGAATTTCGCATGGGCGTCCCGGTAAAGCCTCTGGAAATTACTGGAGAAAGCGAGCGACATGGTACTGAAGTTCATTTTTTAGCCAGTAAAGAAATTTTCGGCAATATTGAGTACCACTATGATATTTTTGCTAAACGCTTGCGAGAGTTGTCTTTTCTGAACAATGGCGTAAGAATCCATTTAATTGATCAACGTACAGGTAAAGAAGAAGTTTTCGCGTTTACTGGCGGTATCAAGAATTTCGTTGAATATATTAACCGTAGCAAAACGGTATTACATCCGACAATTTTCTACACGATTGGCAATAAAGACAATATTTCGGTTGAAGTCTCCATGCAATGGAACGATAGTTATACCGAACAAGTTCTATGTTTTACCAATAACATTCCTCAAAAAGACGGCGGAACGCATTTGACTGGCTTACGTGCGGCAATGACTCGCACACTCAATAACTATATTGAAAAAAATGAGTTAGCAAAAAAAGCCAAAATTGAAACCACCGGTGATGACATGCGTGAAGGATTGTCGTGCGTGTTGTCAGTCAAATTATTTGAGCCTAAGTTTTCATCGCAGACTAAAGAAAAACTAGTTTCTTCAGAAGTTCGTCCTGTAGTAGAAGAAGTAGTTTCACAGAAATTTTCAGAATATTTACTAGAAAATCCTATTGATGCGAAAACGATTTGTAACAAAATCATCGAAGCTGCACGTGCGCGAGAAGCGGCAAGAAAAGCACGAGAACTGACACGACGCAAAGGCGTATTGGATAGTATGGGGTTACCCGGTAAATTAGCAGATTGTCAGGAAAAAAATCCTGAATTATGCGAGCTTTATCTGGTCGAGGGTGATTCTGCAGGTGGTTCTGCGAAACAAGGCCGTGATCGTAAATTCCAAGCAATCATGCCGCTTAAAGGAAAGATTTTAAATGTCGAGAAAGCGCGTTTTGATAAACTGATTTCATCGCAAGAAATTATTTCATTGATTACTGCGCTGGGTACAGGTATTGGTAAAGACGAATATAATCCGGATAAACTGCGCTACCACCGTATTATTATCATGACTGATGCGGACGTGGATGGTTCGCATATCCGCACATTATTATTGACGTTCTTTTATCGACAAATGCCAGAACTCATTGAGCGGGGTCATGTGTATATTGCTCAACCTCCGTTATACAAAATCAAACAAGGTAAAAAGGAGCGCTACGTCAAAGACGACAGTGAACTTAAAGCATATATGTTGAACTTGGCGCTTGATGGCGCAGAATTATTTATCCATGAAGAAAAACCGCCAATGACCGGCGATGCGTTGGAGAAAATTGCAACCGAATATGTGTTGGCTGAAGCAGTGATTGAACGGATGAGTCAAGTAATCGATAGCCATATTATGCATGCCTTGTTGCGTCAACCCGATATAGATTTAAGCAGTGAACAAGCGGCAAATGACAGTGCTGCCAAGTTAGCCACGCGCGTTAAAGACGTGCAGATTGTCGCTGAATTTGATTCGATCCATGAACGCTATCGACTCAAAATCATGCGGATGTCACATGGGAATGTACTGACCAGTTACTTGGATAGTGATTTTCTGGAAAGTACTGATTATGATCAGATTCAAAAGACATCACAGATTTTACAAGGACTATTTGGTCAAGGTGCTTATATTCAGCGTGGTGAACGTAAGCAAGCCATCCATGAGTTTAAGCCGGCATTGGAATGGTTGTTGGATGAAGTGAAAAAAACGGTCAATGTGCAACGCTATAAAGGTCTAGGAGAGATGAATCCAGAGCAACTTTGGGAAACGACGATGGACCCGCAGAATCGTCGCTTGCTGCGAGCACAAATTGACGACAGTATTTTGACCGATGAAATTTTTACTACGTTGATGGGGGATGTGGTTGAACCACGCCGAGCCTTTATCGAAAAAAATGCGTTACGGGCAACGAATATTGATGTTTGATAACAAGATATCGCTAACGGTACTTTTAAACTGAATTGGGAGGAATTTTTTAATGAATGAGCTGATTAATAAAGCGTTAAACTTTATTTCTGCTGATCTTTTAATGGGACGGAGTTGGTTGGATGTTTTATTGATTCTCACCCCTTCTGTGATTTTGCTGGTAACTTTTTTTATCCTTTGTTTTTGGATAAAAAATAGAAATTGGCGCAACTTTGCTTTATTTATGTGCGTGGCGGTTGCACTGGTTTATTTGCCTTTTGAGCTTTTGCGACAATCAAAGTTGATGGATCGAGCTAATACCAATGTCGCGGAAGTACAAAACAAACTGCAAGGATTGTTGAATTCCACTAATTTGAATCATGTAAGCGGCCTTGTTACGACAGAGTCTTCCGCAAATGTTTTAGATGATTTAGTACGCGGTATCGATGCGAATAAAAAAAGAGATTTGATTTTAGTTTCTTGGTTACTGTCTGAAAATGAGAAAAATTCACAGAATCAAATCGATACCAAACAACAACAATTGCAACAGTCACTGGCGGGTGAAATTAAAAAACGCATGAGCGAGGCGAAAACACAGATTATTGAATCGCAACCACCCGTAGAAAAAATTTCTGAATCGCTTGAAAAACGATTGGACAATGAAATCAATCAATTGATATCTGAAAAAACGCAAAATCTTAAGCAAGAAATTGATCATTCATTGAATCACTTTAAGACCAATATCAATGCTTTTGTTCAAACTGAATTGGGTGATTATCAACAGAAACTTGCTTCTGTAACAGAAAAAAACGTTGAGGAATTAAGGAATTATTCGAGTAAAGCAAGTGAATCTTTTGCAGAACAAATCAATGCGATTAATAAAGAATCGTTACAAAAAATTGAGGCGACACAGCAAAGTATTGAAGGGATTAGTGCGAGAATCGATGATACCGGCGTGAAAAAAATTGCTAAGCAAGTAAAACAGCTCAATGCTTCACTAGAAGCATCACAAAAGAAAAATGATATTTGGTTTGATTACAATGAGTGTATGCGAACAGCGGGCATCCTTGATTTTGCTGGCAAAGAAAACGAATGTAAAAATAAGCTGAAAAAAGAGATAAATAGCTTGAAGTGATTGATTTAAATCTTGCGACTATGGGGTTGTCAACTTCTCCGAAAACACCACACACTTTTCAAAAGAGGCATAAAACTGATGGGTTACTACCTTGTCACAGCCAATTGCCCATTACTAAATCGCTTAAGCAGTCCCACATAAGCATCGATTAAGAGGTTTTGGAGTAAAGCGAAATTATAGCTTTTTACCCGCAATCTGATGCAATAAGCATTAGATTGCGGACTTTAGGAGGATACGCTTATGCATTTTCCGAAAGGAAAATGCGCTTATTCAACCTTTATTTAAAAATCTTTTTTAAAGTTCCACCACTACCAGTACAAACATCGCAATCAGGAAGGAGAGTAGCTTCTGTGTCTGAGATAAAATTTATTTTTAACGGTATTTGATCGAATGGACTATCAGGATAAGGTGCTAACGGAGTTATGAGAGAATCCTGCTTTAAAGTTCCTGTATAAGTTGCAGCAAACGTATCTCTACCAGCAGCTAATCGTTTTAAATCCACCAATACGATAGCTGTTCCGTTCTGACTAATCGCATAATAATTTTCTGCTTTATCTACGTCTTGCCATATGCCGTCTATCGATTCTAAATTAACGCCGAATACGGTTATTGGGGCTATTGTAAAGAGTAATAAAACTATCCATTGACGATAACTTTTTATCATGATTTATTATTCCTAATAAAGAAAGAGAATTAATACAGTGTTCCTGTTACATAAGAATAATATGAATTGAATCTTATCAATCCATAATTAAAAAGAGATAACTAGAGTCGCTAAAATGACTTTTTTGCATTTTGCATACCTCATACAAGATTAGTAATTTTGTAAATGAACCAAGTAAACGCAGCATTAGGCATTACATATCCCTTTATTGCTTTCAACAAATTACTCTAGTTAATCAATAAAATCAACGTAAAGATCAACTTTTATACCTATTATAGCGGTCGACAGAACGACCAAGATCAAAACCGTGCAAAGGTCTCGAATGAATGAGAGTCAACTAGCTATTAAAAGATAGCTAATTTCATTTAACTATGGTGTTTTCAAAAAGTGTGCGGCGTTTTGGGAGAAGTAACATATCCCAATCTTGCGGTTATAAGTAAAAACTAGAAAATCTATTCGGGCTCGGGCTACAAAAGATTTAAGATTAATTTGATCGTAGCCCGGGTTCTAAGAAAGAGATAAAATCTATTTCTTAACGAACTCAACAAGCTTTTGATAGGTGAACATATAATCTTGAGCTTTTAATGGTGTATGGCATTGTACGCAATTTAAATCATTGCTTTTTGCCGTGCCGTCTGGATTGAAAACAGCAAAACCCCAATTTTCAGTACGGTCTTCTTTGTTAAACGAAGCATCCCAGTTATTCCTGTTTTCCATGACGCCCACAGCGGCTAAAGAATCAATTTCAAACAATCCATCCTTGCCAACTACGGGCTTTCCATCAGCATTTTTCTTGGTATTGTAGATTTCCATGACAACGATCGAGCCAGACGTGCTTTTGCTGTCTTTAGCAAAGCTGTTTACGGCTGTTTCGTTGGCATAAAGTTTGGCGACCTGAGTTTGATTGGCACGATTCATCGTGGCGTATTGTTTAAAGTTTTTTTCATAATCTTGTGGAAATTTCACATGATCAGGGTTACCGCCTGCTTGAACATAGAGAGGAATTGCAATTAGTCCGAGTGTTATTGATTTAATAATATTTTTCATATTTTCTTCCTTTTTGAAGGTGTTCATGGAAAAGCAATTGAATGATTATGATAACGCATTCGAGTCGTTTTATTGACCGAATGATTGGTGGATTTCTATAAAACCGATTAATCGATTATTGAGCAAGATCTGAAACTAACCGGACAGATAAGTATATAACAAGCAATGAAACCATTAAATGAAGAATAAAATTTACTGGGTTTTGTTTGAACATATCAATAAAAGTTTTGTGTTCTCCTGCTTGTTTCAATCTGTTCATTTCATTTTTTACCCGCATGGAGCGTTCACTTTGATAGGTATCTAATAAAGCCTTTGCCTTGTCGAATTGTTCCTCTTCTTTTAACCAGATGGCGGGCATTGAAATACCCCAGTTTCCTGGTGGTGTTTCGTAAAAGTCGATATCATGTTCAGTTAAGAGCTCGCGAACGTCTTCAATTTCATCTTCGGGAACGCCATTTAATCGGAATAATATTTTTGACATAGAAATTTTTTTGATGCTATTTTCGCGGAGAGAAGGACTATTTATCTGTTTCATCTAATCGCTACAGTATAGGCAAGATTACGTTGTGAAAGAAGTAGCAATATCAATTATCGGAATCTATTATCCATTTGAAGTGAATGAAAAAAACAATCTTAATAACAGGATGTTCTAGTGGGATCGGCTACTGTGTGGCAAAAGGATTGCAGGCACGGGGTTATCGTGTTTTTGCCACAGCGCGAAAGCAAGCGGATGTAGAGATGTTGGAAAAGGAGGGTTTGGAAAGCTTTCACTTAGATTTAACCGATTCCAATTCCATCCATTTTGCTTTTGAAGAAACGCTGCGTCGGACTAACGGCGAGCTTTATGCGTTATTTAATAACGGTGCGTTTGGATTACCCGGAGCAGTCGAGGATCTTAGCCGCGATGCACTGCGAGAACAATTCGAAACCAATGTTTTCGGCTGGCAAGAATTGACTAATTTAGCAATACCAGTGATGCGCCATCAAGGTTATGGACGAATTATTCAAAACAGCTCGGTATTAGGTTTGGTTTCATTGCCTTTTAGAGGTGCGTATAACGCTTCCAAGTATGCGATCGAGGGTTTGAGCGACACCATGCGACTAGAACTGCGAGGCACAAATATTTATATCAGCTTGATCGAACCGGGCCCCATTACCAGTCGGTTTCGCGCGAATTCAATGAATGCATTGTTGAAATACATCAATATTAAAAACAGCGTTCATCGGGAAAAATATCAAGGCGTGTTGAATCGATTGAACAAACCAGGGCCGGCAGCCGTACCGTTTACACTGCCTCCGGAAGCTGTGCTCGATCGCGTGATTCATGCGTTAGAAAGCAAACGACCGCAACCACATTACTATGTCACTTTCCCAACCTATCTGTTTGGCACCTTAAAAAGAATATTACCAACCCGTGCGTTAGATTACATTTTAGCGAAATCGGGCAGCAATAATTAGATTCATTAAATCAGGAATGTAACAAAGGCAAGTTGTATTAATGAGTTGAACTGACTTTTTATCAAGGAGTTGCGGGCTGCTCTGAAATAGCTTTGGCACAGAATTCAAGGATTTTCCATCCTATTGCTCCAGTATAGCGATCACCGTCTAGCGTAGCCATGACTGAAGCATAGTCATTCTTTTCAAGTAAAATTGAAAAGGTATATGCCATTTGTTTTTTTTCGGCTGCGCTTTCTTCCGAAGAAAACATTTCGGAATTAAGGTCTCCCGTGGTTTTTACTGCATCAGGATTAGAGGGCGCATAAGCCGGATAGACGTTCGATAGATAACGTGTATCTAAAGCCAGCACTTCTGAGGCTTCTTTGTCCGAAAACTGTTTATGTTTAAATTGCAGATCATTGAGTGCGCGTTTGCCATCCGACTGCAATTTAGTGACCACGCATTTTGCGAGCGCTGCATGCTCTCCCGAAAATTGTTGGTTAAAAGATTGCGGTGTTTGTTCTACTTCGCGGTCGGTTTTGAGTGTTTCAGAAATATTGCTGCACGCGATTAAAGAAAATGAAAGCGTCAATGTTAATAGCGTACGTAATGTCATGATTGATCGATCAAAAAATTATCCACCAAAATAAACATAGGGTTTCATCGGTTCATTCGATTCTTTAAACCGTTTTTGTTCTTCTTTATTGAGTTTTTTATCCCACCACATGCTGCGCGCAGCTTTACGTTTTTCGTTTAATTCTGGTTTTTTTTCCAGTAATTCACGAATGAATTTAGTGTGATCAGATTCGTAATTGTAGTCCATTATATTATTTCCTCTTCGATGGATACTAAAGCGTTGAACTTTAGCATAGCCCTGTAGAAAAATACAATTCTCCCTGTACTTTCAAGCAACCGACAAATCCTTAAAATCAATTTATTGCGTTTTTCGGACAGGGATTCGCCAAATGTAAAAACTTAAAATACTGCCAAGCACCACGAGCATTATCTTTTGCCATAATTCTGGCACGATAATAATGGAACTACCAAATGACAGGGTAATCAGGAAATATACCCATCGTTTGACGCGCTCAGGGATACTGCGGTAAGTAAGCCATTCATGAATGATCGGGCCTGTGACTTTGTTTTCCATCAGTTTGCGGTGAAATCGTTCTGATCCGCGGGCAAAGCAAGCGGCTGACAATAGTATAAACGGTGTAGTAGGCAGTATAGGAAGCGCTATTCCCAGAATTCCCAGTAATAAGGCCAAAAAACCGCCAATCAAATAGAGCATTCTTACCAAAGGGGAGTTATGCAATTGCAGCAAATCGGAGATTTGTTCGTCGGTTAGTGCGTTTTCGGGTTTTTCAGAAGATGTCGGCATACTCGATTTAGACCCAGTCTGGTTTTGAAAAATAATGCAATTTAGTTGCGTAAAAATGTATTATTTTGAGAAGATCAACTTCAAAATGACAATTATTTACAATCTATTGTAACGGGTATGCTTGCAAATAATGACGAATGGCACATAACAGTTATAATATTTCAATGCAGTAAGTTAAATATTATCAATTTCTAGGGTAAAAAAATAAAAGGAAATCATGAAAACATTCAATGTTAGAAATTTATTTAATTTGGTCTTTATATTTTTTGTAATTGCGATAACACCGCAAATAGTACTTGCAAATACGGGTGAACTACAAAAAACCGATGTAAAAGTGGGCAATGGCGAAGAAGCAGAAATAGGCAAAACAGTCAATGTGCATTATACCGGCTGGTTATATGACGAAAATGCACCCGATAAAAAAGGTAAGAAATTTGATAGTTCGTATGACCGTAAAGAACCCTTTTCTTTCATGTTAGGTGCAGGCCGCGTCATTAAAGGGTGGGATAAAGGCGTGCAAGGGATGAAAGTAGGAGGACAACGTACGCTCATCATTCCGCCTTCAATGGCTTATGGAGCTAAAGGTGCAGGTGGTGTCATACCTCCCGATGCGACTTTGATTTTTGATGTCGAGCTGATTGGTTTCAAACAAGGTGGCGGCTATCATTAATAGCGATTTTCGATAAATAACACGCTTTCTCCATCAAGTCTTGTGAAATTATTATGACAGCCAGTGAACAGAATCAACAGACTGAGGAAACTCAATCAGTAGATCAACGGAGTTTTTTTCAACGGAACAAACGCTGGTTAATTAGTCTAAGCGTATTTACCACGATGATTGTGGTCTTGGTTGCCATGAGTTATCTATGGCTCCCAGGTTATGCAAAATCACAACTGGAAATACGTCTTTCAGAATTATTACAGCGATCGGTCAAAGTTGGCGCGATTGAATTCAAGCTGCACAACTTAGAATTGATCGTGCATGATTTCAGCATTGATGAGAAAGCAAGTGACGCTAAAGACAATAATCAGTTGTTTTCTTTAGGTAAGTTGTATGTCGATGTCAGTATTGAATCGATCAAGCACCGCGCCCCAGTAATTACCAGCCTTGTGCTGACAGATCCCAAAGTTAGATTGGGCCGGGATGTGAATAATCGGCTGAGCATAGCGGATTTAATCGAAAAATTCAGTCAACCATCTGAATCTGATGGTACCGAGAAAGGGCCGCCTTTAAAATTCTCGGTGAGTCACATCAAGATGGAAAATGGTTATTTTGAGTTCGATGACCAATTTAAATTATCCAATCATAAAATCAGTGAAATTAATCTGGGAATACCGGTCATTGCTAACTTTGAAAGTACCGTGACCAATTGGATCGAACCCCACTTTAATGCAAAAATTAACGATTCACCTTTTTCTCTAAAGGGCAAACTGCGACCGTTTACTGAAAAACAAGAAGCAACGTTAGCAATAAAACTGGATGAACTTGATTTAGCTCAGTTGGATAACTACGTAACACTGCCCAATGGTATCAGCTTTAATTCTGGATTTTTAGATACCGATTTGTTAGTAACCTTTACGCATACACCGGAAAAAACCCCTGATGTCATTTTGTCTGGAGAAGCGAATTTAACTCGTTTTGCAATGAAAAACGCTACGGTTGAGGAACCGTATCTAGCGCAATTCAAACAGATGAAAATTGATTTGGCCAGTGTCGATTTGATGATGCAAAAATCCTCAAAGCTTACGTTAAAAATCGACGATATCGCGTTAACGCCAGTCGATGATAAGACGCCAGCCTTGTCATTAGAAAACTTGACGATCGATCAGATTGGTATCGATATGAATAAGCATGAAGTCGAACTGGATGACATTACCCTGGATCGCCTGCGTACAACATTGCGTCGTGATACCTCGGGTAATATCGATTTAATGCGTCTGTTTCAACCGGCTGGTAGCGTAGCTAGGAATAAAGAAGCTGAATCAAAGCCTGTAGCGAAAGCATCTCCGGCAAAAGCTGGTCGGGCAAAAACGCAACCCAAAGCTGTCGCGAAGGTTAAAGCGACAAAAATGAAACTTGCGTGGGTTCCGTTACCGGGCCGTAAACCAGACCCCAATAATCCCGTTCAAGTACAAATTGCAAACAGCGATACTGCTAAGAATTCGCCAAAAGAAGTTCAAAACGATACTGAAAAAGCTGCACGTGCGGATAAAGTTGATGTGCCGCCGAAAGAAGATAAAAAAGCGGTTGCTAACGATGCGCCTTGGACAGTCCAAATAAAAAGTATCAAACTCGAACAATCTGCGTTGCGGTATGAAGATCTGAATTTGACGAAAACGCCGCCAATGGTGGTTGATCAACTTGACATTAAAGTGAGTGGCATTGATTTAGAAGGCATCAAACCGTTGAAATTATCGGTTAAAGCGCGGATCAATGAGCGCGGCAAATTTAAGGTTGATGGCAATTTGGCGTGGGCACCTCTCGATACTAATTTGATGCTTGATCTTGATTCGGTTAATTTGGTTCCGCTTCAGGGGTTGGCCGGTAACAAGTTGAATGCATTAATCACAGGCGGTGACGTTTCCTTTCTGGGCAACGTCAAGGCGCAGCAAAATCCAGTATTGCAATTCCATGTTAATGGCGATGCAAAACTTTATAACCTGCATGTTTTCGACGAAAAAAATGCACTCGATCTGCTGAATTGGAAAAAACTGGATATTACTGCTTTGAAAGTTGTCAATAATCCAATGCGTATTGATATGAATACCGTAACGTTTAGCGATTTTTATGCACGTGCGGTTTTGTTACCAACAGGAAAATTGAATCTGGTTGAAATTATCAATATTGATAAAAACATTGAAGTTGATGTCGATTCTGCGGATAACAAAAATGCTGTGGAAGTCAAAGTTACCACGACTGAGAAAAATCCTAAAAACCCACAAGTAAATCCGGAAAAAGAAACCGTGATTCAAATTGCCAAGGTATTGTTACAACGCGGTAATGTTAATTTTCATGATCGTTTCATTAAGCCGAATTACCGTGCAAACTTAACGGGCCTAAATGGGCAGATAGGACCATTGTTTCCTGGAAAATTTGGTGTTATTGATGTACGAGGCGCGGTTGATAAAACAGCCCCGCTGGAAATTAAAGGAAAAATCGAACCGTTTAGTGAGGAATTTTTTCTCGATCTGACAGCTAAAGTGAAGGAAATCGACTTGCCGCCTTTTAGTCCTTATTCTGGAAAATATGTCGGTTATGCCATTCAAAAAGGTAAGCTCTCGGCGGATGTGACCTATCATGTCGAGAAAGGTAAGCTCACAGCGGATAACAAAATTTTTATCGATCAGTTTACTTTGGGAGAAAAGATTCCTAGTGAAGATGCTGTATCGTTACCGCTCGACTTGGCTATTTCTTTGCTGAAAAATCGCAAAGGTGAAATCAACTTGCATTTACCGCTCCAGGGTACGATCAATGATCCCCAATTTAATTTGGGCGGACTCATTTTTGACGCCTTTGTAAATTTGATGACCAAGGCGATTACAGCACCGTTTACGTTAATTGCTTCAATGTTTGAAGGAGGAGAAGAGCTTTCTACCATTGCCTTCACACCGGGGTTTGCTGACATTAATGAAGAAGCTGCCAAGCGGTTGCAATCATTATCCGAAATCATGACCGATAAATCAGAGCTTAAGCTTGAAATTACCGGTTTTTCCGATGCGGAACAAGATCATGACGGACTCAAATTAGCGCTGTTACAAGATAAAGTGAAAGCACAAAAACTCGCGGTTCAAACTGAAAAAGGTGTCACCAGCGGGGCATTGGGCGACATAAAATTAACGCCAGAGGAATATAGCAAATATCTCGCGGTAGCCTATAAAAAAGAGAAATTTGAAAAACCTAAAAACGTTGTCGGTTTAACAAAAAGCCTACCCGATGCAGAGATGGAACATTTGATGTTACAGCACATTCAGATAACTGAAAATGAATTGGCCACATTGGCGGAGCAGCGAGCAATATCCGCACATAACTGGTTAATTGAAAATGGCGGCGTTCAAGATGAGCGTATTTTCATCGTCTCAGCTTCACAAAATGACAAAGTCGAAGAGAAAAAAGGTGGGCGGGTCGAGTTTATGTTGAAGTAAGAAATACCCGTCTGCCTAATAGAAATGTATTTTTATTCATTCCTTCATAGAGCATTGTCCGTCAGTTCCCGATCAAATAAGACAAGAACTTTGCGCGATCGAAAACCGGTTAGTTTTTCCTGAGAAAAACAGGAGCTTCTATTAATATTGTTGGTTTTAAGGCTTTTTACCCAATTTTTAGATATAAGCATATTGCTAAATAGTATTTTTATTTATGCTTGGATCCGGCTATAGTTCGCCTTTTTTTAAAAGGCAGAGCCAAGCCCATGAAAATACGTAATCTTGATCTAACACGTAATCCGGTTAATGAGGAACATCAGCTATTAGGATTGCCTCCTGTTGAGGATACAGTTTCTCATTTGGAAGCACACCCTTTCTTACGGGTTGCCGTATGGTTTGCTGTTATTGTATTAATTTCGCTGATTGGATTTTTGATAATCCGCTTCTTTCTTGCGCAAGATTGGGGAGTTAGCTGGAAGATTATTAACGAAACACTTGATAGCAGACTATTCTGGAGTGCTGTGGCCGTTGGTTTTCTTGCGCAAGTGGTTGATGGTGCATTAGGTATGGCTTACGGCGTTACTGCGACTACTTTTTTGTTGGCATCAGGTGCAAGTCCCGCTGCGGCCAGTGCCAGCGTTCATATCGCAGAAATTTTTACTACCGGTGTTTCGGGGATCGCGCACGCCAAGTTTGGTAACGTCAATAAACAATTATTCACTCGCTTGCTGTTGCCTGGAATGCTCGGAGGTATTTTAGGCGCGGTATTGGTCACGCAGGTTAACAGTGCATTATTCAAGCCTTTTATCTCCGCTTATTTGCTGCTGCTGGGGGCTTATATTCTCAGTAAAGCATTCCGGCAACTCAACATCCGTAGAGACGCCCCTCGGCATGTTGGGAAATTGGCCTGTTTCGGAGGATTTATGGATGCAGCGGGCGGTGGTGGCTGGGGGCCGATTGTGACTACAACTTTGGTCGGAACAGGCAACGATCCGCGCACAACGATTGGTTCTGTTAACTTTGCAGAATTTTTTCTGACCTTGGCCAGCGCAGCTGTTTTTGCTTTGTTGATGGAAACGGATACTTGGCCGCTGATTATCGGCTTGGTTTTCGGTGGCTTGTTTGCGGCACCATTTGCCGCCTATTTATGCAAGAAGTTTCACGCACGTATGTTGTTGATGCTGGTAGGAGTTCTCATCATTACGATTAGTTTTTATAATCTGTATAAAGCGCTTATCACGTTGTAGATAAAAGAATCTCCTGAGACCTTTGCAAAATCCTATTTTATAAAATTTCAGTTCAATAAAAACAGTTGGTTAGGAATACCAGTACGGAATTTTGCAAAAGTCTCCTCCTGTATACAGACAAAATTCTGGAATATTCTTCTATACTGCGTGACTTGCTGTCGTAAGATTAAGTTTTTAATGTAAAATTGGCCTATTTAATTAAACCGAAAGACAGATTCCGTGCAACTTGACTACTCGCTACGCTTAAAAGAGCGCCTCAATAACAGTCGATGTAGTATTGATAAGATGATCGCCGACACCATGAATCTTGTGTAAGTGACGCTTATTACTGAACGTTTCAATTCCTTCCAAAACAATGACAATAACAGTGGAAACTTCACATAGTCGCATCCATGCCATTTTTGCGCGTTGGACCACGTTTTCTTATCAACATGCGCTGTGGGTACTATTAACAGCACTATTGGTTGCCATCGTTAGTGGCGTATATGTCTCGCGCAATTTGGGTATGAATACCGATACTGCTGAGATGCTTTCCGAAGATTTGCCGTTTCGCATCAACCTGAAACGCTACAATGAATCATTTCCGCAAGATATTGATACGCTCCTCATCGTGTTGAATGCACCCACGCCTGAACAGGTGCGTGTGGCGACAGAGAACTTAGCTGCGCGGTTGAAACAAGATACCACCAATTTTTACGATGTGTATTCGCCGCGAGTGGATGATTTTACCGCGCGTAACGGGTTGCTTTATCAAACTATTCCTGAGCTTGAGCGCATTACTGATAGTTTGGCCGCAGCACAGCCATTGATTACACGCATTTCCCGCGATCCCTCGCTATCCGCTTTTGCAGATGTGCTAACCAGCGCGGTGGATGAGTTGGATAACGGACGAAATATCGAATTACGCCCCGTGTTGAATGGCGTCAATGCAACATTGGAGGCGCGACTCAAAGATTCGCCCAGAGCGTTGTCATGGCAGACCATGTTTAGTGGCGAAGCGCAAAAGAATACCTATCAGGAGCTCATCGTAATCAAGCCGAGGCTTGATTTTTCTCAGCTATTTCCAGCTGAGCAATCCATCGCCGCGTTGCATGCTGCGGCGGAAAGTGTCGGAATCACAGAAACTAGTCCAATTCGCTTGCGCATTACGGGGGAAGTGGCTCTGGCCGAGGAAGAACTGAACAGTTCACTGCGCGGTATGGAATATGCCGGGATCATTACGTTCGTGTTGGTCGGTATTGTACTTTTCTTCGCGATGCGTACTGGCGGATACATTCTTAATGTGTTGGTTTGCTTGCTGATGGGATTAATTCTGACAGCCGCATTTGCCACGGCTACTGTCGGGCATTTGAATCTGATTTCTATTGCTTTTGCCGTATTGTATATCGGCTTAGGTGCAGATTTTGCGATCCATTTTCTGCTGCGCTATCGCGAGGTTCTGGAGACTAATCATTCTCCGTCAGAAGCCATCTACATTTCAGGTGGCGATGCCGGAGCCGCATTGACTGCATGTACCGTCACCAATGCGATCGGCTTCTATGCCTTCATACCGACCGATTATAGCGGCGTGGCCGAGCTCGGCATCATCTCCGGAACGGGCATGATTATTAGTTTGCTGGTTACTCTTGTCATCGGCCCGGCATTGTTACGTTACCTGCCGAGAAAAAATGTGGCAAAACCGGCGGCAAAGAGTTCGGTGGGCCGGGTGCTCGAGTTCTCCTTGAAATGGCACAAACTGACATATGCGATTACGCTGGTAGCTACGATTGCGGCACTGGCGATCCTCCCACAGGTGCGATTCGACTATAATTTATTGAATATGCAAGATCCGAAAGGGGGGGCAGTACAGACTTTCCGCGAATTGCTGGCTGAACCGGATTTGTCACCTTGGTATATCGCTGTGCTGACCAATAATCCTCAGGAAACAGAAAATTTAGCCAAGCGGCTGGCTGATCTGCCCGAAGTCAATAAAGTCGTTACGATATTGGATTTTGTACCCAAGCAGCAGGAAGAAAAATTCTCGCTCATCCAGGAAATGGCATTGACGATAGGGCCGATTGCTGCGACACCGCCAGCGCAAATTCGGATAACCAGTGACGCGGTTTTGGCGGAGCAGTATAAAGCACTGCGGGGATTGGCTCAGGCGCTGGACCGGTTTATTGCCAATCATCCGGATCATCCATCTGCGGTTACTGCAAGCGCTTTAAAAACGACGCTTGCGCATTTGTTCGCACAGTTGGATAAGGTTAGCAACGATGAAAAAAGTAAACGGCTGTATGCCATCGAAGACGATCTGCTGGCGATGTTGCCACTGGCTTTGCAAAGTTTGCGCACGGCGACAGAAGCCAACGTTTTCGGTGAGGAAGACTTGCCGGTCGCATTTAAAGATCGCTGGCATAGTGACGCGGGCGGGTATCGGCTAGCGGTTTATCCAGTAGAGGATCTTACCGATAACGATGCGTTGCGACGCTTTGTACGTTCCGTGCAACAAGTAGCGCCGAATGCTATCGGTGTGCCGGTGATCAGTCTGGAAGCGGGAGAGGCTGTGGTGCAGGCATTTATTCAGGCGTTTTCTTTATCGCTGATCGGTGTTGTCATCATTTTATTAGCATTGTTGCGTAGTGTTAAATATACCCTGTTGGTGCTTTTGCCGCTGCTGCTATCGAGTCTATTTACGGCCGCATTTACCATATTGTTGGATGTTCCGTTTAATTTTGCCAACATCATTGCTTTGCCGCTATTGCTCGGACTCGGTATCGATAGCAGTTTGCACATGGTGTATCGGAGCATCAATAATGAGCTGGTTAGCGAAGTACTGATTCATACCAGCACTGCGCGAGCCATTTTTTATAGTGCGCTAACAGCGCTGGTTGATTTTGCCAGTTTGATGCTTTCGTCGCATTTGGGCACAGCGAGTATGGGGATACTATTGACAGTGGGGCTGGCTTTTACCCTGATCTGCACACTTGTTATTTTGCCCGCTTTACTTCGCACTCCAACGGTCGCGGTTAAATCGAGTGCATGATGCGCGACAAACACCGAGTTCAATTCTTTTTGCTTGTATCGTTCGGGTCACAATCGGCCAGAGGCCGCACCTGACTGATGATATCTTCACCGCCGACAGGTGTATTAATGCTTCGAGCAACGTGACTTTTCCGGTAACCGTATAGAAAATAGAAGATCAATCCAATCCCCGACCAGATCGGAAACACCAGTTTTGCATCGGTTGGCAAAAAGAAAAAAAGCGTGATACAGCCAACCACGGCAAGCGGGCCGATCAGCCAAACTGCGGGTGTCCGGAAAGGGCGTACACGGCTCTTGTCTTTAATGCGCAGGATCATGACAGTAAATGCTACAACCATAAAAGCAAACAGCGTTCCGGAATTGGAGATATCCGCCAGTTTTCCGACGGGCAAGAAAGCGGCGGCAGCCATGACACCCAAACCTGTTACGTAAGTAACAACATGCGGTGTTTTGAAGCGGGGGTGAATGCGGCTTAATACTTCCGGCAGTAGACCGTCGCGGGACATGACGAAAAAAATGCGTGTCTGGCCGAACAACATCATCAGAACCACCGAAGGCAGTGCCAGGAAAGCGGTAAGTCCCAGGAAATTACCGACTTTTTCCCAGCCAATCTCACGTAAAACCAACGCCAATGCTTCACGTGAACAAACTAGGGGTTGCTGCCCGAGAGCGGCCAGTGATTGGCATTGCTCGGCCAATCTCAAAGAACCCGGCACTAAATTCTTGCCGGTTTCATCCAACAGCGGTTGCGCACCGATGGCGCCGATGGCGCCGGCCGAGATAAGCAGGTAAAAAACAGTGCAAATTACCAGCGAACTAATCAACCCAATGGGCACATTGCGCTGCGGATCCTTGGTTTCCTCCGCGGCTGTCGAAACCGCATCGAATCCAACATAAGCAAAAAATATGGACGATGCCGCAGCAATCACACCGGCTTCCCCTAACGGCAAAAAAGGGTGGAAATTTTCCAGACTAGCAACCGGTAGTGTTAACGCAATGAAAAGCGTTAATGCGGCAATCTTGATAGCAACGAGCGTGGCATTAAATGTTGCGCTTTCCCGTGTACCGATGACTAGGAGTGCGATCACCAGGATGCAGATGAAAACTGCCGGTAGGTTAATAATTCCGCCAGCAAAAGGTCCATTTGCCAACGCAAAGGGTATCTCTACCCCAAGCGAGTTTTGCATAAGGCCAACGAAATAGCCTGACCAGCCGACAGCAACAGCACTTGCAGCGACGGAGTATTCCAGCATGAGCGCCCATCCAACCAGCCATGCGACCAATTCGCCCAGCACTGCATAAGAATAGGTATAAGCAGACCCGGAAACGGGCACCATGGAAGACAGTTCGGAATAGCAGAGTGCTGCGACGGTACAAACAAAACTGGCAATGACAAACGAAAGCATCATGCCAGGTCCGGCCTTTTGCGCTGCTTCGGCAGTCAGAACAAAAATACCCGTGCCGATAATTGCGCCAATACCCAAGAGAGTGAGCTGCCATGCACCCAAGGTGCGGTGAAGACTTTTCTTTTCTGCAGTAGCCAGGATGGCATCAAGTGATTTTACACGCCAGAAAATCATTCATACTACCTTTAAATTAAACAAATAGTTACGATGCTGGGATTAATATCTCAATCGGGCTCGAATAATATCATAAAATCTTTTCTGATCGATGGCTTGTGCCAGATACCCAGAGCGATTGGACTCAAATTACGCCACTCATGCGGAGCGAATGATCATTATTCCAACCGGTATAATTACCCTATTCTGGTCAATTTTCGACCGGTGTCAACAATCTGCCATGAAAATCCTTGATACCTAGCAGATAAACTTCACAAATTTTGAATCTTGTGCTTGTAAATCTGTTTTTCATATTATCATTGATAATCCATTGAAAAGGAGCATCATCATGCCCGAAGAGAATCCAGCCGCTGTTCCTAAGATTGACACAGTGAAAATGACTAATTTTGTGAAACCTGTATTTGGTTTAATGAGTATTCTGTTGATTTTTGGGTATGGGATTTTGAGCGGATGTACGCCAACTGTCAAAGTCGATCCTCCTTCTGAGCCGATCACTATTAACTTGAACATCAAACTCGATGCGGATATTCGTGTGAAGCTGGAAGAAGATGCAAAAAAAGATATCGCTACAAATCCTGGTATTTTCTAACAATTTAATGCTTATGCAATGGAGTCTTCATGATAAAACCTATGAATGAAAAGTGCACTATGACTTCGCGAGAGAAGGTTTTTATAATTATGTTTGTTACCTTTGTATTATTCACATCAGTTGCATTGGCGGCTTCGTTGGAAGAATTGCGTGCATCTGGTGCCATTGGTGAAAGTTCTACCGGTTATGTCGTGGCACGAGATTCCAGTGCACGTTCACAAGCCGATACAATCAATGCGCAACGCAGAGAAATTTATCAGCAAAAAGCGGCTGCACAAGGCGTAAGTGTTGATCAAGTCGGTAAAGTTTATGCGCAAGAACTGTTCAAAACACTGCCTGGAGGAACCTGGATTCAAGTCAATGAACAATGGGTAAAGAAATAATTGAATTGACTAGCGCTCTATCCAATCAGTGATTGAATGCTACGCCGTGTAACCAAAGGATGAATTGACAATTTATACGTCTGAACATAACGTTTTATATGAGCTGTCCCAGCAAGTCGGTAAAGCGCTTTCTCAGCAAAGAATGATGTTAGTAACCGCAGAATCCTGCACCGGCGGCTGGCTAGGTCAGGTTATTACTTCTGTTCCGGGAAGTTCCGCATGGTACGACCGAGGCTTTATTACGTACAGTAATCTGTCTAAACAAGAGACATTAGGCGTTCAATCATCTACTTTAGAACGATTTGGCGCAGTATCTTCACAAACCGCACAAGAAATGGTAGCGGGTGCTCTTAATAGAAGCCATGCACACATTGGTGTTTCGATTACGGGCATTGCTGGCCCAGGAGGTGGAACAATCGAAAAACCTATAGGCATGGTGTGTTTTACTTGGGCTATTAAAGATGGCCTGCTGCAAAAAGAAATAAAAAATTTCAGTGGGGATAGAGATCTAATTCGTTTTAAGGCTGTAGAAACAGCTCTCAATGGATTATTGGTGTTGATGGGCGGTTTTAGTATGAATGCTTAGTTAAGTTTTGGCGAACGGCTTACCGCAATCGAAAATCGTAATACCGCGTTCCCATCAAAAAATAGTCATTGTCTTCCCTGTCAGAAAAATAGTTATATTTCTTTGCTATCAATAACATTACCTCGCTTGTTATCTTAGTCGTAAATGGTATCAAGATTATCAGCACTAACGAGAAAATCGTTGTCATTTTCCTCGTAAAACTCGTCTCCAGAATTCCATCTGGACCAATCAGTCGCATTGATGATGACATCATCGCCATTTACGTCAGAGATAGCATCGCTGCTGGTATCATCAAGCGCGTTATCTACATCATTTCTCCAGATAAAGTCATCTCCATCCAATTCATACATTGCGTCAGGTCTACTACCGTCCCTTAACCAAAAATTATCATCATTCGTACCATAGATATAACTCATTTTTATCTCCAAAATATTCAGGTGGCTTCGGAAATTTCCGAATTAATACAAGAATATGTTCCTGGAAGAAATAAGTCTGTGAAAAAAATCACAGAAAGTTTGATGACAACTTCAAGCCTGATCAGCTATATTTTAGGATTAAAAAAGAAGTCGGCAAATATTTTTCGTTGTACGCACTCATCAATTGTGATTATCTTCTTGATTATGCGATAACAATCGATCGCAATAAGCAATGGACAGCGCAGAAAGTAGAAAGGCAATGTGTATACCGGTTTGTGCGATCAATGTTTTTTCATCATAGGCGCTGGCATTGATGAAAGTCTTCAATAAATGGATCGATGAAATTCCTATAATTGCGGTGGCCAATTTTACTTTTAGAACCGATGCATTCACATGCGATAGCCATTCTGGTTGGTCGGGATGACCCTCCAAGTTCATGCGTGATACGAATGTTTCATAACCGCCGATGATAACCATAATTAGTAGATTGGAAATCATCACCACATCGATTAATCCGAGTACCACTAGCATGATAGCGGTTTCGCCTAATTTATGCGGTTTGTGCGCACTATTTTCTACCGCGACGGAATCCATAATGTGTTGCAGAGCTTGTTGATTACCTAACACTGCGCCGATTAAATCGACTAACTCGACCCAAAAGTGATAAACGTAAACGCATTGTGCAAGCACTAATCCTAAATATAAAGGTAATTGCAGCCAACGCGTGAGAAAAAGAAAGCGTGCCATGATTGAAATTTTTTTTGCGGTGATTTGTGCTGAATTATTTTCCATAGACCTAGGCGATAAAAAACGAGATTGATATTAATTTCAAAAACTACGAATCGTGTTTGATTAAATCATGAGAACCTACCAACTTCGATTGATAAGTTGGTAGGTTTTTGGGAAAGAGATTAAATTTTTGCCAGTACTTCTGCGATCGTTTGACCCATTAACGAAGGTGTTGGGCAGATGGTAACGCCCAGTTCTTTTAATATCGCAACTTTTTCCGCAGCGCTTTCACCAGCGGACGAAATGATCGCACCAGCATGTCCCATGCGACGGCCTTCAGGAGCTGTTAATCCGGCAATATAAGCAACCAGCGGTTTAGTCATGTTTTCTTTGGCAAAGCGGCCCGCCTCTACTTCCTGCGGACCACCAATTTCACCAATCATTAATGCAACTTTGGTTTCCGGATCTTGTTCCAGGCGTTCAAGAATATCGCGATGCGAGCTGCCAGGAATAGGGTCGCCGCCAATGCCTACCGAAGTCGAAATACCAATGCCGAGTAACCGCATTTGGTCGGCAGCTTCATAACCTAGCGTGCCGGAGCGTCCTACCACACCGACGTTACCACGCATGTAAATATGTCCTGGCATAATCCCTAGCATGGCGCGTCCTGGACTAATGGTGCCCGCGCAATTGGGACCGGTCAGTAACATGCGATTATTGGCCGGGAAACCGCGCAGATAGCTTTTTACTCGCATCATATCTTGCGTCGGTATGCCGTCAGTGATGGAAACGCAGTACTTGATACCAGCATCAGCGGCTTCCATGATCGAATCTGCTGCAAATGCCGGTGGAACAAATACAATACTGGCTTCTGCGCCAACTTGCTGCACGGCTTCTTCTACCGTATTGAACACCGGTAAACCTAGATGCGTTTGTCCGCCTTTGCCTGGAGTTACGCCACCTACCACGTTGGAACCATAGTCAATCATTTCCTGCGCGTGGAAAGACCCGATTCTTCCAGTAAAACCTTGAACAATAATTTTTGTTTTTTCGTTAATTAATATGGCCACGTTATACTCCCGTCTTTTCTTTCTGTGCTACGGCTTCATTGCGAGCGCGCACAACTTTTTCGGCGGCATCGGCTAAAGTATCTGCAGTGATAATGGGCAAACCGCTTTCCGCAATGATGCGTCGACCTTCTTCTACATTCGTGCCGGATAAGCGAACAACCAATGGCAGTTTCATATCGATATTTTTTACTGCTTGCACAACACCTTCGGCAATCCAGTCACAGCGGTTTATTCCCGCAAAAATGTTGACCAACATGGCTTTGACATTGGCATCCGCCAATACCAAACGAAAAGCTTTCTCGGTGCGTTCTGCCGAAGCGCCACCGCCTACATCAAGAAAATTAGCGGGCTCGCCACCAGCTAACTTAATCATATCCATGGTAGCCATCGCTAAACCCGCGCCATTGATCATGCATCCGATATCACCATCTAGCCCAACATAACTTAAGCCTGCTTCGGCGGCCGCAACTTCGCGGTTATCGACTTGACTGTTATCGCGTAATTCGGCAATTTTGTGGCGACGGAACAATGCGTTTTCATCAAAGGCCATTTTTGCATCGAGCGCGACAATCTCGTTATTGTGAGTAACGACTAATGGGTTGATTTCTAGTGTGTTAGCATCCAAATCCCGCAGCGCGCGGTAACAACCTTTGATCGTTTTTACGGCTTGGTTGAGCTGTAAAGCATCGATTCCTAATGCAAAAGCCATTTTTCTTGCTTGAAAATCTTGCAATCCAACCGCTGGCTCGATGTAGACTTTAATGATAGCTTCTGGATTGGTTTCTGCTAATTTCTCGATTTCCATGCCGCCTTGCGCTGAACCGATCATAATCACGCGTTCGCTGATACGATCGATCAAAAATGACAGATAAATTTCCTTAGCGATCTGTGTGCCGGCTTCAATATACAAGCGTGAGCAAATTTTTCCAGCAGGCCCTGTCTGATGGGTAACTAACTTTTTACCCAGCAATTCTTCAGCCGCTTTTTCAACTTCCGTATGCGATTTGCAAATCTTAATGCCACCCGCTTTGCCTCTTGCTCCGGAATGAATTTGCGCTTTGACCACCCATACGTCACCATCGATTTCGCGAGCGCGTTGTACCGCTTCTTCAACGCTGTAAGCTAAACCGCCTTCCGCAATCTTGATGCCATATTCAGCCAAAATTTCTTTGGCTTGATACTCATGAATATTCAATTACTTCCCTCGTTTTTTAAAAAAGTCAAAAAACTAAGGCCGCTTGTCGCGGCCTCGATATATTAATGTTTTGCAGCAATGGCTTCTGCGATTTTAACCACATTGTTGGCCATGCGTTCTGAAGCAGCATCGATTAAGCGTCCGTCTAATGCGGCGGCACCTTTGCCCTGAGCTGCGGCTTCTTTGAGTGCTGCTAAGATGCGTTTGGCTTTTTCGATTTCACGCTCAGGCGGTGTGAAAACTTCTGTGGCGAGTTCTATTTGTGTAGGATGAATCGCCCACTTGCCTTCGCAACCCAGTGCAGCCGCACGTTTAGCGGCAGCAATGTAACCCTCAGGATCTTTGATATCACCAAAAGGACCGTCGATAGGCCGTAGACCGTATGCGCGGCACGCTACGATCATGCGGCTGATGGCAAAATGCCATTGATCACCCGGATAATCCGGATTCAGTCCGCCAATATTGGTGGTTCTGGCACGATTACTCGCAGCGTAATCGGCAACACCAAAATGTAACGCTTCTAATCGCCCGGATGCGCCTTGACGTGCGATATCTTCAACATTTGCCATCCCTAATGCGGTTTCGATAAGCGCTTCCAATCCAACGCGGTTTTTCAGACCTTGCTGTTTTTCAAGCTGCGTTACCATCGCTTCCACCATGTAGATGTCGGAATAAACGCCTGCTTTGGGAATCAGCAAGGTATCAATTTTGTCGCCCGCTTGTTCCATCAAATCAACGACATCGCGCGTCATGTATTGCGTATCTAAACCATTGATACGCACCGAAACGGTAACGCCATGTCCTTTCCAATCCAAATCATTCAGCGCTTGAATAATGTTTTTGCGAGCTTGGATTTTATCGTCGGGTGCGACGGCGTCTTCCAAATCCAAAAAAACAAAATCAACGCCGCTATTTAGCGCTTTCTCGAACATTCCTGGGCTGGAACCGGGTACGGCCAATTCACAGCGTTGAACGCGTTGCACGGTTGTTTCATAAAGCGTATGACTCATTATTTCTCCGCAATTAAATAATCAATGATGTGAAACATATCAAGAATAAGCAATGAATTCATAGCGATTCACTTTACAACGGTTACATCCATAACAACATGCAAGAAACAAACAAGGTATTCTCGATATATTATTTGCGTGTAAGACGGGTAATATTGATGCGATGAATGATTTGATTAATGTATGTCAAGGCTTATTCTAGTTCTAATAAATTCGGCTAATCCCTTAAATTATATCGATTTCAAGTAATTTTATCCACTCACAGAAAGTTTTGCCCAAGCATCTGCAGCAACGATGAGTTTTCTGTAACGCGCTAGCCATTCCAACGGAATCGCGGTATCGGTTTTGCATTGTGTTGCGGATTGAGACGCCATAATAGCTCCCAGCATGATGCTGCGTCCGCAGCTATCACCGCCCACACGAATATTTTCTTGTACCGCTGAGCGAAAATCATGGGCATGTTGAAGAATGTGCGCAATCAACGGCATGCCTTCCAAAACATGACAACTGGAACCAAACTGTTTTGCTGCATCGATACAGCTTAGTTTCGGAGTCTGTAGTGCTTGTTCGATGCGTGTGGTTAATTTTTCTCCAGCGTGCGCTAACGAATCAGTTAACGCTTGATGGATGGATTTCCCTTGCAACACATTCCACAGTACGCTTCCGGCATATTTTGCTGCGGAGAGAGCATCAGCATTGTTATTCGTGATGCGCACGATGCGTTCGATTTGCACCATCAATGCTTCGATCGTACCGCTATGCATGGTAACCACAACGGGTAATGTCGACAATGCGGCAAATTGGTCGTCATCCGCGCCAGATTGCTCTGGAAAGTCTTCCATTTTCAGTGGCAGCAGTACTTGTAACGTCTGACGCATAGGAAAATCGACATAACCCTGATAGCCGCCGCCGGGGCCAAAAAAGGCACAATATTCGCTTTGATACGATAGACGGTCAAATCGACCATGCCGTGCATAATGTCGCAACATGAATAAACACAGCTCGCCGTAACCCGAGGAATCACCGGAAGTTTTGTTGCCATGCGCGAAATAACCGCTGACATCTCGATAATTTTGCTGATCGGGCGATAAAAAAACTAAACCTGTAGTCTTTTCAACGTGTGCAATGCGTTCCGTATCATATAGCCAATGTAACCCTAGTGCCGCAGCATCAGCGGTTAGTGCTCCTATTATTGCCGCTAAGCGAGGTTCCATTAATAAATTCGAGTTCATTCTTTTGTGATCATTTAATTTCAATTTCGTCTGCAATACGACGCGCCTCTTCGATCAGCATCACTGGAATTCCATCTTTGATGGCGAATGCTAGGCGATCTGGTTTACAAATCAGTTCCTTGTCATCTTTTTTATAAATCAATGGGCCTTTGCATGACGGGCATACCAGAATATCGAGTAATCTTGCATCCATAACGTACCTTGTTTTAACGGTTACTGAAAATTATTTTATTATTCTAAAACTTGTTGAGAATGTCATCCAGTTGGTCCAGATTACTGTATTGAATGACGATACTGCCGTGACCATTTTTGTTTGCTTTGATAGTGACTTGCGTACCTAATCGTTGCGAAATTTCTTCTTGTAATCTTAATAAATCACGATCTTGCTTTTTGGCTATCTTGGGAATTGGTTTGTTGATTTTGTTAACAATTTTTTCGGTTTCCCGCACCGATAATTGTTTTAATACAATCGCATTGGCAATTTTGATTTGCTCAGCGGCAGACAAGGAAAGTAACGCGCGGCCGTGACCCATTTCAATTTTTCCTGCCATCATCAAATCTTGTACCGGCGCCGACAAATTAAGCAAACGCAATAAATTCGAAATGGTGCTGCGCGAATTGCCAAGCGCTTCTCCGGCAGATTCATGGGTCATGCCAAATTCGTTGATTAATCGTTGAATCCCTAAAGCTTCTTCCAATGGATTCAGGTTTTCTCGTTGAATATTTTCAATGAGTGACATCGCCAATGCGGATTCATCAGCCACTTTTCTAATTAATGCCGGTACTTGCTTCAATCCAGCAAGTTGTGCCGCACGCCAGCGCCGTTCTCCCGCAATGATTTCATATTGATCGACATTAATTGGACGCACCAGAATGGGTTGCATGACCCCTTGCGCTTTGATTGACTCAGCGAGTTCCGAAAGCGCGGTTGGATCCATATTGGTACGCGGTTGATATTTGCCCGGCTGCAATTGTGAAATATTTAAGTGTTGCAATGATTCTTCAACGGTACCATCGGTGCCATCTCCGGCTAGCAACGCATCCAGACCACGCCCTAATCCTTTTAGTTTTAACATGTTATGACTTCCTTAACTTCGTGCTGATGGCTTTTTTATTCAGCTGCCAAGAATTTCTTTAGCGAGATCCAAATAGGCTTGAGCGCCTTTGGATTGGCCATCGTGATACAAGACTGGAGCGCCAAATCCTGGTGCTTCCGCTAACCGCACATTACGAGGAATTACCGTGCGATATACTTTGTTACCGAAATGTTTTTGCAATTGTTCAGAGACTTGCTGCGCGAGAATGTTTCTCGGATCAAACATCGTGCGCAAAAGTCCTTCTATGCGTAGCACAGGATTAAAATTACTGCGCACCCGTTTGATGGTATTAACCAGATCACTTAATCCTTCTAGCGCATAATATTCACATTGCATCGGGATCATCACTGCTTGCGCGGTGCATAATGCGTTCAACGTCAACATATTCAGCGCCGGCGGACAATCAATTAAAATGAAGTCGTATTCATTTTCGATCGATTCAAGCGCTGATTTTAAACGTAACTCGCGTTCTGGTAAGTCGATCATTTCGATTTCTGCACCGGCTAAATCGCGATTGGCGGGAATCAAATCATATTTTCCTTGCGGGCTGGTCACGCGAGCTTGTTGAATAGCCGATTCTCCCAACAAAACATGATAAATCGTCAGTTCAATGCCTTGTTTGTTGATGCCACTTCCCATCGTGGCATTGCCTTGTGGATCTAAATCAATCAATAACACACGTTGCCCAGATGCTGCAAGACTGGCGGCCAGATTGACCGTGGTGGTAGTTTTGCCGACCCCCCCTTTTTGGTTGGTCACAGCAAGAATTTTCGTCATAATGGTTGCCCCTGCAATTACATTAGCATTGTATTAATGAACCAATTGTTGCTTGAACTGCGAATCGTCTTTTTCCGTTAATTTTTCGATGACAATCAACCGGCGAGTTGCTTCTAAACCCGGCACTTGTAATAAAATATTCTGCTTGATGACATAAGGTTTCTGTACCTGGTCGAGCTCTTCTGTTGTGCAATGTGCTTTCATTGCAATCCATTGACAGTCTAAACTAGAAGCGCCTTTTGGTGCCAAATGTTTCGTTATTGAAATGAAATCGCCCAAACTAGCAAATGCGCGTGAGATGATGCTATTAGTTTGATACTGTGGCCGAAAATGTTCAACTCGCGTTGCGACAACCTTTGTGTTTGTTAGCATCAGTTCAATTTTTACTTGTTGTAGAAACGATGCTTTTTTTTGATTCGCTTCAATCAAGCTGATGTTCCAATCTGGTTTTGCTAATGCGATTACAATGCCAGGAAAGCCCGCGCCACTTCCGACATCGACTACTTGAGTGCCTTTTACATACGATAATACCGACAAGCTGTCCATGACATGGTGTTGAAAAATTTCCTGTGAATTTTTGGCGGCTGTTAGATTGTAAGTGCGATTCCACTTTTCAATCAAGAATACGTAGCGCGCGATTAATTCTGCAAGATGATTGCTTGGGATTATTACATCATCGTTTAATGCATGCAGCCTATCATTGATTTCATTTTGTGTAATCATGCGCTGCGTTGTGTGTTTTGGGTTGAAAACCCACGTTTTAAATGAACCAATAATAGTGAAATGGCTGCTGGCGTAATGCCAGAAATCCTCGATGCTTGCCCGATGGTTTCTGGTTTATGTTGATTGAGTTTTTGCTGTACCTCGTTCGATAGGCCTTTGACAACCGTGTAATCGATATCCGTTGGCAGAAGCGTATTTTCATATTGCGCTTGTCGAGACACTTCCTCATGTTGTCGCTGAATGTAACCATGATATTTTGCCTGTATTTCAACTTGTTCAGCTACTTGCGAGTCGTCCACCGCATTCCCGGCACCTGGTAGCGTCAT
Organism: Nitrosomonas sp.; assembly: GCA_020890945.1. Taxonomy (GTDB): domain Bacteria; phylum Pseudomonadota; class Gammaproteobacteria; order Burkholderiales; family Nitrosomonadaceae; genus Nitrosomonas. The sequence goes on from JAJHPK010000083.1 coordinate 34,432, forward strand.
CAATGAATCATAAGTTACGTTGGGACGGCGTAACAGATCAATCAAAGTATATTCGCGCTCAATGATTTTTCCTAAAACTCGCATAGCATCTGCTTCCGGCAGCGTAGTAGGAAACAGTCTGACTGCATGTAATCGTTGTTGTTCGCGTTCGATTGCCTGTTGTTTTTCAGTAAATGCTTGCCAGCGAGCATTATCCACCAAACCCAATTGTCGACCCGTTTCTGTCAACCGCAGATCGGCATTATCTTCGCGCAGTTGTAAACGATATTCTGCGCGGCTAGTAAACATACGATAGGGTTCGGTAACTCCAGAAGTAACCAAATCATCAATGAGAACACCAATGTAGGCTTCATGGCGTTGTGGAATCCAAGCATCTTGTTCGCGAATTTTTTGCACCGCATTGATGCCTGCTAAAAGTCCTTGCGCAGCGGCTTCTTCATAGCCTGTCGTGCCATTGATTTGCCCTGCAAAAAACAAATTCTGGATAGTCTTTGTTTCAAGAGATCGTTTTAAATTTCGCGGGTCGAAATAATCGTACTCAATGGCATAACCTGGTCGAGTAATGTGCGCATTTTCCAGTCCTTTAATCGAATGCACCAATTTGACTTGAACGTCGAACGACAAACTAGTCGAAATTCCATTAGGATAGATTTCATGTGTGCCAAGACCTTCCGGTTCGAGAAAAATTTGATGCGAATGCCGTTCGGAGAAACGCACTACTTTATCTTCAATCGAAGGACAATAGCGTGGACCGATACCTTCAATTTTTCCTGTATATAATGGCGAGTCGACCAATCCACCTCGGATGATGTCATGCGTTTCATCGTTCGTACTGGTAATCCAACAAGAAATCTGCTTGGGATGAGAAATCGCGTTTCCCATAAATGAGAATATGGGTGTTGGAAAATCACCCGGCTGCTCTTGCAGCTTGGAATAATCCAAGCTGCGGCCATCGATGCGCGGCGGCGTGCCCGTTTTTAAGCGCCCCGCAGGAAATTCCATGTCGCGTAATCGCTGTGCTAAAGTTAAACTGGGCGGATCACCCGCTCGTCCTGCTTTGAAATTAGTCCTACCGATATGCGCCAATCCAGCGAGGAACGTTCCTACAGTAAGAATCACTGCGCGAGCGCGAATCGAGATGTTGAGTTGCGTGATCACCCCGACGACTTGATCGCGTTCGATAATCAAGTCATCAACCGATTGCTGCATCACGACCAAATGAGGTTGATTTTCAATGCGCTTTCTAATAGCTTGCTTATATAGTATCCGATCGGTTTGTGCACGCGTTGCTCTGACGGCCGGACCTTTGCTGGCGTTCAGAACGCGAAACTGAATGCCGGATTCATCGGTTGCAATTCCCATGATTCCACCAAGCGCGTCTATTTCTTTGACTAAATGACTTTTCCCAATGCCGCCTATAGAAGGATTACACGACATCTGTCCGATGGTTTCGATATTATGCGTCAGTAGCAATGTGTCGCAACCCATACGTGCTGCAGCCAGCGCAGCCTCGGTCCCGGCATGTCCGCCGCCTACCACAATAACATCGAAAGTTGATTGAAAACTCATAGCTGCATTACGATAAAATTCGTCAGTTGGTCATATTACATGAAGTGGAAACAGTTTTATTGCGATGTTTCACGTGAAACATTTTTTATGTTGTTTTTAATAACAAGCTAGACTGTCAAAAAAATAATGGAATCCATCAAGCTAATTAATCAGAACATTAATTCGTTTTTAGTAATTTTAGGTCACTGTTGCTTGTTATAATGATAAACGCTTACTGAAATGATTTTTCAGTAGCGATAATTCATTCTCTTTATTTTCATCGATACGGGCAGCGTAGTATAAATCGATTTTGTTTGTATTATAAACAAATACAGTTTTGCACTTATCGCTTTATGAGTTCACAATCGTTTTTTGAAGGAATTATTGGCACTGTGTAAATTGTGTTCGATTTCTTGATTTTTTAAAAACACATAATAATATGTTCTTTTAATAATACCGAGAGTCGATACATATAAAGCTTATGCTTTCTAGGAAGTATCATTGGGGGTTTTACAACAATCAACCAAGTTTGTGCGAATAAAACACGCCTTTGGCGTTGTTGCTTACTGGTTATTTTGATGACAAATCTTTGAATACGTAGAATACCAAGTTTTATTAATAACATTTGTTGTGTTTTTGAAGATTAACCATGTCAGCCTCATCGCTCAAATTTTCTGATCTACGCGTTACTGTCCAACCGGAATCTTTAGGATTCAAAAATACATCAGAGCTGATTGCGGATTCACAATCCCGACAGTGGCTCGGACAAAAAAATGCAGAATCTGCTGCACGATATGGCTTGAACATGCAACAGCCAGACTATCATTTGTTTGTGTTAGGTAAGCCCGGATCGGGGCGGCGTTCTTTGTTGCAAGATTTAATGGTTGAACTGGCTGCCAGCAGACCTGTGCCACAAGATTTATGTGTTTTGCATAGCATGGATGCTGCCATTAAACCAATTATTCTGTGTCTTCCAGCAGGAGTGGGTCGTCAGCTACAACATGCTTATTTAGACATGAGAAAATGGTTGTTAGCAAACGTTGCGGACTCTCTAAATGAGACTGCTGCGGAATCCAATGATAATCGGATTCAAAAAAACATTGATACGGCTTTTGTCCAAGTACAATCTAATCTGCAGTTACAGCACGATGCGCAACGGCATATGGAAGCATACTTTAAGCAAATGCAATCCGAGGTTGAATTTTGTTTATCGGATTTTCTTCGTAGCGACAATAAAAATGATCATTGGAAAACTGAGTTGCAGCACGTGTTATCGATTGATCGCGTAAATTTGCTGATAGACAATGCTGAGTTGACTGGGGCACCAGTAATAATCGAAGAAAATCCGACGGTTTCATCGCTATTTGGTTATTTATATTACCCGTTAAAAAATGGGAAATCTCATGCTGATTTTTCTTGTATCGTTGCAGGAAGTTTATTAAAGGCAAACGGTGGTTTTATCCTTTTGCATATAGACGATTTACTCAGTAATGAGGTGTTGTGGATTAAGTTTCGACAATTCTTGCGTAACTTGAGCGTTCATGTGGAGTTGGTGTCTGCTGTTCCGAATACCAGTGCGTCTGTATTTTTGCAATCGCAAGCATTTCAAACAAATGTCAAAATTGTTTTGATCGGTTCCGCTGAGGATTATTACGAATTGCAAGAAGATGATCCAGAGTTGATGCGGCATTTTCGCGTTAAAGTGGATTTTTGCAAAAGCTTTTTAGCCAGTGAGCAAACATACAAAGGATTTTCTGTTTTTATCGCCAGGCTATGTACTGAAACACAATTACCCCATTTTTCTGCCGCCGCAGTGGCGTATTTATTGGAAGAATCGCACCGCTCGGTTGAGCATCAAAAATATCAAAGTGCTATTTTTGCGGATACTAAAGCGTTAGTATTGGAAAGTGGATCGCAATGCCTTGTCCGACAAGGTGAAGTGGTTGAAGTGATGGATATTGAAGCTGCGTTGCATGCCCGAGATTTGCGCAATAATAGCCCTGAATTGCTGTTGCGTCAGTCGATTCTAGATGGAGAAATTCTCATTGCGTTGTCTGGCTCGCAAGTTGGAAGACTCAATGCTTTGACGCAAATTGAATGGGGCGATTGTCAGTTTGGTACACCTGCGTGTATTACTGCACGTACGTTTCCCGGCGAAGATGGTTTATTAAATGTCGTTCGTGAAGTCGATATGTCGGGCCCGATTCATGACAAAGGCGTGCTGATTTTGCAAAATTATTTATCGGCGCTGTTTTCGCATATTGCGCCGTTGGCACTCAATGCATCTATTGTTTTTGAGCAAGAATACGCGGGCATCGAAGGAGATTCGGCGTCTTGCGCAGAATTCTATGCCTTATTGTCTTCGTTATCGAATGTACCGCTTAAGCAGGGTATTGCTATCACGGGAGCAATGAATCAATTTGGCGAAGTGTTACCGGTGGGTGCGATCAATGACAAAATTGAAGGATATTTCAAATTATGTGTCAAAGCAGGTTTGACCGGCGAACAAGGGGTGTTGATTCCACAAGCCAACCATCAGCATTTGGTTTTACATCGTGATGTTGTTTCAGCAGTTAAAGCAAACAGATTTGCGATTTATACGATGGAGCATGTCATGCAAGGATTGGAATTGTTATCTGAGTTACCTTCCGGTATGAGTGAATCGGGACATCACTCGGGTTACTCGCCGGATACAGTACTGGGGCATGTGCAAAAGTCATTAATAGGATTCCGTCGTGCATGTCAAATGACACAACATCAGCATAAAGTAGAACATCGACGTTTCCCGTCGCGAGCGGATAAATAACAATGCTGCAACAACGTTATCAAGAAATTCGCAAAGTGACCCTGATCGGTTCTGTCGTGGATTTTTTGCTTGGTATTGCCAAAATTTCAATTGGCTGGCTTTCACATTCTCAAGCGCTAATAGCCGATGGTATACACTCATTATCGGATTTAGTGACCGATTTTATGGTGTTGTATGCAGCCAAGCATTCTCATAAAGAAGCCGATAATGAACATCCATATGGTCATGGGCGTATTGAGACCATCACCACGGCTACGTTAGGTATAGTCCTTGTCGGTGTGGCATTTGGAATCGGTTATCACGCGATCCAAAGAATGGATGATAACGATATTGTAATCGATCTCAGCACTTTGGCTCTTTCTGTTGCAGGGGTGTCGGTAATAACTAAGGAATGGATTTATCGTTATACGATGAAAGCGGCACAGCGTCTGCGTTCAGACATGTTGATGGCGAATGCGTGGCATAGTCGCTCGGATGCTTTTTCATCGATCGTGGTATTAGTGGGAATTCTGGGAGTAATGCTTGGCCATGCCTATCTTGATGCCATCGCTGCGGTAATCGTTGCTGCTATGATTGCGAAAATTGGTATTGATTTGCTTCGCTCTAGCGCTCAAGAGTTGATCGATTCTGCATTGGAACCGGAAAAAGTCGCGCTGATCCGGCAGCACATTGAAGCAGTGAATGGTGTTCAGTCTATTCATATGTTGCGTACTCGAAAAAGCGCCAGCAATATTTTGATTGATGTGCATATTCAAGTCGATTCGCGTTTAAGCGTATCTGAAGGGCATCGCATCGGGGATGTCGTTCGCCACCGTTTATTCAAACAAATAGAAGATGTGACCGACATCACTGTACATATCGATCCTGAAAATGATGAAATGGTCGATCTGTGCATCGACTTGCCGTTACGCGATCAAGTTATTCAAGCGTTAAAACAACAATGGAACGATCTTCCGTCTTCGGCAATTGAAAATGTCACCTTGCACTATCTTTCAGGTGGCATCGATGTCGAATTAGATTTGCCGATTGAAATTTTGTCTAATATTTCTGATGCAAAAGATCAAGTTGAGAAACTTAAACGAGCCGTTTTTGACCTAACTTATATTCGGGAGATACAGATTCGGTTTGAATAACTTACGGCTTTATGGAATACTCTAAAGTCATTTATAGACGCAATTAAGCCTTTTTGTAATGAACCAGACAATAAATTTTGCTAAAACACGCTTTCTGATGACATCAATTTTATTATTCGGTTTTCTATTGCCGACAACGGGCATGAGTCAGAAACCCCTTATAAAACCGCATGAGGTACCCGATCAATGTAATGCAAATACGTCGCAAATCAGGGTCACAGTAAATGGTGTTGGATCGGGAGGGGTATTAAATGTAGGGTTATATAACAATGACCCGGATAACTTTTTATTTAAAAAAGGGCGAAAACGCACGGTGCGCATTCCTGCGACCGATGAGCAGCATATTGTGTGCATGAATTTGGATCAATCTGGCACCTATGCGGTTGCGGTTTATCACGACAAGAACGCCGATCGCAAATTAAAACTGCGTTGGAACATGATGCCAGATGAGCCGTTTGGATTATCGAATAATCCTGAAAATCAAACCGCTTTTCCGAAATTTAGCGATTCCGCATTTACTACTGGAAAGTTGGGTGCGGATATTGTCGTCAATCTTCGCCAACCATGATGATCATTTCATCTATCCTTCATTAGGAAAATATGTTTGTTACTTTCTCGACCGATGCATACACCGATATCATGATGTTTAAAGAAGATGCGTTGGCATTACTGAAAATGATGGGGCACAGCGAAACTGTTCCAGGCGCTATCTTAGCGGCCGATGTTCCAGCGGCATTGGAAAAATTAAAAGCAGCGTCTCAAAAAGAAACCGTTTCATCACAAAATAATTCCTCAGACGAAGATTCGGATAACGATAAGCAACCTATTAGCGCTAATCATCGTGCCTGGCCTTTGATTAATCTGCTGACAGCCGCTGCGCAAAAGCAACGGGATGTTATGTGGAAATAAATCTACTCAATTGATTTTTAAATAAAATCTTCTTGATGAGTGAATTGCATATTGCAAAACTTTTCAAGATCAAACAAATTTTTCATTTCAGTTCCGTGTTAGGCCAACAAATTGGATTCATATTAATTCGTATGCATCATGTCGTTGTTACAAACAGTTTGTATAACATCGTTTACAAAATCGGGGCCTTGGTAAATCAATCCAGTGTAAAGCTGAATCAAATCGGCCCCCGAATCTAACTTATCTTGAGCGTCCTTAGAAGACATAATGCCGCCTACCCCGATAATTGGAATCGCATTTTGCAGTATGGCATGTAGTTGGCGGATCACTTGAGTAGCTCGCTGCGTTAAAGGAGCGCCACTCAATCCTCCCAATTCTTCGGCCACCGTAAATTGTTCTATGCCTTCTCTGGAAATAGTTGTATTGGTCGCAATGACGCCATCAATCTGATGTTTTAATAGCAAATCTGCGATCAATTTGATTTCTTCATCATTAAGATCGGGCGCAATTTTAATCACCATCGGTACAAATTTGCTATGCGTTTGCGATAATTGAGTCTGTTCCAACTTAAGTCGACCCAGCAGTTGATCTAACACGTGAGAACCTTGTAGTTGTCGTAAGTTTTTAGTATTGGGTGATGAAATATTGATCGTGACATAGCTTGCATGACAATATGCCTTTTGTAGCCCGATCAAATAATCGTCTATGGCATTTTCTAACGGAGTATCAAAATTTTTTCCTAAATTGATGCCAAGAATGCCGTGATAGCTTGATTTTTTGACATTATTCAGTAGATGATCAATCCCTAAATTATTAAAACCAAGCCGGTTGATAATCGCGTTAGCTTCAGGGATGCGAAAAATCCGCGGACGTGGGTTACCCGGCTGAGGGCGGGGTGTAACAGTACCTATTTCGATAAATCCAAATCCCAAAGAAGCCAATGCATCGATATATTCACCATCTTTATCCAAGCCCGCTGCCAAACCGACTGGATTTGAAAAACTCAATCCCATGACAGTACGCGATTTGCAATGAATTACACTGCTATTAACAAGATTTTTTAATAAGCCTAATTTATGCGCTTGATTTAAGGAATGAAAAGCCAGCCAATGCGCATTCTCGGGATCAAGCTTAAATAATAATGGTCGGAAAAGTTGATACAACATGAAATAAATACGTAGAAAAATTCTGACTGATGTGATTAAAAACGATCACTCTCTTCAAGTAGTTTCCATTGGTTATTGTGCAGTACTTCTATCGGTTGGAAATTAGCTTTGTAACGCATTTTGTTATTTTCTTTGATCCAGTAACCGAGGTAGAGATACGGCAATGCGCGCAGCCGGCACTGTTCGATTTGCCAAAGGATATTGTAAGTTCCAAAACTAGCATTTTTTATTTCAGCATCAAAAAATGTATACACCGAAGAAAGTCCATCTGGTAAAACATCGACGATACTAACCATGCGAAGTTGTTTATTATCGCGAAATTCTATCAATAATGTATTGACGTGGCTTTGCAACAAAAAATTGTGATATTGCTCCAGACAATCATGATCCATGCCGCCACCCGCATGACGCTGTATTTGGTAACGTTGATAGAGATTATAATGTTCAGGGTTGTAATGCAACGGTAACTGATTGACCGTGAGGTGCTGATGCTGTTTCCAGGTGCGGCGCTGCGTTCGGTTGGGTAAAAAATCGTTGACGATGACCCGCACAGATAAACAAGCTTGACAATGAAGGCAGTTAGGGCGATAGGTGTAATGCCCGCTGCGGCGAAATCCCGCTTGAACTAATTTGCCATATATCTGCGTATCAATTTGATTGTCCGGTGTAACCACTTCAGAACAAGCCAATTTACCGGGTAGATAACTACAGTTATAGACTCCCGTGGTATGAAATTTAAACATGTTAGCCGATCATTATTGTATTGTTACTGCTTTAACAGCTATCAAACTGCCAGTTTACACCATGCAGAGGCTCTATAATAAGCTCGTTTAAATAATGAGCGAACACTGTTCTTGGTATTTCTCGCGCACCTAAAGAAGCAAGATGATTGGTTTTAACTTGGCAATCGATCAAACCAAACCCCCATTCGTTTAATTGCTTGACTAAATGAACAAAAGCAATTTTGGATGCATTGGTTCTGCGAGAAAACATCGATTCACCAAAAAAAACTTTGCCTAGCGCGATGCCATACAGCCCACCTACCAGCTCGTTATCTACCCAAGTTTCAACCGAATGCGCGAACTTCATTTCATGCAGCGTGCGATACGCTGCGATCATTTCAGGATGAATCCATGTTCCGGCTTGACCTTTGCGCGGCGCTGCACAAGCCTGCATGACTTCACTGAAGCTATGATCAATGCGAATTTGATAATTTTTTTTCTTCAGTTCCTTGGATAAAGAATGCGAAACCTTCAACTCATTAGGAAATAATGTCATTCTTGGATCGGGGCTCCACCAAAGAATAGGTTCACCTTCATTGAACCACGGGAAGATTCCGTTACGATAAGCTTCTAATAACCACTGTGGCGAAAGATCGCCACCTACAGCCAGTAACCCATTCGGTTCTTTTAACGCTTGCTCTAAAGGTGGAAACGAAACGCTTGATGTCAATCTACCATTCACGGTTTTTTGTAAGACTTTAAATTGAGTTCAGATCTATCTGAGTAATATAACAAAAATAATCGCTGCTTTTTTCTGTGTATTTTTTCTTAACTATTTACCCCATTCTCCCGTTAAGTAGAATGGTATTGAAATTCAATAGCAACTGATCAAACGTTTGAGTGCTGACACTTTTTGTTCAATTAATCATTTGAGAAAACGTCATGAGTATATTGGAATTACTGGCTTTCGTAGTTAAAAATGGGGCATCGGATTTGCATCTTTCTTCCGGAATGCCACCTATGATTCGGGTGCATGGTGAAATTCGCCGAATCAATCTTCCTGAAATGGAACATAAAGAAGTGCACAGTATGATTTATGACATCATGAATGATAGTCAGAGAAAAGCATACGAAGAACATTTGGAATGTGACTTTTCTTTTGCGGTTCCTAATTTGGCGCGTTTTCGTGTGAATGCATTCAATACGCAGCGAGGCGCTGCTACAGTGATGCGTACCATTCCTTCCAAAGTGCTGACTTTAGAAGAACTTAAAGCACCTAAGATTTTTGCGGAAATTGCTAAACAACCGCGCGGCGTTGTTTTGGTGACAGGACCAACAGGGTCTGGAAAATCAACGACCTTGGCGGCGATGATCAATGATATCAATGAAAATGATTACGGTCATATTTTGACCTTGGAAGACCCAATCGAGTTTGTGCATGAAAGCAAAAAATGCCTGATTAACCAGCGAGAAGTGGGTAGAGATACGTTGAGTTTTTCCAATGCACTCCGCTCTGCTTTGCGCGAAGATCCCGATATTATTCTCGTAGGCGAGATGCGTGATTTAGAAACAATACGTTTGGCGATGACTGCGGCAGAAACCGGGCATCTGGTTTTCGGCACCTTACACACCAGCTCGGCGGCAAAAACTATCGATCGTATTATCGATGTTTTCCCTGCGGAAGAAAAAGAAATGATTCGTGCCATGTTGTCTGAATCATTGCGTGCGGTTATTTCACAAACATTGCTGAAAACCAAAGATGGCAAAGGACGTGTTGCCGCACATGAAATCATGATTGGGACACCTGCTATCCGTAATTTGATCCGCGAAGGCAAAGTCGCGCAAATGTATTCTGCCATCCAGACAGGGCAAGGCGCAGGTATGCAAACGCTTGATCAAAATCTTACCGATTTAGTTAAACGCAATGTTGTTTCTGTTGCTGAAGCGCGCACTCAAGCCATGAATAAAGATAACTTTAGAGCGGCTTAATAAGACATTAAAAAGTAATTGTCAATTAACTGCATTCATCAATCTCGGTGACACTATGGATAAAGAACAAGCAACAAAATTCATGCATGACCTATTGCGTTTAATGCTCAGCAAAAAGGCTTCGGATTTATTTATTACTGCCGGGTTTCCGCCTGCCCTCAAAATTGATGGAAAAATGACGCCGGTTTCACAACAATCGTTATCGCCACAACATACAGAAATACTCGCGCGTGCGATCATGAATGCAAAACAAGCTGCCGAGTTTGAAGCAAGCAAGGAAGCGAATTTTGCGATTAATCCACCGGATATCGGGCGTTTTCGTGTGAACACTTTCATCCAGCAACAACGTGTTGGAATCGTGCTGCGTACCATTACTACTAAAATTCCAGAATTTGACGATTTAGGATTGCCGCAAGTACTTAAGGAAGTGGTGATGAGCAAACGAGGTTTGGTGATTTTTGTTGGCGGTACGGGTTCTGGTAAATCGACTTCGATGGCCTCGCTCATAGGACACCGTAATAAAAATAGCTATGGGCATATCATCACAATTGAAGACCCGGTGGAATATGTACATGAGCACATCAATTGCGTGATTACCCAACGTGAAGTCGGTGTTGATACCGAATCATGGGAAGCGGCTTTAAAAAATACTTTGCGACAAGCACCCGATGTTATTTTGATTGGAGAGATACGAGATCGTGAAACTATGGAACATGCGATCGCATTTGCAGAAACTGGTCACCTTTGCATGGGTACATTGCACGCTAACAGTGCGAATCAAGCATTAGACCGTATTATCAACTTTTTCCCGGAAGAACGTCGCACACAATTATTGATGGATTTGTCTTTAAATCTTAAAGCACTTGTTGCGCAACGGTTAATACCGGCAAAGAGTGGTAACGGACGGGTCGCAGCTATCGAGGTATTGCTTAACTCGCCGCTAATCGCTGATTTGATTTTTAAAGGCGATGTCCATGAAATCAAAGAAATTATGAAAAAATCTCGTGAGCTGGGAATGCAAACATTCGATACCGCGCTTTTTGAATTGTATGAAGCGGGCAAAATAGGTTATGAAGATGCAATGAGAAACGCTGATTCGATGAATGAGCTTCGCCTACAAATCAAACTGAGCGGCAATGAAGCAAAAGAAAAGAATTTTGCTTCAGGAATCGAGCATTTGACGATAACTTAATTGCAAGAAATCTCACGGACAAAATAAACACAAATGTTGACGCCGGTCGAAAATTGACCAGGTAATTTCACGTATCCTGCTTAAATTTTAGGCAGGAGGCAGTAGAGGTGATTACTATGGTTATGTATGCAAAGATACGGGGGATGTATTATCGTGAACAT
>JAJHPK010000046.1 GCA_020890945.1 Nitrosomonas sp.
GCGCATGGTTTGGATGATTATTTCGTCGGGCAAAACTACCATTTATCCAGTGATAGTCCGGTCGATGGCAACGGTAAATTTATTAGCGATACCCCGCTCGTCGGCGGTTTATCGGTTTGGAAAGCTAATGATGTGGTGATTGAAACACTCAAAAGCAATGAAAATTTGTTTTGCTTGAAAAAAATTGAACATAGCTATCCCCATTGCTGGCGTCATAAAACGCCGATTATTTTTCGCGCGACTCCGCAATGGTTTATCGGGATGAATCAACAAAGTCGGCAAAGCGATAAAAATCTACGTGAATTGGCGATGAAAGCGGTTGATCAGACGGCTTTTTATCCATCGTGGGGACGCGCGCGTTTGGAAGCGATGATTAAAAATCGCCCGGATTGGTGTATTTCCCGTCAGCGCAATTGGGGTGTTCCGATGACTTTCTTTGTTCACAAAGAAACCTACGCGTTGCACCCACGTTCAATGGAATTATTAGAACAAATCGCGCAAAAAGTTGAGCAACAAGGCATTGAAGCATGGTTCGCACTAGAACCCGCTGAATTACTCGGTAACGATGCGGTTGACTACCAAAAATTGACGGATACTTTGGATGTCTGGTTCGATTCTGGTACGACGCATGCAACGGTGATAGCGCACAATACTCAATTACAATTTCCGGCCGATCTATATCTTGAAGGCTCCGATCAGCATCGCGGCTGGTTTCAGTCATCTTTGTTAACCAGTTGCGCTATGAACGGCCGTGCACCTTATGATGCGCTCCTGACGCATGGATTTGTGGTCGATGGTAATGGCCATAAGATGAGCAAATCCAAAGGCAACGTCATTGCGCCGCAAAAAGTCATGGATACCTCGGGTGCGGATATTTTGCGATTGTGGGTGGCGTCGACGGATTATTCTGGCGAACTTTCCATTTCTGAAGAAATACTCAAACGCGTGGTTGAAAGCTATCGGCGCATACGCAACACGCTGCGTTTTTTATTGGCCAATCTGACCGATTTTGAATTTGAACAAGATGCCATTTCAATCGATGATTGCCTTGAGATTGATCGCTATATGCTGGCGTTGACTGCCACTTTTCAAGAAAATTTAACGCAAAGCTATCAACGTTATGAATTTCATCAAGTAGTGCATCAATTGCACAATTATTGTTCAGAAGATTTGGGCGGCTTCTATTTGGATATTCTAAAAGACCGTTTATACACATCAGCAACGCAAGGTTTGCCACGGCGTTCAGCACAAACCGTGCTGCATCATATTGCGCATAGCTTAGTACGATTATTTGCACCTATTTTGAGTTTTACTTCTGAAGAAACTTGGGAACATCTAACGGGTGACAAGGAAGGAAGCGTGTTGTTACAACAATGGCATGCGTTTCCTCAGCAAAACGATACGGAATCGCTGCAACAACGTTGGCAAAGTATTCGCTTATTACGCGCCAAAGTACTCAAAAAACTGGAAGATTCTCGCGCACAAGGAGATATCGGTTCTTCGCTTGCAGCTGCTGTTGAGATTCATGTGAATCAAGAAGATTTTACGTTGTTAAATGATTTACAGGATGATTTGCGTTTTGTGTTGATTGTTTCGGCCGTGAAACTGGTTTGCGTGACTGATGCCTCAGAGGAGAAAATTATCGTCAGCGCTAGTACGGATCAAAAATGCGAACGATGCTGGCATTATCGCCCAGATATCGGACAACATGCCGATCACTCAACGATATGCGAACGCTGTATCAGCAATCTACATGGCACGGGTGAACACCGCCACTATGCCTAATAGCTATTTTATTTACGCAGCAATCGACTATCGAGTACCAATTAATTAGTGGAATTTTTATGATGAAGCTTTACAACAGCTTGGGTATTGCATTTGTTGTGTTGGTTTTGGATTTGGCTAGTAAGTATTGGGTGGAATCGGCATTGCAATTTGGCGAACAAATTCCAGTCACCAGTTTTTTTAATTTGGTATTAACTTACAATCCTGGCGCGGCGTTTAGTTTTTTAAGCGAACAATCGGGTTGGCAGCGTTGGTTTCTAGCCGGTATCGCGGCTATCGCGGCTGTTGTCATTGTCTTCTTGCTAAACAAGTATCAACATGAAAAACTCTTTTGCTGGTCCTTGAGTTTAATACTGGGGGGCGCCATCGGTAATTTGTATGATCGCATTATGCTGGGTCATGTAGTGGATTTCCTAGATTTCTATGTTGGGACTTATCACTGGCCTGCGTTCAATATCGCCGATTCAGCGATTTTTGTCGGCACTGTATTGATGATCTACGATAGTTTTAAAAATAAAAAGGAACCACAAAAGCAGGCTGAATAATTTTTATGAATTATTTGCAAGAATGCTTTGTCGTGATTTCGCTTCAATATGAATATTAACGTTTTTTGGGTTTCTCATTAATTTGGAGCAATACTTCCTTGGCCGTGAAATGTTGCGTATCATCGCCATCCCAACTGGCATTAAAGGGAAGTGTATTGATTGCGGGCGATGCGGTGTTGATATGGTTTTTGAGGTTCATATAAGTTTTGTTAATAGGCACCGCAATACCACGAGGGCTTTGTGTTGTTTGTTGCAGCAATGAAACATTAATTTTCGCTTGAGATCGTTTGTTGAGTTTGGCTTTTTTTGTCGCTTGTACACGTTTTAAAGACATTTTAAGTAGCGCATTGTGATTGCGTTTATCATCCTCTAGTGTCCGGTAAGCTTGAAGATACAAAAAATCGTTTCGCCAACCGAGCAGTCGAGGTTGATTAACAACCCGCACGGGGGTGCCAACAGGAACGTCTTGATAAATGCGAGTAATATCTTCTGGATACATACGCAAGCAACCGTGACTGCCGCGTAAACCAATGCTGGGTGGTTTGTTGGTGCCATGAATAGCATAACTAGGCCAACCCAGTCTTAGAACGTGAGTTCCCATCGGATTATCTGGACCAGGTTTGACGATAGCAGGAAGTTTGTCTCCGTTTGCAGCATGTTCTTTGCGGATGGAATCAGGTGGTACCCAAGCGGGATTGGCTTCCTTGTTAATAATTTTTGTCAAACCTTCCGGGGTTTTCCATTCCACGCGTCCAATACCAACCGGGTGCGTGATGACTTTTTGCAGTTTGCCGGTTTTAGTTTTGGGAAAATAAAACAGCCGCATGGCAGCAAGATTAATGACAATGCCTTCTCGAGGTGCATCCGGTAATACGAATTCTGTTGGTATCACGATAGGCGTTCCTTCGCCCGGTAACCATGGATCTACGGTAGGATTTGCATTTAAGATTTCTTCTAGACCTAAATTGAATCGTCGGGCAATATCGGATAGGGTATCTTCCTCTTTGGCTTGAATGACTTGTAATTTACCAACCACATCATCTCGATTCACGTCAAAATAGAACTCATGACTGGCCAATGGCATCTGAGCCTTCGTTTGATGAATGGGTTTCGGAATCGGTAAAGGTGGCTGGGAAGAAAAGAAATATTTGGGGAAAGTGGCTTGGCAACCACTGACAAATAAAAAAACGATCAACAAACTCGATAATTGAATTTGTCTTGAGATTGAAGCCGGAATCAGTTTACAACGACTGATGAGAGTGGTCTTACAGAAATGAATACTCATAGGGCATCAATGTACCCGTTTTTTTACGCAGCTTCAATGTTGGATGTAGTGAAATTGATACAATAGAGGTTAAATTTGCAGGCTAACTTTAGAAAAGAAAATGAAAGTTTGCATGAATCAGAGAGCGCTGAATTTTTGAATCGTTATGAAGAATATTGGTTTTATTGGATTAGGCATCATGGGCAAACCGATGGCTGGGCATTTGATCAAAGCCGGTCATCGATTGTTTTTGCACTCGCGTAGCGGTGTACCGAAAGAATTGATTGAACAAGGTGGTCAATCGACAGCATCACCCCAAGAAGTTGCTGAGCGTGCCGATGTGATTTTTACTATGGTGCCGGATACGCCCGATGTAGAAAAAGTATTGTTTGGAGAACAAGGAATCGTCCAAGGATTGCAATCGCGCAAGGATTCGACCTGCATCGTGGTCGATATGAGTTCAATTGCTCCATTAGCAACAATAAAATTTGCAGAAAGAATAAAAGCGCTCGGGCATGAATATGTTGATGCGCCGGTTTCTGGCGGAGATGTCGGCGCTAAAAATGCTACTTTAACGATTATGGTGGGTGCCAATCAAACAGTATTCGAGACGGTCAAACCGTTGTTTGAGCTGATGGGTAAAACAATTACGCATGTCGGTGAAAATGGCGCGGGACAGATTTGCAAAGTAGCCAATCAAATTCTGGTTTCGATTACGATTGAAGCTGTGGCTGAAGCCTTGTTGTTTGCTGCCAAAGCGGGCGCGAATCCACATAAGGTACGTGAAGCGTTGATGGGTGGTTTTGCGGCGTCTAAAGCGTTAGAAGTGCATGGCGCGAGAATGTTGAATCGGCAATTTGATCCGGGGTTTCGCGTCGAATTGCATCATAAAGATTTAAATATTGCGCTGGCAACCGCATCCGCTCTGGGTGTTAGTTTGCCGAATACAGCTACTGTTCGTGAATTATTTGCTGCTTGCCTCGCGCATGACGGTGCGAAATGGGATAATTCAGCGATTATTAAAATGCTGGAAAAGCTATCCAATTATGAAATTCCAACCTGTACAAAGTAGTCTATGTCACGTAACGAATTGATACGACGCTTGCAAGCAATTTTGCCGGCTGAAGCTGTGTTGCATGACAACGAAGATCTTCGTCCGTATGAATGTGACGGTTTGTCAGCTTACAAGCAGTTACCATACTTTGTCGTATTGCCCCATAACGAAGCACAAGTCATTGAAATATTGAAATTGTGTCATGCGACGCGAACCCCTGTGGTTGCAAGAGGGGCCGGAACTGGATTGTCGGGTGGCGCTTTGCCGCATGTCAGCGGAGTATTGTTATCACTGGCACGATTGAATCAAATTGTTTCGATTAATCCACAAGCAAGAACGGCATGCGTACAACCTGGTGTGAGAAATCTCGCGATCAGCGAAGTCGCAAAACCTTATGGCCTGTATTATGCGCCCGATCCTTCGTCGCAAATCGCCTGTTCTATCGGTGGAAATGTGGCCGAAAATTCCGGTGGAGTGCACTGTTTAAAATACGGCTTGACGGTACATAACATACTCAAATTAAGAGTATTAACCATTGCAGGCGAGGTGCTGGAAATTGGTGGTGAGGGCTTAGATAGTGCAGGTTATGATTTGCTGGCGTTGATGACGGGTAGTGAAGGGTTATTAGGTATCGTGACAGAAATTGTTGTGAAATTGATTCCATTGCCACAGAAAGCTCAACTGGTGATGGCCTCGTTTGAAGACATTCGCAAAGCAGGTCAGGCCGTGGCGAATATCATTGGTGCTGGCATTATTCCCGCAGGGATGGAAATGATGGATAAGATTACCATTCATGCGGTGGAAGAGTTCTTACAGGTTGGTTATGACTTAAATGCTGAGGCAATATTGTTGTGTGAATCAGACGGGAATATCGAAGAAGTCTCGGATGAAATTGAGCGTATTGAAATGATCATGCAACAAAGTGGCGCTACGCGAGTGAGTACTTCGCAAAATGATCTTGAGCGATTACGCTTTTGGGCTGGTAGAAAAGCGGCTTTCCCCGCGGCTGGAAGAGTTTCTCCGGATTATTACTGCATGGATGGCACCATTCCACGCAAGCATCTGGCAAAAGTATTGCAAGGTATCGAGATGTTATCCCAGCAATATGGATTGCGCTGCATGAATGTATTTCACGCAGGTGATGGTAATTTGCATCCATTAATTTTATATGATGCGAATACGCCAGGAGAACTCGAAAAAACAGAAGAGTTTGGCGCCAAAATACTGGAAATGTGCATTAGCGTGGGTGGCACCATTACCGGCGAGCATGGCGTAGGCATAGAAAAGATGGATCAAATGTGTACGCAGTTTGGTAGTGCCGAGCTTGCGGTGTTTCGTGCCATAAAAACGGCATTCGATCCGTTAGAATTGCTGAATCCCGGAAAAGCCATCCCGACTTTGCATCGTTGTGCAGAAATGGGGGCCATGCATGTACATCAAGGTGCGGACAAATTTGCGCATTTACCTCGGTTTTAAAGACTTTCCTTAGTATGCAATCTGTTATCGATCATTACCAAGAAGCAATTCGTTTGGCTGCCGAAAATAAAACGCCATTACAAATCCGCGCTGGAAATACCAAAACATTTTATGGCAACACAGCATTGCTACCATCTTCCAACACGTTGGACATAACGACTTATCATGGCATTGTCGATTACGATCCGGCGGAATTGGTCATCACTGCGCGTGCTGGTACTCGCTTAAGTGAAGTGGAAGCGCTACTGAATCAACACGGACAAATGCTGGCGTTTGAACCGCCCCATTTTGGGGAATCGGCGACACTCGGCGGTTGTGTCGCGGCAGGATTGTCAGGACCGAGACGCGCTTCTACCGGAGCCGTACGTGATTTCGTGCTGGGAGTCAGAATGCTGAACGGTAAAGGCGAGGATCTTCACTTTGGCGGTCAAGTCATGAAAAACGTTGCAGGTTATGATGTATCGCGTTTGATGGTCGGTGCATTGGGGACGTTAGGCGTGTTGCTGGAAATATCTTTAAAAGTATTGCCGAAGCCTATTGTTGAAACAACGTTGTGCATACCAATTGGCGAAACGGCAGCGATTGACAAGATGAATCGCTGGGCAGGGCAACCGTTACCCATATCGGCAACATGCTATCACAAGGATCAATTGTTTTATCGATTATCGGGTGTCGAATCGGCTGTTAAGGCGGCCCAATTGAAATTAGGTGGCGATGAATTGAATGAACAACAAGGGATATCGTTTTGGCAAAGCATTCGCGAGCAAACCGATCATTTTTTCATGACGGCTAGCCACAACAATCTATGGCGTTTATCCATCGCATCCAACGCCCCTCCATTAGCTCTCGCTGGAGAACAATTGTTCGAGTGGAACGGTAGCTTGCGTTGGCTAAAGAATACTGTGGATTGCGATCATCAGGCGATACGCCAAGCAGCAGAAAAATATGGCGGACATGCGATATTATTTCGACACCATTTAACCAATGCCAGCGTATTTCATCCGCTAAGCTCGGGTCTGGTAAAAATTCACCGTGCTTTAAAAGAACAATTTGATCCGGCGGGAATTTTTAACCCTGGACGACTCTATCCTGAACTATAAATGCAAACCAAACTTGCTGATTTTGTAAAAAACACACCAGAAGGTCAAGAAGCCGATGCTATCTTGCGTAGTTGTGTCCACTGCGGTTTTTGCTTAGCCACGTGCCCGACTTATCAGTTATTAGGCGATGAGTTGGATAGTCCGCGAGGGCGGATTTATCTGATGAAACAAATGCTGGAAGGAGAGCCGGTTACCGTCAAAACGCTTTTGCATTTGGACCGTTGTTTAACGTGTCGCGCATGTGAAACGACCTGTCCATCCGGAGTGCGTTATGGCGCTTTAGTTGATATCGGGCGTGGCATCGTTGAAAAACAAGTCAAACGAGAAATGCCTGCAGTCGCGATGCGCTATGTTTTGCGTAATGTTCTTCCTAATCCCAAGCTCTTCAAATTGCTTTTGAAAGCCGGACAAATAATTCGTCCAGTGCTGCCTGGAAAATTACAGAAAAAGATACCTCCTCCTGAACTGTCAAAGCGTGCCTGGCCGGTTAAAAAACATGAACGCCAGATGCTGATTTTAGAAGGGTGTGTTCAGCCTGCGCTCGCACCTAATATCAATATTGCGACCGCACGGGTGTTGGATTTTTTAGGAATTTCGCTTATCAAAGCCGAGCGGGCAGGGTGTTGTGGCGCAGTTACCTTTCATTTGAATGAACAAGCAAATGGCTTAGCGTATATGCGACGTAATATCGATGCGTGGTGGCCCTGGGTACAGCAAAACAAAATTGAGGCTATTGTGATCAATGCCAGTGGTTGCGGCGTTACCGTGAAAGAGTATGGTCATTTGCTGCAACATGATGCTAATTATGCTGAAAAAGCGCGAATGATTTCAGAATTAGCTAAAGATATCAGTGAAGTCATACATTTTGAGTTGGGAAACATGACGGATCAATTGCAATCAAATCAGACCCATATCAAATTGGCTTTTCATTCGCCTTGTACTTTGCAGCATGGCATGCGAATACGAGGTGTGGTCGAGCAGATTTTACGCAGCGTGGGGTATGAGTTGACCAATGTTCCTGATGCGCACTTATGTTGCGGTTCAGCAGGGACTTATTCTATTTTGCAACCGAAGCTTTCTCAGCAACTATTGACTAACAAAATCGTTGCGCTGGAATCTGAAAAGCCCGAACAAATAGCAACGGCGAATATCGGTTGTTTGATGCATCTGCGGACTCAAGCGACATTGCCGGTTAAACACTGGATTGAATTACTGGATGAAAGAGTTTCTCCTGTATAACGGGTGAAAAAATTAATTTGCTGGTGGTTTAAAAAACGGCATCGATAAAAATAATAGGACGAAAATTTTCATTTCGATATTCTATTTTTTTTAGTATACAATCAACGGCTGATTTTATTCGGCAATATTTTATACGCGATTCTGATGGTAATTCGTCTTGGAATATTGACTGGTGAGAAATTATTGTAAATTGGAGAATATAAATAATGAATTTAGTTTTAAGAAGTAGGACTTGGATTACAAAAGTAGCTGGCGGATTAGCGGTTTCCGCATTTTTGTCACTGCCAGCTTATGCTCAGCTAATGCTTGCTCATGAAGGACACCACAGTGGGGGAGGATGCTCCGTTAAATCGGGAGAATTCCCTGTCTCGATTAGCGTTTATGAGGTTCCTGAAGGTGGAATTCCGCCAATGCATTCTTTTTGTGAAAGCATTCCGAATACCGGAAAAATTAATATGACGATTGAATTGCCACAAGAAGCACGTGAGTTTCCTTTAGCCGTTCGCTTGGTTAAAGGAGGAAGTGCGCATGAAGGGCATGGTGGCGCTAAATCGAATAATGCCAGTGAGAAAAAACCTGACCAACCGAGCGCTCATGAAAATCATGATGAACATGCCGGTCATCAAATGGAAGATAAAAGTGGCATCGTATATATGCCCGCCGAATTGCACAGTTCTGGAATTATCGTTATGGCTGCAAATATTCAAGAAAAAGGGCATTATACAGTTCAGTTAGAAAGGAAAGACGATGCAGGTAAAACCAAGACTGTCGTGAGTATCCCATTGAGTGTTGGTTTAGAAGGAGGACATGGAAGTCATGGTGGCGGTTTGGGTATGATGGAAATTATTTTAGCGTTAGTCGTTGTTGGCGGTGGAGCTGGGTATTACTTTTTCGTTCATCGTAAAAAAACAACGCAAGCATCTGCTTGATTAATTTTTATCGTTTGTAGTTTGCTGTTTTCGCGTTGCGTTGTATGATGATAGTCCTTGTAAAAAATATAAATACACGAGGAAGCGAGTTTTAGGAATTGAGTGCCTTCTTTTTTAGGAAATTTTATTGAAGAAGGTTGGGTAAGAAAATTAAAACCACAAAGGAGAGAAGATGGCTATGAAGTTATGGCTTCGGGTACAGGTGGTGTTGTTAGGATGTCTGTTTGCGGGATATCTGCAAGCGAACAACATGCCGAGCGTACCGAACGAGTTATTTGAGGCGTTAAAGA
>JAJHPK010000074.1 GCA_020890945.1 Nitrosomonas sp.
TTACTGCCTTTTCACTATAGGAAATACCATCCACCCCTATTAAATTTGTTTGAGCTTTTTTTATTTACTTCGAGCCATTTCAAAATAACAGTTGAGAGCCTACAGCTTTATTAAGAAATCGAAACTACTGATTTCCCTTTTAGGATAGCACTAAAAAATCTTACATGGAATTAAAAAATATTTAACTACAAAAAATAATAGGCTGGAATTTATCTTTAACGATAAAACACTGGGTAAATATGTGACTTTTAAAATATTTATTGAAGGAACCGTTAAGGATATAATATTCGTCTGAACAATGGCATTCTTTCAGGATTTTTCTAGTTATTGATTTTATTGACAATAACTTTAATAAAACCTTATATCGCATAATAATGAACACACAGTTTCCCTCTGAAGCAGAAGGCAATTCTCAGGAAAATATAAACGATGAAGATCTCCCGGTAAGAGATAAATTAGAGAATTTTATTTGTAATAACCCTGATTTACCTACATTGGGAAATTCTATTAGTAGTATCGTGCAACTTTCCTCATCCGACGATCAATCAATCGATCAACTCACTCATTTAATTCTTGCAGATGTCTCGTTAACTCAGAAAATCATTAGATTAGCCAATACTGTGACTTTCCGAGGTAATTCCAACCAAATAGTGACAAGCATCTCCAGAGCTGTCCAATTACTAGGACTCGATACTGTCAAAGCATGCGCTTTAGCGATGATATTGGTCGACCGTATGCCCGGAAAACAAAGCCAATTCGTGCGAAAAGAATTGATGAATGCTTTGACAGCTAGTTCAATAGGGCGTGAACTGGCGAAACAAAGCAGTTTTCCCAACGCTGAAGAAGTAGCTATTGCGGCGTTATTTAAAAATATGGGGCGATTACTGGTAGCCGCTTTTGATGCTCAGCTTTACAAAGAAACCATGAATGTATTGAAAGAGGGAAAATCTTTAACACAAGCTTCACTTATCACATTAGGTATCAGTTTTGATGCTGTGACCGAAATGGCCATGCGTCAATGGTGCATTCCAGAAGTCATCATTCATGCGATGAAATTAATGCCAGCAAAAACGCTAAAAGCTCCCAAAAACCGGCAAGAATGGATGAAACAAGTCGTGGAGTTTAGCGAATCCGCCGCACAACTCGTTACTGATCCAAAAGATTCCAAAGCAAAATCTTTGCCCGCAGAATTACTTTCTCGCTTCGGAAATGCTTTAGATTTGAATCCAAATAAATTGGAAGCTTTAGTTTCTGCGGTTAAGGAAGAAGTTCAGGCGATAGGCAATCAAATCGATATGCAATTATCTGAAAATTCTTCAGATGAATCAGAACATAGTTCTGACCTGAATCAAGTGTTTTATCCCAGTGGTAAACCCCATCATGCTTGTGATTTATTGTTCAGTGGATTACAAATGCTAGAAGGTTTAGCTTCAACGCCTGATGTTAAAATCAATTCAGTGATCTTAATGGCGTTAGAGACACTACATAAAGGTATGGGATTCAATCTGGCTGCGGTTTGTTTAAAGGACGTCAAATCCGATCAGTTTCGGGCACGCCATTTTTTAGGGAAGTATGATTCTGAATTGGAAAACAATTTTGTTTTTTCAGAAAATAGTCATGATGTGTTTAGTTTAGCGATTAATAAGAATGCGGATTTATTTATTGCTGATGCAAAAGATGTCAAAGTGCAAAACATGCTGCCTGAATGGCATTTAAAATTACTTCCTGCTACGAGTAGTTTTTTAGTCCTCCCACTGGTTGTTGCTAATAAAAAACTCGGGCTCTTTTATTTGGATCGCCTATGTAAATCGGAAGAAGGTATTTCTAGCGAAGAAATGCACATTATTAAAGAAATAAAAAAACAAGTACTGACTACACTGCAAAAAATTGTCACTGCATAACTTCCTGCATTTATTCAATGGGTATCGATCCTCCATGATGACCTTGTAAGTTGACCCATAGATGTGGCAATCCTAGTTCTTTAAGCCATACAGCGCCTTGTTTTTCTTTGAGCATTGCAATCGTTGAAGCGCTTCCCGCTACGACACAAAAATCACCAATCACGCTGACAGCAACCATGTAGCTGACTGGCCAGCCTGTTTTAGGATTCAACACATGCCCATAACGTTTGCCATTGAGTGTGATGCATCGCTCGTAATCCCCACTGCTGGCCACTGCCCCAGCATATAATTCTACGGTGGTGAGTATTCCATCCGGCTTATTGGGATGACGTATTGCAACGCGCCAGGGGCTTTCATCCGCATGAGGACCGATAATTCTGATATCACCACCTAAATTAATGACTCCGTGATGAATATCGTTTTGCACACATAAAGATGCAGCACGATCGACGGCATACTCCTTAACGATTCCACCAAAATCGATTTCCATTCCTGCAATGGTAAAAGTCAATTTAGGTTTTTGCCAATGTAAATGATGCCAACCGATCTGAGCAAGGAGTTTTTCGATTATGAGATTATCCGGAATAACACCAGATTTAAAATTCCAGGCACGCCGTAAAATGCCTGAAGTGATATCAAATAACCCATCGCTTTGTTGATAACAGGTTGATGCGTAATCTAATAACCCAGAAGTTTCATCATCAACAAGAATTGACCGACCTTGTGCGGCGATCCGATTGATTTTTGATAGCAAGCTGTTGTCACGGTAGCGTGAATACTTGGTTTCCAAACGATAGACATCGTCCATGACAATCTTTGCTGCATGTTTGGCGGCTTTTGAATTTTTGGCATAGAGCTGGATAGAGCAAGGCGAGCCCATTGCGTTAAAATTGTAGTGATAATAATTCAGACGTGCCATATTCAATTCGTCGATTTATCGCACCGCAGCCATTTTTGCATCGCTATCAAACCATCCAGTTCGTTAATGACAATGCGATAACGTGCTTAACTAAAAATGATAACTCCAAGTAGCTGCCAACGAACCTTTTCGGTCTAATTGGAACCCATTGAAATCATTGCTAACAGGTTGCATCCACTCAAAACCAAATCGGTTGCCTGCAAATTTTCCGCGTGGAACAGCGGCGTTTAAACCAAAGCCAATATCCCAGAATTGACCACCATAATTTTGTGGAAAATCCATCGATCCGATACGAGAGCTGAGCGAATCAAAATCCCGTTGAATTGCCCCTTGCCAGGTATAGATTCCACGCACGGAAGCGGTCAACCAGGGTACCAAATCAACACCACCCCATACTGAAGTTTGAAAAATATCCCCCAGACGATAGCCGGATTTGTTTTTGTCCTCCATGCGCTTCGTACCGCCGACCTGCATCCCCCATGACAGTTGTTTTTTTTCGCCTTGATAGGTCAGACTCGGCATGAAATCCCATGTGCCGCTACCCAATTGCATGCCAAAATGAATGAGCCCAGAATCAATGCGGTGCATACGACGTTGTTTAATATCCACTTTACCGGTCGGCGCGCTGAAACCGATACTGATGTGCGCACGATGACCAGCGATATCAAGCAATTTGATTAAACCGGAAAGGTAAGTATCGCCAATCGCGCCAGTTTCATGTCCACCAACGCCTTGATGATCATGCGTACCCGGTTTGGCAGGCGGTGCATTAGCGAGTTTACGCAGATTCATATCCATGTCCATAAATGTTGGCATCAACATGACATTTAACCATCGGGTCGGCGCATACATAATATCAATCATGTGCATATGCATGTTCATTATAGTCGGCGTGAACCGGCAAGGTATGGTATCGCTACAACCTTGATCGATAATGGTTTGATCAATGACAGCATGCGTGCCGTGCTGCATGTTACCGTTAGTTTTACCGAGCATGAACCGATATCCCACCATAAAATCACCTTTTGCAGGCAACATATGGCCAAACATAATGCCAGCAGGCGGAATTTTGTGAAATTCATGCGTGCCAGCACGATGGTTTTGATGCGATTGCGCAAACGGAGATCCTGTTGCATCGCTTCTTTCCATATCTATTTTTATCGCTGCATTCGCGACATAATAGTCGAAATCCGCAAAACTACTATTGCCGCCGCCAATCTGCATCGAACTGGCACGCGTGTAATATTCAAACCCCGTTTCCAATTCAACGCCTTTCCACAAACGCTTGGTCAACGTAAAGCCGCCGCTTAATGCGCCGAATCCTGCTAAACGATGATCGCTGGAAAAGCTTTTCGGGAGTAAGGTATCGTCATAGTAAGTTATTTTAGGCCGAGCAATCGCCTCATCGACAGCATTACCATCTTTATCGATCAATTGTAAATTTGCATCACGCACATATTCAATTTCGGAATTTTTCCGGTTGACATAGATTTGCCGATTTTGCTCATCAAAATAAAACTTTGTTTGATAGGTTTGTTTTGACAAAAGATAATCACGATAAAAGTTTGCCGAATCTTGTGAATAGTAGCGAATGCGTGGTGTCAGCGTCCAATCGCTTGCCAAGGGCTGAACCCAACTGGCGTCAAAAGTATGCGTATTCACACCCCAATCATCAACCGATAGACGATATCCTAGATGTAATGCGGCATTAAAAGTATCAATGTGGTGGATATATTTTGCATTTAGGGCGATTTGATTGCGAATATTCGGACGTTGTTCGATTAATGCACGCACATCTCCTGTTATTAATCCTGAAGAATTGTTTAAATCAGCGGGATTAACAAAAATCACCGACATGACTTTATACGGATTTTCTAAGAACCCATTGCTATGCGTATAACTAATATTGGCATCAATCAACGAGTTCTTGGTCAACACTTGAGTCAATCCAATATTAGCAACCCAATCGGAACGGCTGCCGCGTAAAATATCCGACCCCGTCGCACCACCTTTCCGGATAATCTGATCTTGATAAGCGGTTTTGGTGATATAAGGCGCAGGATCGTGATCTAAAATCGCGCCAATTTCACTATCGGTATAGCTACCATTGAACTTCAATGTAGTCATTTTTTGGTTAAAATCCATTCGCCCACCGATACTACCAAAGCTGGATTTATAGTCTTTTTCCCGGGAAAACCCACCACTGACATTAATTGCAGCTTCATTCCATTCGTAACTCAAGCCGAAAGTTGCTTGACGACGGGTTTCTGGCGATGCTGCAGACATCACCAGTACCGAACGTGGATCAACTACACCGGTCGATTGTTTAGTTAAAGGGTCCCGACCCATTGGATTCAAATCATGATCCAGCAATACCTTGCTATTAATCAAAGGAGATGCGCCGACAACGACTTGATTAATAGTTAAAGGTCGGTTACCGCCATCGGTACCCAGTGGCGTGGTAGTAATAGGGGTTGCACCTGACCAAGTGTCTTGTGTATAGGCGAAGGAAAATTTGGTGCGGTCAGTCAGTGAAAAAATACCGTTGCCATGTAATACATCCACGCTGATGGGAGCGTATTTAGTCGGAACGCCGTACAAATTGCGCGCCCCTTCTTCGTAACGGCCATATTGAAAATTAATGCGATCTCCCGGTGCTGTTTGAACGTTGGGAGACATCAACAAACCAGGTAATACTAATGCAGCCGAGGTAAGCGCGTGTAGAGCATGCTTAGATTTTTTAGCAACGAGCTGCGAACAATGAGATTGATGAGCTCGATGAAAATTCTTGCGATGCCGGTATTGCAATTTATCGAGATGCCTTACAGACAAAGCAGGTGGAGTAGATAAAAGGATTGCAGGTCATTTAGAAATAGCTAATAACAACCGCAGCCACCCCCACCGGATGAAGATTTATGACTCGGTGCAGCTTCTCGACTGCTGTAATTATGTGCCTGAAAATCACTCTGTAAGGGATTAGGATCAATATCCATCGAAGGCTTGGCAAGATTACCGCGTTCCCAAACAGCCACATTGACACATCCCATCAAAAACAAACAGAAAATAATCGAAAACAACAACAAAATTATACGCACAATATACTAAGCTTTTTTATGATTTTATTGGTATGTGCTTTGCAGTTTCCGTTTAATTGTTTTCCGGGGCTTCTTGTAGCAATTCAGTAACTAAGCTACGCAATTTCTCGGATTCATCGGGGCGAAATCCCTTATGAATATGACGAATCTTACCATTTTTATCAATAATGACAGACGTTGGCATTGCCATGACTTGCAATTCTTTTGCGCACTGTTTACTGGGGTCGGCGACGACCGAAAATTGCGCAGGATATCTTTCTAAGAATTTTTCTGCATCGCTGACTTTCTCATCCAGATTGACACCAATGACGTGTAAACCTTGATCTTTCAATTCGTTATTAAGTTGGTTCATGAAAGGAAAAGATTTTACGCACGGCGGACACCAGGATGCCCAAAAATCAATATAAATTACTTTTCCTTTCAATTCACCTAGTTTTTGCGCAGACTCACCATTGAGCATCGTCAGAGGACAAGAATTTGAGACAAGCCCCAGATGATCGGCACGCACTGGGCTAATAAATAGCCCGTGCGCTATAAACACTGCAATAAATAGTATTTTTCTAAAATTCATATCTTTACCACAAACAGAATTGTTTGTATTATATCGGAAATGAAATGATCCATTTTATCAGTAAGTTTTACTCAAACTGATTGACAGTAATATCTGTTCCTGTGTGAGCATTTGTGCTTGTCATACAGTGATAAGATACTTGAAAACTTCTGGCTCCTGCATTGGTCTTGTTAACCAATATCTGATACACGCCATTTCCACCTTGAACAGTAATTTCAGGACTGAACGAACCATCACCCGATACAGGATCAGTCGTATTTGCTGCACGACTACCTTTGATAACTTGCATATTAACCAATAATCCGGGTACAGGCGGCGAAGTGTCTTTGACGCTAACTGCTAAGTGATCTGCCGCCCCATTGCCATCATCGAAACAGGTAACACTCGCATAACCAGTGAACTTTGCAACTGTACCATCAGGATCCATCGTAGCACCCGCATCATGTGCATGACTGAAAGACGCCAATGATACTAAAGTGGTAAAAGCTGTCATACTGATAAACTGCTTAGAATATATTTTGCACATTTTGATACTCCTTTTAACTATTTTAGTGCTTCCTATCAACTCTAAATTTATGATTTTTTAAAACCAAAAGCGAACCCCTAAAAAAGAGTTCGCTCTTGTTTAAGCAAAAATACTTATTTTTTAATAATTCAATATCTTATTATTGTTTCGGCCAAATTTGTTGACCTTCATAAATAATACGCATATCACGGTTCAATTGATTGGCCGATGGTTTTACAACGACTTCTTCACCCGCTCCACAAGAAGCAGGTAAAGGTGTAATGCTGCGATTTACCGTTAAAGTAGCCGGTGAATCTGTAGTATGCGCACCCTCAAACTGATAAATAGAGCCTACCGTAGGTGTCCAGAGCATCACGCTTTGATCACTAAATCCCGCTGCATCGGTTATTTGACAAATATCAGCAATACTGACGACAAACTGAACGCTTTTAGCACAAGATTCCGGGTTGATAATAACACCTGCTGTAGCTATAGGCACTACCGCACGAAATCCAGCTTTCAATCCTTTACCACCCCCGGTCCAGAATCCAAGTTTATTGCCTAAAGAATCTTTGATGTAATCTTCATAAGGGAAAATGCTTTTGTCTTGAACTTTGGTAACAGGACTGCCCCAGTTTGTTACGTAATCCGCTAAAGTCCCAGAATATGGTTGCCCATTGACTGTAATAGTCGAATCTTTGCCATCGGGAAATACAACCACTGTACCCAAGGTGTCAATGGTGGCTGCATTAGTAGCTGCATCTATACACCCGTGTGCTACCACTACGGCGTTGTAATCACTGCCATGAGTTGCATTATTTTCGCTAATTACCGGGGTTTTAAGACGTGTATGCGCAGAAACGGATTGGTACATCGCTGTCAACCCGATAGCCGTCAGCAACAAAACAATATTAAACCTATTAGACATCTTCATGATTTTGATAACTTTAATGTGAAAGTTTATATAAAAATTGCATTCAAAGAAGTTTGATTAAGGCTTAGGCCACACTTGAGTACCATTGTACTTAATCGGCATATCACGATTGATTTGTGCTGCTGATGGCCTCATTTCAACTACCTGCCCCGTTGCACCGCACGATGCAGGTAATGCTGACGCACGTTTAAATGTCAAAGTGGCTGGTCCGCTGTTTCCGGATGGATCCGCTGGATCGTCTGCTCTGTCATAAGGAGTATCCAGGTTGCTATGGGTCCACAAATTAACCGTTTCTGCACTAAAACCAGATATAGGAGTGATTTGACAGATATCTGCAATTGAAACATAAACCTTAACGCTAGCTGCGCATGAGTCGGCTTTAAAAGTTGCTGCGCTGACTCGGAAAGGAATGTATCCTGCTAAGTGATGTGGTAATGAATTGCCACCGCCCGCCCAAAACCCCAGAACATTTTCCTTGTCATCTTCTTTTTCTTCTTGGAATGTAAACACAGCGGTACTATAGATTTTTTGATTCAAGTTACCCCAGTTTTCGATGAAATCGGTAATTTTTCCGGTATACGCGGCCCCATCGACGGTAACCGTAGAATCCACGCCATCAGGAAATACGACGCTCGTGCCAATCACATCGTTCTCACCGCAACCGTGCCCGATGACTAGGTTATTTGAAGTACGAACACCTTCAGTAACTTCTGGCACTTCTAATCGGGTATGTGCTAACAGGCTAGTACTCATAAATGCAACGGTTGTGGTAAACACTGTCGCTGCGGCCAGTTTTAATTTGAAATTTTTTTGCATAACTTCTTCCTATCAATGTTTGTTTAAATATTATTGTGTTGTCCCTAAGAGCCTCTAAAAAACTTCTACGCAAGCCCTTGTCTATTGATTATGTTGTGAGAATATGAAAATAGCAATGCGACAAAATGTCGCACCTGTTGGAATTGCTTTTTTATAGAAAAACTGCTACCTATGATTTTTCAACCTTTGTCGAAATCTCATTTAAAAGACCTCCGCATAACTGTTTTTTTGAGCTTTTCTGCTCATTTCATCATAACTAAATCAAATGCTTACAGAGCTCACACATTCGACAAAGCCAGTTATGCAGAGGTCTTTTAATAGTTTGCCACTTACTGAGGGGGGTTCTTTATTGGATAGTTATACTGGTCTTTCCATCTATTTAGATGTTTTGCTCTTACAATTAAGCTGTACGATAATAAAACCTAATCATCATCGATTAAATCTTATTACGGGTTAAAGAAAAAGAGCGTGGCGATGTTATTAAAAAGTACAATCAAAGAATTTTCAAATCAACTTGGCGATAAGGATTCACTTTTAGATGTGAATTATCCGAGAATAGCGGAGAAGATTTTACTGCACTGGGGATACAAGGAATTCTATCCCTTCATTGAAAAATTACTCGTCGTAGAAAAGGATCGAAACAGACAGGGATTTCCACTCGAAGTATTAGAAGAAATATTTTTATTACAGGAAATTCACGAAAAAAAATTTCCTGCAACTCGATCTTCTATCGATAAACGCTGAAATTCCTTGCCATTCCGATCAACCTTGACGTAATCACAGAAATCAACTCTGATTTAGAAATTTGACGCCATCACTTATTGAGCTGCGTGATAAAATGCGCAGCTTAATTCCATTTCATTACCATGAGTCTTTCCGCTATTACCGCATTGTCACCGTTAGATGGTCGTTATTTCGCAAAAGTAGAAGCTTTACGGCAATATTTCAGCGAATTCGCCTTAATTCGTTACCGAGTTCAAGTAGAAATAGAATGGTTCATCGCCTTAAGTGACGAGCCTAACATTACCGAAGTTCCTTCTTTGTCATCGCAGGCCAAGACATTTCTCGATCAATTATCCAACAATTTTTCGGTTACCGATGCGGAAAGAGTCAAAACCATCGAAGCAACCACTAACCACGATGTTAAGGCCATTGAATATTGGTTAAAAGAATTGCTGGTTAAAAATCCTGAAATTGCGCAATCGATGGAATTTATCCATTTTGCGTGTACATCGGAAGATATTAATAATCTCGCCTATGCCTTGATGCTCCAATCTAGCCGAGAGCATGTGACGCTGCCTGCTTTGGATAGAATTATCAGTCGCTTAGTGGAACTATCTCATCAGCTCGCGGATGTCCCAATGCTGGCACGTACTCATGGCCAACCAGCAACACCCACCACATTGGGTAAAGAACTTGCTAATGTGATTTATCGTTTGCAGCGCGGCAGAAAGAAATTGGCTGAAGTCAGTATTCTAGGAAAAATCAATGGCGCGGTCGGTAACTATAACGCACATCTTTCGGCTTATCCTGATATCGATTGGGAAGCATTTGCGCGACAGTTTGTTGAAAAACTGGGTTTAGAGTTCAATCCATACACGACACAAATCGAACCCCACGACATGGTGGCTGAATTATTTGATGCCTACGCAAGAATCAATACGATCTTGTTGGATTTGAATCGCGATATTTGGGGTTATATTTCATTAGGCTATTTCAAGCAAAAAATGAAAGCAAATGAGGTAGGTTCCTCGACAATGCCGCATAAAGTCAATCCGATCGATTTTGAGAATGCTGAAGGAAATTTAGGTATTGCGAATGCTTTATTGCGCCATTTTAGTGAAAAATTACCGATTTCTCGATGGCAACGCGATTTAACCGACTCAACCGTATTGCGTAATATTGGCGTTGCTTTAGGTCACACCCTGCTGGCTTATGATTCTTGCTTAAAAGGGTTGAATAAACTCGATGTCAATTTGATTAAGTTACAAGACGATTTAGACAACGCTTGGGAAATTCTAGCTGAACCCATTCAAACAGTAATGCGCCGCTATCAAATCGAGAATCCATACGAGCAATTGAAAGCACTGACTCGTGGGAAAGAAGGTATCACCCAGGAAGCATTGCATCAGTTCATCAATAACCTAAAAATCCCTGAATCCGAAAAAACTCGGTTACTCGCACTCAAACCTTCGAATTACTTGGGTCAGGCTGTTTCTTTAGCAAAGAGAATTGTAGAATAATGCTATTCCACCAATGATTTAGTGTGTCTTCCGAAAGCAATTATTTTATTTTTAATAAAAAAACCAACTATTTTTTATCAATGCTCTTGAAATCAGCCCAAGTGCCCTAATATCGCTTTCATTAAACATTAGGAGGCCGAATGCAACCCCCAGAAAATCCAAATAATTCAGAAAATAACGATATGTCTAAGCCAATGGATGGAGACGAAACAAAAATTCCAGGCATGAGTAGTGATGCAACCGTTCAAACCACGGCTGTTAATAATGCTGCCCCCACTCTCGAGCAACAATTAAAGGAAGCTGAAACCAAAGCAGCGGAACATTATGATGCTTGGGTACGCGCCAAAGCGGAAACCGAGAATATTCGCAAACGTGCACAAACCGATGTGACCAATGCGCATAAATATGCGATCGAGAATTTTTCCAATGCGTTATTGGATGTAATGGATAGCTTAGATGCAGCCCTGGCAATCGAAAACGCTACCATCGAAAGTTATAAAAATGGGATGGAGCTCACGCATAAACAATTATTAAGTGCTTTTGATAAATTTGGTATCAGCGTTATCAACCCCAAAGAAGAAAAATTTGATCCGCACCAACACCAAGCGATGTGCATGGTTGACTCGGAACTTGCCCCTAATACAGTGGTGCAGGTCATGCAAAAAGGATACAAACTGCAAGACAGAATTTTGCGTCCCGCGTTGGTATCGGTATCCAAAACAGCGGAAGCTTGAATTTATTAAAACCATCTCTATTTATTCATTAATTCATTGAGTTTATTTTTATAAGGATCTAAATATGGGAAAAATCATCGGTATCGATTTGGGTACAACTAATTCGTGTGTATCCGTGATGGAAAGCGGCAATCCGAAGGTGATCGAAAACTCCGAAGGCACCAGAACAACGCCTTCAATAGTTGCCTATACGGAAGATGGTGAAGTTTTAGTTGGCGCATCCGCCAAACGGCAAGCAATTACCAATCCTAAAAATACACTATTTGCGGTGAAACGCCTGATAGGTCGTCGTTTTGATGAGGAAATGGTACAGCGCGACATCAAAATGGTGCCGTATAGCATTGTCAAGGCCGACAATAATGATGCCTGGGTTGAAGTCCGCGGCAAGAAAATCGCACCGCCGGAAGTTTCCGCGCAAGTTTTGATGAAAATGAAAAAAACTGCCGAAGATTATTTAGGCGAGCCTGTAACGGAAGCCGTTATTACCGTGCCAGCTTACTTTAACGATTCACAACGGCAAGCCACCAAAGATGCAGGTCGCATTGCTGGTCTCGAAGTCAAACGGATTATCAACGAACCAACCGCTGCTGCATTGGCATTTGGCTTGGATAAAAAAGAAGGCGATCGCAAAATCGCGGTTTATGATCTGGGTGGCGGTACCTTTGATATTTCTATCATTGAGATTGCCGAAATTGATGGTGAACATCAATTTGAAGTATTGGCCACCAATGGCGATACGTTTTTAGGTGGCGAAGATTTTGATTCACGAGTGATTGAGTATTTGGTGGATGAATTCAAGAAAGAAAGCGGCATTGATCTGAAAAAAGACATGTTAGCGTTACAACGTCTGAAAGATGCTGCGGAAAAAACCAAAATTGAATTGTCATCCAGCCAGCAAACCGAGGTGAATTTGCCTTACATCACGGCAGATGCTTCTGGACCTAAACATTTGGCTGTAAAAATTACTCGTGCAAAACTAGAAAGCCTAGTTGAAAACTTGATCGACCGCACTGTGGGACCTTGCCGTACCGCAATTAAAGACGCTGGTTTAACCGCATCTGATATTGATGATGTGATTCTGGTCGGCGGACAAACCCGTATGCCGAAAGTACAAGAAAAAGTGAAAGAGATTTTCGGTAAGGAGCCACGTAAAGACGTTAATCCTGACGAAGCAGTCGCGGTAGGTGCCGCAATTCAAGGCGGCGTATTGAAAGGTGACGTCAAAGACGTGCTGCTACTCGATGTAACACCGTTATCATTAGGCATCGAAACGCTGGGTGGTGTAATGACCAAACTGATTCAGAAAAACACCACGATTCCAACCAAAGCGCAGCAGGTGTTCTCAACGGCAGAAGACAATCAAACCGCGGTTACCATCCATGTGCTTCAAGGCGAACGCGAAATGGCGTCAGGCAATAAAAGCTTAGGTCAATTTAATTTGAGCGATATTCCTCCCGCAGTACGCGGCATGCCTCAAATTGAAGTGACATTTGATATTGATGCTAATGGCATTTTGCATGTTTCAGCGAAAGATAAAGCAACTGGTAAAGAAAATAAAATCAAGATTCAAGCCAGTTCTGGTCTATCAGATGCTGAAATCGAACGCATGGTAAAAGATGCGGAAGCACATGCTGAGGAAGATCATAAAATATTGGAGCTCGTTTCGAGTCGCAACCAATGTGATGGCATGATCCACTCAGTTAGAAAATCGCTAAAAGAGTATGGTGAACAGCTTAGTGATGAAGAAAAATCCAAAATCGAAGCAGCGTTGAAAGAAGCTGAAGATGTTCTTAAAACCGACAAAAAAGAAGATATCGATGCAAAAACGCAAGCTTTGGCTGAAGCATCTCATAAACTAGCCGAAAAAATGTATCAAAAAGATGGCGGTGATCAACAAGCTCAAGCGCAGCCTGGCGCAGGTGCTTCTTCATCTTCGAGTAAGCAAGAAAAACCTGTAGAAGGTGAAGTTGTTGATGCAGAGTTTGAAGAAGTGAAAGATAAAAAGTAAGTTATTGTTGCTCTCGTTCGCAACGCAGAGAATGCAAAATATAGACATAAAGTCTTATTGCATTCTCTGCGTTTTAGCGTTTAACAACAATTTTATTTATGTTGATTTTTAATCGTGTATCGATAGTTTGGAACCAATATGCCTAAGCGTGATTATTACGAAGTACTCGGGGTTAACCGCAATGCGGATGAAGAAACGATCAAAAAAGCTTATCGTAAGATGGCGATGAAACACCATCCAGATCGTAACGCGGGTGACGTAAAATCCGAAGAAAAATTTAAAGAAGCTAAAGAGGCTTATGAAATATTAACTGATGCGAATAAGCGCTCCGCTTACGATCAATTTGGCCACGCTGGAGTAGACGCTAGTGCCGGTGGCAGAGACGGCGCGCAAGGATTCTCAGATGCTTTTAGCGATATTTTCGGAGATATATTTGGCGCGCGTGGCGGGCGATCAAATATACACCGCGGTTCCGACCTTCGCTACAACATGGAAATCTCCTTAGAACAGGCAGCTCGAGGATCAGAAACAAAAATCCGCATTCCTACCATGGAGACCTGTGAAACATGTCATGGCGATGGCTCTAAACCAGGTTCTTCACCCAAAACATGCCCTACTTGTAATGGGCATGGGCAAGTCAGAATGCAGCAAGGTTTTTTTTCGATACAACAAACCTGTCCCAAATGTCAGGGAAATGGCAAAATTATTTCTAATCCGTGTAATACCTGTCATGGATCTGGACGCATCAAACAACATAAAACTTTAAATGTAAAAATTCCGGCTGGTGTCGATGACGGTGATCGTATTCGTATTTCAGGCGAAGGAGAATCGGGTATCAACGGCGGCCCTCCTGGCGATTTGTACGTGGTAGTGAACTTGTCAGCCCATTCTGTTTTTCGGCGTGACAATGATGACTTGCATTGCGAAATTCCGATTAGTTTTAGCGTCGCCGCATTAGGAGGAGAAATTGAGGTACCGACTCTGGAAGGACATGCAAAAATAAAAATCCCTGCCGAAACGCAAACCGGAAAAATTTTTCGTTTACGAGAAAAAGGCATCAAGGGGGTACGCAGCTCTAGCAAAGGAGATTTGCTATGCCATGTAATTGTCGAGACGCCGGTTAAACTAACGTCTCGCCAAAAAGAATTATTGGAAGAACTGGAATCAATCAGCTTACAAGATGGTTCAAGACATAGTCCACGCGCTAAATCTTGGATGGATAAGGCGCGCGAATTCTTTTCTGAAAAATAATTATGAAATCACTAGAATGCTATAATTTTGCTTTTAGAGGGTTTTGCAAAGATCTCTAGTAATCTATGCGATTTTGCAAATGATCTCTTCTTACGTATGAGAGATAAAGCGAAGAAAAATAGGGACTGAAAATTTTATCCGATTAGTACGTCTTTTACTCTAATAATACGCACTAACCGGATTATTGAATTTAAATTCGAACGATAAGTTCTATTATTTATTTTTATCGTCAAGAACAGCTAGAAGTTCATCAACAAGTTTACGCTTAAATTATGCATCATCTGATCTGGACGGGCGCTATGTGGTCTATTGATCAACTGATTCATATAGCCCAACTCTAATGTAGCGTATTGAGTAAGCTTGTATCCGAGTCCTACGAAGCCCCGATTTTGATCAAAGCCACGACTTACAAAACCGTCATGCATAGTCGTCATATTAATAAACAATTCATCTTGAATGATAAAAAGCAAATTAGGATGAATTGCTGTTAACGGAACCGCAAGCTTTACCAACTGACGGAATCGATGTCCAACCGGATTAGGGCCAGGAATTGGAATATCATGATCGAAGAACCGTTGCTCAAAACGGCTACGCAATGTTAATCTTCCGAAGGGAAAATTATCGGCCCAAGTCACTTGCTCCCATAAACGGTGCTCGTTAAATGGGTTCCTTGCAAGAGGTTCTGCGGTCGGTGCCCAAGCATAACCCACCCAAGCCACCATTTTATCGGTGATCGCATAACCTAAACCAGGCCGAATCAGTGATTGAGTAAACTGAGAAGCATTGTTACCAAATCGCCCTTGACCTTCCATCCACCATCTGAATCTT
The DNA here is from genome assembly GCA_020890945.1 of Nitrosomonas sp. Taxonomy (GTDB): domain Bacteria; phylum Pseudomonadota; class Gammaproteobacteria; order Burkholderiales; family Nitrosomonadaceae; genus Nitrosomonas. Next base: position 15,806 of record JAJHPK010000074.1, read on the forward strand.
TTTAAATCAGGATTATTAGGATTAATTGCACCAAAATTACCGGTTGCAGTAATATTTCCCCACACCTGAAAATCATCAACGATTGCTTCAGCCGATGCATTCTTTGCAATGAATAGACTCATTACAATGAATAAAACTAAAGCTTTTGTTTTTTTAATCATTCAACTCCCCCTATTTTATCTATGGTAATTATTGCAGTAATAAGTAAAATGTTTTCTTTGTACGATGAAATTTACATTCACCAAAATAACACATGATCCATTTAACAATCAAATGATTAGAAGATTAATCTAGCATTTTATGTCCTTTTATGTCTCTTAAATACGCTTGGTTTATTATAAATAGTTGAATTATCTTCATCATCGCGCAGGCGCAAGATAGCATAGCCAATGTCAAGAATATGTTAACAAATATCAATGTTGATTAAGGGGGAGTATGTGTTTTTATCTATTCATTAAGTAGAAGAATTTTAATAGCGCAAAAATAATCGTTTGACAAACGATCTAGTACCTAGATAATGTGCAAAGTTATAGTTTTGGTATTTTTGAGCTAGAACTTAGCCAGGTAAGTTTCACATAAAAAAAGAAAATTAATTTGTTTAGGAATAGATACGCAAATAATCTAGACAATGTATCTAAGAAATTACACTTAAAAGATAAATAACTAATTATAAGGACATAAAATGAATAAAGTATTTTTTGGAATTGCGTTATTAGTATTAACTGGTTGCGGCACCAGTAGAGACTACACTCCAGCCGCAGATGCTTCAGGCGAACAAATTTTTAGCACTGCCTGTACGGAATGTCACAAGCCTGTTAGCGCGAATGTCGCAATGGCGCTTAGCGAAAAAACTGCCAACAAAGATGCACTGATTAAAAAATTCCAAACGGGCAGCATGCGCATGCCCGCTTTTAAGAATATTCAGGGGGAATCGGCTAATCGTTTGGCGGATTATATTTTAGCCAATAGTCAAGTGAACAAATAATTTATTCAAATGGCTATCGATCACTGTGAGTATTCTAAAGTCACATAAAAAAACATTCAGAATTTACCTCACAGTGAAGGTCAGAATAATAATTTGTATGGTGAAGTAGCTTTTAATATTTCGGTTCCTTTATTATATTTTGCTAAAATCTTTACAAATAGACTCCTCGTCTTATTCTAAGCTTGATATTGCGCAGCTTAAATCTAGTTGCGGAACATGCGGGTTAAGGGAATTATGTTTGCCCGTTGGTTTAAACGAAGACGAAGTCAAAAAATTGGGCGATATCGTTAGTCAGAAACGAAAAGTTTCTCGAGGCAGCTATCTCCATTACGCTGGCGCAGAATTCCAATCTCTATTTGCTGTTCGTAGTGGATTTCTAAAAACTTGTATTCTTGAGCAAGATGGGCGCCAACAAGTGACGGGATTTCATATGAGTGGCGAGTTGCTCGGTCTGGATGCAATCAGTACAGAGACTTACACTTGTGACGCTATTGCACTTGAAGATAGCGAGATTTGTGAGATTCCGTTTGCTAAGTTGGAAGAAATCAGTCTCGCCATACCCTCTTTGATGCGTCATTTTCACAAAATCATGAGTCGTGAAATTGTCAGAGATTATGGCGTGATGTTGCTACTTGGAAGTATGAAAGCTGAAGAAAGATTGGCTTCTTTTCTACTTAATTTATCTCGACGTTTTTATATTCGCGGGTATTCCGAGCACAATTTTAATTTACGGATGACTCGAGAAGAAATAGGAAGCTATCTTGGATTAAAACTTGAAACCGTCAGTCGTGCTTTTTCTAAGCTTCAAGATGAGAGCATTATTGTTGTCGATAATAAACATATAGAAATAAAAGACATTACCCGTTTAAGAATGAAATTGGGCAAGTCTTATGATGATGCTTTTTTTGATATGTAAAAATGTCAGCTGTGTTTAAACACCGGAGATGCACTGCTTGACTCTTATTTGATTCAGAATAATGTAGCTTTCATCGATGGATTTAATGAAACACACAGAAGTCTCAAAAATAATCAAGACAAGTGCTAATATACGCCCATGTCTGTCTATTAACGATATTCTCGCAATACTGATAATATCGCTAAAAATCCTTATAATCGCTACTTATAGCAAATTATTCTTGACTATAGATAACGCTTACTGTTGAAGGAGTATTCATATGACTAACGAAAACTGTTTTCTTAAAATTGTTTGTGGCACATCATTATTGTTGATCAGCGCCGTTGTACTCGCAAACTCATCCAAACTTACATCAGATTTTATCACTGACAATAATTTCAATGTCAATCAAACTACGCCATTTTATTTAGCGCAGTTAAGCCCAAACAAAAGCGATGCTGTTGCTTCCACACGAGGCGATAATAAGAAGGATACTTTACGTGATAATTCAACTGAAGAGGCTCAAAATAAATTGCGCGAAGAAGTACCAATGATGATGCCAGCAACTCCTACTGCTCCCGCAACTCCTCAGCAAAGTAATCGATTGAATTTAAACAACACTCCACCAGCAAATAGTCAACAAAGATTACTAAATCCAGGTCGGCCGATGGATTCAGGTTATTAATTTTGAGTTTTTATCTTTCGGCTGTAATAGATTGAATTTGGTGATTAATTAAGGAAAGAATGAATAAATCCAGAAGTTGAGATAATAGTGTTACCTGATAACTTTTAAATACGCCATGCACACCAAACAAGCTTTGCAGATCTCGACTACAGTCACAAGAAACGCCGGACGCGCCGCGAGGTTTTCTTAAGCGAAATGGAAGGGGTAATAAATACCTTGGCCAGTTTTGCTGTCACACATTGAGCCGCATTATTTCAAGGCTGGATGTCAAGGCCGCCAGCCGATGGCGCTGGGGAGCATGTTTCGATTTACCACATACAGAATTGAATCAACCTGTCTGACCGGCAACTGGAAGATGCCCTGTATGAGATTGAGAGTGTGCGTGCTTTACGGAATTTTACGGGATAACCGATAGCCTACCGGACCAAAGCACGATGCTGACCTTAAGTCTCTAGGGTTGTTGGTTTCCAAAGGCACGATGGTGGATGCCACACTCATTCATGCACCAAGTTCGACCAAGAATCGAGAACAGTCGCGCAATCCTGAGATGCACCAAACGAAGAAGGGAAAGTAATGGTACTTTGGTATGAAGGTACATGTTGGTGCAAACATGGCTTCAGGAGCGCGATGCACACGGTTGAAATTACCGCAGCCAAACGGACATCAACGCCCTACCCGAGCTACTCCGGGTCGAAGACGAGGTTATTTTCATCACACTTCACTGCTACCTCGGCCTTCTTTAATCCTTTTTTGTATGGCAGTTTCAGAATCTGATCATTTTTTATTTGACATTAAAAAATCCGCTAGTTCTAGACCTGTATGACAAGTCTAGCTCTAGCAGCTTTAGTATTCAACTTTATTACTTTCCTACAAAAGTTCAACTGTAATTTTTCAGTTTATTCAACTGTCACAGCTTTTGCTAAATTACGTGGTTTATCAACATCGGTTCCTTTTTCTAAAGCGACATGATATGCCAACATTTGTAATGGAATAGTATGCAAAATCGGGCTCAACAAACCTGCATGTTCGGATAATCGAATAACGTGAACATTCTTGCTTTCCTCAATTTGAGAGTCGACATCTGCAAACACATAGAGCTCTCCACCGCGTGCATGAACTTCTTGTAAATTTGATTTAAGCTTACCGAGTAATTGATCATTCGGTGCAATTGCAACGATCGGCATTTCACTATCAACTAAAGCCAACGGACCATGTTTTAACTCACCCGCCGCATAGGCCTCTGCATGGATATACGAAATTTCCTTAAGCTTCAATGCTCCTTCCATGGCTATTGGGTAATGTACCCCACGTCCCAGAAATAATGCATGACGTTTTTCTGAAAACTTCTTAGCCCATGTTTTTACTTGCGGTTCAACCTGCAATGCACTCTGAAGCGCAACAGGTAGATGTCGTAGTGCAGCAATCATTTCCTGCTCAGTCTCAGCCGACAAATTACGATGCAATTTCGCTAATGTGATTGTTAACAACAAAAGTGATGCAAGTTGCGTCGTAAACGCTTTGGTCGATGCGACGCCGATTTCTGGACCAGCGCGCGTTAAGAAACGTAGATTCGTTTGCCTTATCAAAGCGCTTTCAGGCACATTACAAATTGCAAGACTGTATTTATGTCCTAATTTTTTTGCATAGCTCACTGCAGCTAAGGTGTCGGCGGTTTCTCCGGATTGAGAGATGCCAATAACCAATGTATTCGGATCGGCAATAGGATCACGATAGCGGTATTCGCTCGCGATTTCAACATCACATTTCATGCCAGCAACGGTTTCCAACCAATAGCTTGCGACCAATCCTGCATGATAACTGGTACCACAAGCTAAAATGAGAATACCTTTCGTTTGCGAAAAGATTTCCTTTGCTTCATTACCAAATAGATTTGGAGAAATCGATTGTGCATTGAATACCATTTCCAGAGTGTTACCCACTGCAATGGGTTGTTCGAATATCTCTTTTTGCATGAAATGTGCATAAGGACCAAGCTCAAGAGCTTCATTCGATAAAGCACTTTCATGAATAGTACGTTCAACAGAATCGCCTAATGGGTTATTTAGGCAATTTACAATTCGGTAGTTATGTGTGTTGATCTCAGCAACATCACCTTCTTCCAAATAAATAATTTTACGGGTCGCTTGCAGCAATGCCGATGTATCAGACGCAATGTAATTGCCATTTTCACCAACACCTATCAATAAGGGGGCACCGTTTCGTGCAACAATGATGCGATCTGGATCAGTTTCTTGCATGACAGCAATCGCATACGCACCACGTAATTCCACTAATGATAAACAAACTGCTTTGAATAAATCATTACCTTGCTCTAGCTTAAAGGCGATCAAATGAACAATGACTTCGGTATCCGTATCGGATAGGAATTGGTATCCATGATTTTTGAGCTGCGAGCGTATTTCTTCGTGATTTTCTATAATACCGTTATGAACCACAGCAATACGCGATTTCTTTTCAGAAAAATGCGGATGGGCATTGCGCTCCGAAGGTTCTCCGTGCGTTGCCCAACGAGTATGTGCAATACCAGCAAAACCTTGCTTATTGCCATTTGCTGCCAGCCTGCTTAATTCGGCCACACGACCTTGTGTACGGACTCTGTCCAAAAAACCATCTTTTGTAACCACCAGTCCTGCAGAATCATAGCCTCTGTATTCAAGGCGCGATAAGCCTTCAAGTAGTATTGGAACTACGTTAACTTTAGCGATTGCACCCACTATTCCACACATTTCTATCTTCTCCTAAATTGAATTCTTTTAATTGAGAAACAAGAAAAGGCCAATTTCTTTTTTTATTTTTTTGTTTTAGTAGGACGCTTCCATCCTGAAATACTAATTTGCTTCGATCTCGCCAATGTCAACGTACCTTCAGGTGTATCTTTAGTAATAGTTGAGCCTGCACCTATGGTAGAACCTTTGGAGACTCTCACTGGCGCTATGAGCTGTGTATCCGATCCAATAAACACATCGTCTTCTATCACAGTTTGATATTTATTGGCACCATCATAGTTACAAGTAATCGTTCCAGCGCCAATATTAACCCTTTTTCCTATAATAGAATCTCCGATATAACTGAGATGATTCGCTTTACTTCCCAATCCAATTTGGCTATTTTTCACTTCTACAAAATTACCAATATGTGCTTTGGATGAAAGCGCAGTACCAGGTCGAATTCGAGCAAAAGGACCTATTCTGCATTCATCCGCAATTTTCGCCTCTTCAATTAAACAATACGGATGAATAACGGTATTCGCTGCAACTGTTACATTTTTTAAAATACAGTTTGCACCAATTTTTACCCCGCTCCCAAGTTTCACCTTTCCTTCAAAAATGCAATTTATATCAATTTCAACGTCTGATTCGCATGATACGGTGCCTCGAATGTCTATTCTAGAAGGATCTATTAATTTCACTCCTTGCTCAAGCAATTCATTAGCTCGCTCTTTTTGATAGATTCTCTCCAGCTCAGCTAACTGGCATTTATTATTAACGCCCATAACCTCCCATGCGCTGACGGGCTGGGTTGATGATATTTCAATATTTAGTTTAGCGGCCATCCCAATAATATCGGTCAAATAATATTCACGTTGTACATTGCTATTTTTAAGTTTAGGCAACCAATCATGTAGATATTCATTAGGAACAAGCATAATACCAGTATTAATTTCATGAATAGCCAGTTGTTCTTCGCTAGCCTCCTTTTGTTCAACAATAGCTGTGATATTTTTTGCTCCATCACGAACAATCCGTCCATATCCTGTCGCGTCTGGCAGTATGGCAGTCATGAGTGCGCACTGTTTCTCACCCGTCACCGCTATTAATTTTTTTAGCGTCTCAACCTTAACTAAAGGAACATCTCCATAGAGTACAAGCGTTTTTTCATTGTTACTAAGATTCGGTAACGCCTGCATAACGGCATGCCCGGTACCCAACTGCTCTTCTTGTACCGCCCAGATTAAATCATCGTCTGATATCTCTTTCCTGACCATTTCTCCACCGTGACCAATCACGATACAAATCTTACTGGGTGATAGTAGCCTAGCCGTATTAATGACATGCCTCAGAAGAGGGTAGCCTGCCAATGTATGAAGCACTTTTGGAAGAGTTGATTGCATGCGTTTTCCAACCCCTGCAGCCAGAATTACAATATTCAGTTGATTAAAATCAAGTATAGATTTCATAGAGTTGTATAATACCAATCGTTCATTAAATAACGAGCGCAGTTAGTTGAAACATTTTGATCGATTTTGAAACAATTGTAATATTACTCGCAACTAAATTAGTTTGTTGCATAATAAAAAAGCGACTTAAGTCGCTTTTTTACCAAAATGAAAACTTAGTGCATCAATGTCGACGCTTTCTTAACTTATCGATAGCGGCTAATTGCGCCATAGCTTCCATCAGTTCTGCCTGCGCTTTGGCATAATCCAATTCAGATTCGCGGTTTTTCATGGCTTCTTCAGCCGCTCTTTTAGCTTCCATTGCTTTCGCTTCATCCAAATCGTCACTACGTACGGCAGTATCTGCCAGAATCGTCACGACATCTGGTTGTACTTCAAGCATACCGCCCGAAACATAAACAAGCTCTTCTTCTTTCAACTGCGCTTTGATACGCACCATTCCTGATTTGATTCGAGTCAACAAAGGTGTATGTCGAGGATAAATACCTACTTCGCCCATTTGCGCGGGAGCCACAACGAACTCAACCGGCCCAGAATAAATAGATTCTTCGGCGCTCACAATATCAAGATGAAAGACAGTGCCCATAGTTACTTTCCTCGCTTAATTATTGAAGCGTTTTTGCTTTTTCAACAGCTTCTTCAATACTGCCTACCATATAGAATGCTTGTTCAGGAAGCTCGTCGTACTCTCCTTCAACAATACCTTTAAAGCCTTTAATAGTATCTTTGAGAGAAACATATTTTCCAGGTGATCCTGTGAAAACCTCAGCGACGTTAAACGGTTGTGATAAGAAACGTTGAATTTTACGTGCTCTACTAACCGCTAATTTATCTTCAGCCGATAATTCATCCATACCCAAAATAGCAATAATGTCTCTCAGCTCCTTATAACGTTGCAGAGTTTGTTGTACAGAACGCGCTGTGTTGTAATGCTCCTCTCCAACGACTTGTGGATCGAGTTGACGCGAAGTTGAATCTAGCGGATCAACAGCCGGATAAATTCCTAACGAAGCAATATCACGCGACAATACGACCGTTGCATCCAAGTGACCAAAAGTCGTTGCTGGTGAAGGATCTGTCAAATCATCCGCAGGCACATAAACGGCTTGTATCGAGGTAATAGAACCTGTTTTCGTCGAGGTAATACGTTCCTGCAAGCGACCCATTTCTTCAGCCAAAGTAGGTTGATAACCCACAGCCGATGGCATGCGACCAAGCAACGCTGAAACTTCAGTTCCTGCAAGTGTGTAACGATAAATATTATCAACAAAGAATAAAACATCTCGACCTTCATCACGAAACGACTCCGCCATCGTTAAACCTGTCAATGCTACACGCAAACGGTTTCCAGGGGGTTCATTCATTTGCCCATAAACCAATGCTACTTTATCCAGAACTTTAGAATCCTTCATTTCATGATAGAAATCGTTACCTTCGCGAGTACGTTCACCCACTCCAGCAAATACAGAGTAACCACTGTGCTCAATCGCAATATTACGAATCAATTCCATCATATTGACGGTTTTACCAACCCCTGCACCACCGAACAAGCCTACTTTACCACCCTTAGCAAAAGGACAAATCAAATCAATCACTTTAATGCCGGTTTCGAGTAATTCTGTCGATGCTGATAATTCATCAAAAGCAGGGGCTGAGCGATGAATCGACATAGTTTGTTCGGAACCGATAGCACCCATCTCATCGATAGGCCGTCCCAAAACATCCATAATGCGTCCGAGTGTTTTAGTACCGACCGGAACCTTGATTTGCTCACCGGTATTTTTCACAATCATACCTCGACGCAAGCCATCAGACGATCCCAATGCAATGGTACGAACAACACCATCACCCAATTGTTGTTGGACTTCTAATGTGAGCTCGGATCCTTCCATTACCAGCGCATCATACACTTTGGGAATCGATTCACGCGAAAACTCCACATCAATCACTGCACCTATACACTGAACAATTTTTCCTTGACTCATTATTGTTTCCTAAAATTACAAAAAAATATTTTTAAACAGCAGCAGCGCCACCTACAATTTCAGACAATTCTTTTGTAATGGCTGCTTGTCGAGATTTGTTGTAAATCAATGTCAATTCATCAATAACATTTCCAGCGTTATCAGAAGCAGCCTTCATGGCAACCATCCTAGCTGATTGCTCCGACGCCATATTCTCAGCCACTGCTTGATAAACAATCGCTTCAACATACCGAGTCATAATATCATCGATAACCGGTTTTGCTTCAGGCTCATAAATGTAATCCCACGATGTATGCGATTTACCACCTTCTTTTTCGCCACCACGAACACGTTCATCAGTCAAGGGAAGCAACTGTTCCATCACTGGCTCTTGCTTCATCGTATTGATAAAGCGATTATAATAAATAAAAACACGATCAAAACGATCTTGTATATAGCCATCCAATACAACTTTAACCGCACCGATCAATCTTGACATATCAGGAGCATCACCCAATGCCACCACCTGAGAAATGACATTTGCACCGATACGACTCATAAAACCTAAGCCCTTATTACCGATGCAACAAACTTCAATTTGCTCACCTTCAGATTGCCAGATTTTCATCTGACTTAAAGCTTTCCGTAACACATTGGTATTCAAACCACCACACAAACCTTTATCCGAAGTCACAACAATAATACCGACTCTTTTCACGGTATCTCTTTCCACCAAAAATGGATGCCGATATTCGGTATTTGCGCCACTCATATGCGCAGCAACATTACGGATTTTTTCACCATAAGGTCGTGCCTTCTTCATGCGATCTTGAGCTTTTCGCATTTTCGATGCCGCAACCATCTCCATGGCGCGCGTTATCTTTTGCGTATTTTTTACGCTTTTGATTTTATTGCGAATCTCTCTGCTACCAGCCATGGTTTAATAGGTTCCACTTTGCTTGAATTCTTGGATAGCCGCACTTAATTGTTTTTCTGTTTCTGCATCGAGCTCTTTGGATTTTTCAATTTTTTCCAAAATTGCACCATATTGACTACGAATATAACTTTTCAATGCCGATTCGAAAGCCAAAGCACGTTTAACTTCTACATCATCATAATAGCCATTATTAATAGTAAACAATGTCAAGGCCATTTCAGAAACACTCAAGGTAGCATACTGGGGTTGTTTCATCAGTTCTGTCGCCATTTTCCCGCGCTCGAGCTGCTTCCTGGTTGCTTCATCCAAGTCAGAAGCAAATTGAGCAAAAGCAGCCAATTCTCGATATTGTGCTAACGCCAAACGAATACCACCACCGAGTTTTTTAATCACTTTAGTTTGCGCAGCACCACCCACACGTGAAACTGAAACACCTGCATTAATCGCAGGGCGAATACCAGCATTAAACAAATCAGTCTCTAAAAATATTTGTCCGTCAGTAATCGAAATAACATTGGTAGGCACAAAAGCTGTTACGTCACCTGCCTGTGTTTCGATGATCGGTAAAGCTGTCAGAGATCCTGTCTTACCTGTAACTTTTCCATTGGTAGCTTTTTCGACATAATCCACGCTCACTCTCGCTGCTCTTTCCAGTAAGCGCGAATGCAAATAGAAAACATCACCCGGATAAGCCTCACGTCCAGGAGGACGTCTTAATAACAATGATATTTGACGATAAGCCCATGCTTGTTTAGTCAAGTCATCATAGACAATCAATGCATCCTGACCGATATCCCGGAAATATTCTCCCATAGTACAACCTGAATAAGGTGCAATAAATTGCATCGCAGCAGACTCAGAAGCCGTCGCCGCTACCACAATGGTATAGGCCATCGCGCCATGTTCTTCAAGTTTACGCACTACGTTAGCGATAGAAGAAGCTTTTTGCCCGACCGCAACATAGATACACAACATGTTTTGGCCTTTCTGATTAATAATCGCATCAACCGCTACTGCAGTTTTTCCTGTTTGCCGATCACCAATGATTAATTCGCGCTGCCCTCTTCCCACAGGAACCATCGAATCAACTGACTTCAATCCCGTTTGCACGGGTTGATCAACCGATTTTCTCCAAATCACCCCAGGTGCAATTTTTTCGATAGGCTCTGATCTCTCTGCAGTGATAGGACCTTTTCCATCGATAGGTTGTCCCAGAGCATTTACAACACGACCTAGCAAGCCTTCCCCTACGGGAACTTCTAAAATACGTCCGGTACACTTAACAACATCACCTTCGCGAATATGTTCATAAGCGCCCATAATGACCGCACCAACCGAATCACGTTCAAGGTTAAGTGCCAAACCATAGGTATTTCCTGGAAACTCCAACATTTCGCCTTGCATTACGTCAGAAAGTCCATGTATTCTAACAATACCGTCTGTAACCGATACGATCGTTCCTTGCGTACGGATTTCAGCCGTATCTGCAAGTCCTTCTATCCTCTTTTTAATCAGTTCACTGATTTCGGATGGATTTAACTGCATTTCATTAACTCCTAGCTCTTAAGGGCAATTGTCATGGATTCAAGTTTACCTCGCACAGACGCATCAAAAACCTCATCGCCGACCTCAACTTTGACTCCACCGATTAATTCTGGATCAACACTTACTTTCGGTTCAATTTTTCGATTAAATTTTCTTTCAAGATCGTCTGTCAATTTCTTTAATTGCTTCGCATCCATTTCAAAGGCGCTAGCAATTTTTGCTTCCAAAATACCTTCGTGTTGCGCCTTCAAATATTCAAATAATTGACTTATTTGCGGCAATATATGCACTCTTTTATTTTCAGCTAACATCGTAAAGAGATTATGCGCCTCATTATTAAAGGTATTTTGGCCAATGTCCAGAAACAATTGACTAAGTTGATGAGAAGACACTTTGGGATGACCAATCAGCGTCTTAATTTGCTTCTCTTCAGCAATAGCAGCAGCCAATTTTAGCATCTTGGACCACTGCGATAAACTTTTACCTTTTAACGATAACTTATAAAGTGCGTCTGCGTAAGGCCTCGCAACTGTAATCGCTTCAGCCATTATTTACTCAAATCTTTTTCAAGTGAATTAAGCATCTCAGCATGCTGCCTTATATCGACTTCACGACGCAGTATTTTTGCAGCACCAGCAAGAGCCAATTCTGCGACGTGCTTGCGTAAACTTTCTTTAGCACCAAACACTTCGTGCTCTATATCTGCTTTTGCACCCGACAGAATTCGATCTCCTTCTTCTTTCGCTGCTTTCTTGGCCTCTTCAACGATCTCGGTCGCACGTTTCTCAGCTTGCAAAATAATTTCTGATGCGCGTTGTTTTGCGTCCTTCAATACATCTGAAGAACGCTGATTCGCTAATTCTAATTCATGTCGACCACGTTCCCCTGCCGCCAATCCATCCGCAATCATTTTTTGCCGTGCCTCAATAGCACGCAGCAGCGGCGGCCATACATATTTAACGGTAAACCAGATAAAGACGGCAAAGGCTATCGCTTGCGAAATTAAAGTAAAATTAATATTCATAACAAGCCTATAAAATTTCTAAAATCAGTAGCAAAAAAAACTACTGAGCAGCAGACTGAATAACAGCCAATAACGGATTACCAAATGCAAAAAGCATTGCCAGACCTACCGCGATAATAAAAGAAGCATCAGTTAAACCTAGCAATAAAAAAACCTTCCCTTGTAATGTCGGTATCATTTCAGGTTGACGTGCTGCGCCCTCTAAAAAACGGCTACACATTACGCCTACACCGATACAAGCACCTGCTGCTCCAAGCCCGATCATCAAACCAATGCCTATACCTGTATAAGCTTGAATCATTGCCAAATACTGCAAATTCTCCATTTTAATTTCCTTATGTAATTAAGATTAATAATAATTTGTAACAGTGTAAAACTTTAAAATCTAATGAGATTCATGTGCCATCGATATGTAAACAACTGTCAGCATCATAAAGATGAATGCTTGCAAAGTCACAATCAGAATATGAAATATTGCCCAACCAGCTCCTAATATAGAACCAAAAATAGTTCCACTTATCCCAGTTGCCGCCCACATTCCAAGCAATAAGAAAATAATTTCACCGGCGTAGATATTACCAAACAAACGCAATGAATGCGACAACGGCTTAGAAACATACTCGATAAAATTGAATAATAAATTTAGAATCCAAAGTAGTGGATTAGAACCAAAAGGGGTGCAAAACAATTCATGCAACCAACCTCCCATTCCCTTTACCTTGATATTGAAGAAAATCATCAAGAACCAAACTGACAAGGCTAACGCAAAAGTAGTATTGACATCAGTAGTCGGTACTGATCGCCAATTATGCAAACCAAAAATATGCTCGTAAATCCAGGCAAGAATATCAATGGGAAGAATATCCATTGCATTCATCATTAACACCCAGATAAAAATTGTCAACGCAGTAGGCGCAACAAAAGCATGCCGATCACCATGAAATGTATTTTTCACTTCATTATCGATGAACTCAACAGCAAGTTCGACAAAAGCCTGTCTTTTGGACGGCACTCCAGGGGTCGCTTTACGTACAACAAGCCAAACAAATCCCAGGCTCAGAACACCCAATATGATTGATGTGACTAAGGTATCAACATGCAAGACCCAAAAACTTCCTTCCTTGATTTGGAAGGTTAAATTAGTAAGATGGTGATCTATATAGGAAGTCGGAGTTAGTTCTGTATTTGATGCCATAAAACAATATATTGAGACTCAATAGAATAATTATTTTTCATTTACCACAAATAATGCCACGCTATGTAAAAGCACGGTCAGCACAAAAACTCCGATAAAAATCGCTGGAATAACATCGGAATAAATCTTAAAAACCAACCACAACAAAAAAACAATACAGATGATTTTAAATACTTCCGCCTTTAAGGCTGTTTTGATTACATCACCTGGCAAAAAACCTTGATGACGAGAAATCATCAAAGCAAAAACAACACCAGCTAAAACATTAATTCCACCACCCAAAGTCGCAGATATCGCGCCATGCGGTCCAAACCAATAAGCAAAAACAATCACCGCTATCAGAATAAACAATAACTGTATTTTTAATACAGTCACAAGTGGCTTATTTTTAATTCCAAGCATGCTCTATTTCGTTAAAAAATTGAAACAGCTTGGTCAATCATGTTCCCTTATATTATATTTTTTATTGTGCAAAATATGGAGCGCGATGTTAGCTGAATTTAACAAACCCGTCAATCAAACTGATCAAATCTAACTTTAACAAAAAATAAAAATTGAATTATTTAGACGCTAGACTAGCAGATACGATCTGTTAGTCTAGCAAAATGTTAAGAAACAGTAAATTAAGTGATTATTTTGTTAAAAAATAATTCAATGTTTTAGCATTGATATATCAGCCAACAAAACAGCACTGCTGTTGGGTAAGAATCGTAACACGATCAATCGCTGGTATGGCATATTCAGGCAAGCAATATATCGCCATCAGACTGCCCTTAAAGACAAGCTGTTAGGTAGGGTAGAAGTTGATGAAAGCTATTTTGGCGCGAAACGGCATCGTGGGTATCATGGGAAACTAAAGTGCGGCCGTGGCACATTAAAACAACCTGTATTTGGTGTATTTGAGAGAGATGAGACAGGTTATACACTGAAATAATGCCGGACTGTAAGCGCCTGACTTTGCAAGCGGTGATATTAGGTAAAGTGTCCATTGAAAGTGTCATTTATAGTGATGGCTGGGGTGGATATAATGGTTTGGTAGATGTGGGACAATCCAAGCATTTTCGTGTATCGCATGGTGATAATGAATTTGCCCGGGATGGGCATTGCCATATCAACGGTATTGAATCGTTTTGGAGTTTTACCAAGCGGCAGCTTGCAAAGTTTAATGGCGTGTCAGTTAACTTTGAATTGCATTTAAAAGAATCTGAATGGCGCTGAAAAAACAACCTGATGAACTTGCTAGTGAACTATAGCAGCTCATCAGATATTATTAACCTCTGCTAGTCTAGAGCCATATTTAAATAATGAAACTCAATTTATCATCCTCCTTGTCGATAGCAAAATCTCAATCTAGATACAGTTTTTTGGATTTAGGTTGTATTAAAAGAATAACAATTTTTGGGGTTAACAAAAGTTTGTTGTTCCGAAGTTAGTATTTTATTAATCGACAATTTCAATAAGGAGATAACATGAGTAAATTTTTTACAGTAGTGTTTGTTCTATTCCTGTTTTCTGCAATTGCTCATGCAGCTACTAACATCAACACTGCTTCACAGAATGAATTAGAATCTTTGCAAGGTATTGGTCCAGCAAAAGCAAAAGCGATTATCGAGTACCGTGAAAAGAATGGTTCATTTGCTTCAGTGGAAGACTTGAAAAAAGTTCCGGGTATTGGTGACGGAACGATCAAACAACTTCATGATGCAATCACGGTAGGAAGTGAAAAATCGACTGAATCTGTAAAAGTTACTAAAAAATCAGAAAAAGAATAAAAGTGTGATTTGCCATTAATGATTTTTGAATCCTATGAAATCATTAGTGGCGCAGAGATAATCTTTTAATATGAATGCCTATATGTGATAATCTCAATCGTTTAGTATGAAACCACATTCATGTACAAAACGGTTGAACATTTCGTTGGAAATACTCCGCTAGTTAAGCTCAAAAGATTGCCAGGAATCACAAGTAACGTCATTCTTGCAAAACTCGAAGGTAATAATCCTGCTGGTTCAGTCAAAGATCGTCCCGCATTATCGATGATCACGCGCGCACAAAGTCGCGGTCAAATTAAACCGGGAGATACACTCATAGAAGCAACCAGTGGTAATACCGGTATTGCATTGGCTATGATTGCTGCGATTATGGGTTACAAGATGATACTCGTGATGCCAGAAAATTTGACCATTGAAAGACGGCATTCAATGAGCGCTTATGGTGCGGAAATCATTTTGACACCTAAAAGCGGAGGTATGGAACAAGCTCGAGATCTTGCTATAAAAATGCGTGATGAAGGACAAGGCATCATTTTAGATCAGTTCGCTAATCCAGATAATCCTTTGGCGCATTATGAAGGCACTGCACCTGAGATATGGCGAGATACGCAAGGAAAAATTACTCATTTTGTGAGTAGTATGGGAACAACCGGTACGATCATGGGTTGTTCAAGGTTTTTTAAAGAACAGCCAAATAAAGTTAAAGTCATTGGTGTACAACCGCAAGAAGGTTCGCAAATTCCGGGAATTCGTAAATGGTCTCCTGCTTATTTACCTAAGATTTTTGATAACGAACGTGTTGATGAGTTATTGTATGTTTCGCAACAAGAAGCTGAACAGTTTTCACGTCGTTTAACCAGTGAAGAAGGTATTTTTGCGGGTATTTCCTCAGGAGGAGCGTTAGCAGCGGCATTACGAGTATCTGCTGAAGTAGAAAATGCAGTCATCGTATTTATCGTATGTGATCGAGGTGATCGCTATTTATCAACTGGCATTTTTCATGCTTAATGCAACACATGTAGAGTTTTTTTTTACAAAATAGCATACAGATTTTGTTGTAAAACTAAGTAGTGATACGTTTATCACCGTACTCCTGCGAATAAAATAATCCATTAATCAAATTGTATAGTAGACACATGCCAGAGGCTTATTTTTCATTACCGGTGCGAGTTTATTATCAAGACACAGATGCTGGAGGCGTGGTTTACCACGCAACTCATCTCCAATTTCTAGAACGTGCGCGCTATGAATGGCTTAGAGAGCTAGGTTTTACCGCGAATTCACTGATTGAGAGTCATGGTGTCTTGTTCATGCTACGTTCTCTAGAGATCGAATATTCCAAACCTGCGACGCTCGATAATCTGTTGACGGTTACTGTCAAAGTAATGCATGTTGGACGAAGCCGCATTACGGTTTATCAGGAAATTTTACTGGACGGGACTAAACTCGTCAGTGCCACTATCCATATCGTTTGTGTCGGCGTCACAAGCCTTAAGCCAGTCAGTCTTCCAACACCTTTACGCGAAAAAATCGGAACCATTAAATGAATACAACCGTAACGCAAGATATGTCTTTCCTTCATTTAATTACTAGTGCAAGTTTGCCAGTGCAATTGGTGATGCTGATACTGGTGATGATGTCATTTTTATCATGGTGGTATATTTTTCGTAAATTGTTTGTTATTCGAAGTGAAGTCAATCGGACCGACGAATTTGAAGATGTTTTCTGGCGTGGCGCTGATTTAAATGCGTTATATCAACGTGCAGCAAGCTCCCGTTATGAGTCGGGAAGTTTGGAGCGTATTTTTGCAGCGGGCTTCGGTGAATTTAACAAGCATCCTGCTGGTTCCGATACTGAAGCCGTGATGGAAAGCACGCGAAGAGCCATGCGCGCAACCTATCAACGAGAAATGGATCGATTGGAATCACATTTATCATTTTTGGCAACGGTAGGTTCTGTGAGTCCTTACGTGGGCTTGCTTGGCACTGTTTGGGGAATCATGAATTCTTTTCGTAGTTTGTCTAGCGTTGCGCAAGCTACGATTGCACACGTTGCGCCAGGCATAGCAGAAGCGTTGATTGCAACGGCTATGGGATTATTTGCGGCAATTCCTGCGGTGGTCGCTTATAACCGTTATGCAACAGCAATCGACCGCTTATCAACTCGGTTTGAGAGCTTTATGGAAGAATTATCGAATGTGTTACAACGGCGCTCAATTCGGTAATAAACAATAGAGGAAAATATGTCACGCCGGTCAAAGCATCGTCTTATGAATGACATCAATGTAGTTCCGTACATTGACGTCATGCTGGTATTACTGATTATCTTTATGGTGACTGCTCCGATGATCAATCATGGTCAAATTGAATTACCGCAAATTGGCAAGTCATTGGCCACACCGGTTATGCCCCTGGAAATCATTATCAAGGCAAATGGAGACCTTTTTTTACGTGATCGCGCTAAAACTTCTGTCGAACAAAAGCTGAATAAAAACGAGCTGATTGAAGCTATCAAGCAAAAGCAATCCGAAAATAACGAACAAGCGGTTGTGATCGCCGCAGACAAAAGCGTGCGTTACGAAGAAGTTATTAACGTTATGGATGTCCTGCAACAAAACCAGGTACAAAAAGTCGGTTTGCTAACACAGCGAAAATGAATAGCCGCTAATGAGTATCAGCGCACTTCGCAATCCTTCTGATTCTGAACCGAAAAAAATCCTATCCGGTGCATTGGCGTTGTTTGTGCACGTCATGTTTATTGCCATGATGGTATTTGGAGTGAATTGGAAAAATCATCCACCAGAAGGTATGGTCGTTGAGTTATGGAGCGAACTACCAAAGCCTATATCAACACCTGTAACACCCGCAAAACCCTCTAAACCTATACCACCGGCAGAGCCGGTGAAACCGAAGCCTGTTGAACCGCCCAAGCGTGAAGAACAGGTAAAACCAGAACCTATAAAACCAACGCCGCAACCCAAAGAGGTTACCTCTATAGTTAAAAAGCCGGAAATTGAACTCAAGCAAAAGCCAGAGCCGGTTAAAGAAATTAAACCCGATTTAGAAGAATTGAAGAAAAAAGAAGAAGCAGAAAAATTAAAAAAGCTTGAAGAGCAAAAAAAAGAACAGGAGCAAAAAAAAGAATTAGAACAGAAGAAAGAATTGGAAAAAAAGAAAGCGTTAGAACAACAAAAAGAAATTGAGAAGCAGAAGGAATTACAAAAGCAGCAAGAATTACAAAAACAGAAGGAATTGGCCGCGCAGAAACAAAAAGAACAAGAAGCTAAAGCTCGCCGGGAGGCAGAAGCACAGCGTGCAGCGCAGCAAGCTGCTGCGAGAAATCAGCTAGCGAGTGAGATTGGCAAGTACAAAGCACTGATTCTCGCAAAAATCAGAAGTAGAATCGTGATGCCACCAGATTTGCCGGGCAATCCTGTGGTTGAATTTAAAGTTACTTTATTACCTGGCGGCGATATTCTTGACGTTCGGTTAAGTAAAAGCAGTGGTCATGCGGCTTTTGATAGTGCTGTCGAACGCGCAATATTTTTGTCCAAACCGTTGCCTTTGCCTCCTGATCCTGCATTATTTAACGAGTTTCGCAACTTAAACATTACCGTACATTATCGTGAATGATTGCTATAATCAGCTTACTTTTTTGATCCTATAAATTATCCATTATGTTTCTGCATCGATTCAAGCCTTTGTTTTGTGCTTTTATCTTTTTACTGTGTTGGATTAGTTTGCCATCGCTTGCGCAACTTAAAATCGAGATTTTTGGCGGTGGATCGGCAAGAATTCCTATTGCAATCGTTCCTTTCTCAGATGAAAGTCGATTGCCGCAGGGCATTACTTCCGTAATCGGTGCGGATTTACAACGCACTGGATTATTCAAATTAGTCGATACCGCAGGTGCTTCGCCGCATGTTCCTGCTGACGTAGTGTTCCCTGATTGGGTTAATCGTGGCGCTAATGCATTGGTGATTGGACGAACGGTCGTATTGCCGGGTGGTCAAGTCGAAATACAATTCCGTTTGATGGATGTAGCCAAAAAAACGCAGTTGGCGGGTTTGGGAATTACCGTGCCGGCGGCGCAATTACGGTCTGCCGCGCATCGAATCGCGGATGTTATATATGAAGCGTTGACTGGAGATGTTGGGGTTTTTAGTACGCGTATTGCTTATGTACTCAAACAAGGAAGTAAATATGCGTTGCAAGTGGCTGATGCCGATGGTTTTAACGCGCAATCGATTATTGAGTACTCTGAGCCGATCATTTCTCCTGCTTGGTCGCCCGACGGCAGTCAGATCGCTTATGTTTCCTTTGAAAATAAAAAACCGATTGTCTATGTACAAACCTTGGCGACGCGAGAACGCCGTGCAGTAGCGAGTTTCAAAGGTAGCAACAGTGCACCTGCTTGGTCGCCTGATGGAAGGCGTTTAGCGGTAGTGTTGACTAATCAAGGCGGCTCGCAAATTTTCTTAATTAATGCGGATGGTAGTGGTTTACAACGACTCAGTAGAAGTTCGGGTATTGATACTGAACCTAATTTTTCTCCAGATGGTCGCTATATATTATTTACGTCAGATCGCGGCGGAAGCCCGCAGGTTTATCGTATGGCGGTAGGTAGTTCTGAAAATTCCAATGCGGAACGAATGACTTTCGAAGGCAATTACAATGTTAGCCCAGATTATAGTCAAAATGGCAAAAGCTTTACTTTTATACATCGTAACAACAATCAATTTAACGTCGCCGTACAGGAAATTGGCTCGCGTCAAGTACAGATTCTGACTAATTCTAAATTGGATGAATCTCCCAGTTTTGCGCCAAATGGCAAAATGATCTTGTATGCAACTGAACTGAACGGACATGGTATATTATCGGCTGTTTCCAGTGATGGACAAACAAAGCAGCATTTATCAGTGCAATCCGGCGATATCAGAGAACCCGCTTGGGGTCCTCTGCCGAAATGGAAATAGCAAATTGATTTTTTTAACGAAAGGGGTAAATAAATGAAGAGGTTATTGAGCGTTTCATTGATTGTCTTGTTATCTGCTTGTGCTAGCCAAACGACGCAACCTGAGGTCGATGATTTAAATTCCGGTAACAACATGGGTAATAGTAATTTATCGGGATCCGGTTCCGGTAGACCAGGTTATTTCAGTCAACTTCAAGATCCCAATAGTATTTTGTCACAACGCAGTGTTTATTATGACTTTGATAGTTACTCTGTAAAAAGCGAATATCGTGAAATGGTGTTAGCACATGCTAAGCTGCTGCGTGATAATCCAGACGCTAGCGTTATTTTACAAGGCAATACCGATGAACGTGGCAGCCGAGAATATAACCTGGCATTAGGTCAACGCCGTGCGGACAGTGTCAAAAGTATGATGACGTTATCCGGTGCAAGCGATAATCAAATTGAAGCGGTCAGCTTTGGGGAAGAAAAGCCTCGCGCAGTGGGCAGTGGTGAATCAGCTTGGAGTCAAAATCGCCGTACGGATATCGTCTATCGAGGTGAATAATGAGAATGATACGCGCGCTCTTTCTGATATCGCTATTAGGATGTAATTTAAGTTATGCCGGATTGTTCGGTGAAGACGAACAAGTCGTAGCATTACGTAACCAAATCAGTGAAATGGAAGCGCGTATCGTTAAGATGGAGCAGGTTTTGAATAATCAAGGCCTGTTAGATCTTTATAGCAAGGTAGAAACGCTTGGCGCTGAAGTGAACAGACTCAATGGTCAAATAGAAACCCTGAATAATGAAAATTCCTTGTTGCAAAAAAGGCAAAAGGATTTTTATATCGATTTAGATAACCGTTTACGCACATTCGAGGAATCTTCTGCCGCGAAACCTGGATTACCTTATTCTCCTAGCAAGAATTCACCTCGCAGTATGATTGAGCCTTCACCAGAAGAATCAGCGGCGGATGTCGCAGCGTCGAATGAAGCTGAAAATGCGAATATCACTACGCAAGAATCCGCACCATCCTCTTCTTCGGACGCTGTGAATAAACCGATAGTCGCCAATGAATTGATTTCACCGACTTCTGTTGAGAACGATGCATACAAGCAAGCGTATGGGCTATTCAAAAATGGTGATTACGTAACAGCTATCAAACAATTTGAAGAGTTTCTCGTTCATTATCCTAATTCTAGTTTGGCGCCTGGTGCTGCCTATTGGATCGGTAATTCTCGTTATGCTTTACGTGATTACCAATTGGCGATCGATGCGCAACGAAAATTAATTAATACGTATCCAGATAGTTTAAAAGCGCCTGATGCTTTTTTGAATATTGCAACCAGTCAGCAAGAATTGGGCGATCGGCAAGCGAGTCAGCGCACACTTGAGGATTTGGTTGCCAAATTTCCACATAGTGATGCGGCACAAAAGGCCAAACAACGTTTAGCGAATAGTAAATAGTTTTTTGTTGTTACACCTTTCATCATTTTTTCATCATTCCATTTAGTAACATCTTCCGATCATCCATTGTGCAAGTGTTAGAAACAACGACCTTGCGAATTAGCGAAATATTCTATTCGTTACAAGGCGAGACAAGTAGAATAGGTTTGCCGACAGTTTTTATACGGCTGACAGGATGTCCTTTGCGCTGCCATTATTGTGATACCGCTTATGCGTTTACAGGTGGTAGTCATTCGACGATCGAGCAAATTTTGCAACAAGTGGCTCCTTTTAATACCAAATTTGTAACTGTGACAGGCGGTGAACCTTTGGCGCAGAAAGCATGTTTGACTTTATTAACAGCTTTATGTGATGCACATTATTCAGTTTCTCTTGAAACCAGTGGTGCATTGGATGTTGCCAAAGTTGATACGCGCGTCAGTAAAATTATGGATATCAAAACCCCCGACTCTGGCGAATCCGATAAAAACAACTGGGATAATCTAAAATTCCTCACACAACACGATGAAATTAAATTTGTTCTTTGTAGCGAGGCTGATTTTCATTGGGCTTCACAAATAGTCAACGAACATCAATTGCACAAAATCTGTTCAATTTTATTCTCGCCTGTTTATGGTGCACTGATGCCCGAAACATTAGCCAATTGGATTTTACGCGACCAATTACCGGTTAGAATGCAAATTCAATTGCACAAATTGCTTTGGGGTGAAGGTCCGGGGCGTTAAAAAAATTATTTTTGATCATGGTGTATCATGAAGAAAGCCGTAGTATTGTTATCAGGAGGTTTGGATTCTGCAACCACATTGGCTATTGCTAAAAAACAGCAGTTTAGTTGCTATGCATTGAGTGTATCTTACGGTCAGCGACATTCCTCAGAACTTTTTGCCGCCAAAAAAATTGCCGAATTGTTAGGCGTTTATGAACACAAATGCATCAACACAGATCTTTCGGCATTTGGTGGATCCGCATTGCTTGATGAGCGCATTCCTGTTCCGACTAACAGTAAGATTGGTGGTGTTATTCCGGTTACTTACGTTCCGGCGAGAAACACCATCATGCTGTCTTTGGCGCTTGCCTGGGCAGAAACGTTAGATTGTCAGGATATTTTTATTGGCGTTAATGCAGTAGATTACTCGGGTTATCCTGATTGTCGTCCGGACTATATTGCCGCATTTGAAACAATGGCTAATTTAGCGACCAAAGCGGCGGTAGAAGGAAAAAAAATAACGCTACATGCCCCATTAATCAATTTATCGAAAAGCGAAATTATCCAAGCTGGCATTGCATTGGGTGTCGATTATGGCGCAACGGTTTCCTGCTATCAAGCCGATGAATTGGGTCAAGCATGCGGACAATGTGATGCATGTCAAATTCGTAAAGCTGGCTTTGTCGCAGCAGGTATAACAGATCCAACGCAGTATCGTTTTTAGTCGATATTTAATACTACGCAGTACAGCGATAGCAAAACCTATATCGATTGCATGAACTCAAGCAGCTAATGGTAATATATGGTTTTGGCTGATTTACAAAAATTTCAAAGGATTGATAAAGTAATGTTTGCAAAGAATCACACCATAGAAAATGTCGACTCTGAAGTTTGGCAAGCGATTAAAGGTGAAGTACGTCGTCAAGAAGAATACATCGAGTTAATCGCTTCGGAGAATTATGCGAGCCCGGCCGTCATGGAAGCGCAAGGTTCTGTATTAACCAATAAATATGCAGAAGGCTATCCGAATAAACGTTATTACGGCGGTTGTATGTATGCCGATCAAGTTGAGCAACTAGCCATTGATCGATTGAAAGCCTTATTCGATGCTGAATACGTCAACGTGCAACCACATTCTGGTTCACAAGCTAATGCCGCCGTGTATTTATCGGCGCTGAAACCTGGTGATACTTTATTGGGTATGTCGCTTGCACATGGTGGCCATTTGACGCACGGTTCCAGCGTTAACATGAGCGGTAAAATTTTTCATTCGGTGTCCTATGGTTTACATCCGGACACTGAAGTGCTCGATTACGATGAGGTTGAACGGTTAGCACACGAGCATAAACCCAAAATGATCGTCGCGGGCGCTTCAGCGTATGCGCGTGTCATTGATTGGAAACGTTTCCGTAAAATTGCCGACGACGTTGGTGCGTATTTATTTGTTGATATGGCTCACTACGCTGGGTTGGTCGCCGCCGGTTTTTATCCTAATCCTGTGGGTATCGCGGATTTTGTTACCAGTACGACGCATAAAACACTTCGTGGCCCACGTGGCGGTATCATCATGGCCAAGCCCGAACATGAAAAAGCACTGAATTCCGCTATTTTTCCGCAAACTCAGGGTGGCCCATTGATGCACGTGATTGCTGCCAAAGCCGTGGCTTTCAAAGAAGCGGCCACGAAGGAATTTAAGGATTATCAAGAACAGGTGATAGATAATGCGCGTGTCATGGCAAAAGTCTTAACCCAACGCGGTTTACGAATCGTTTCAGGACAAACCGATTGTCATATGTTTTTGCTTGATTTGCGGGCAAAAAATCTGACTGGAAAACATGCCGAGGAATCGCTTGAGAAGGCGCATATTACCGTCAATAAAAACGCTATTCCGAATGACCCACAAAAACCGTTCGTAACAAGTGGTGTCCGCATTGGTTCTCCTGCTATTACCACGCGCGGTTTCAAAGAATTGGAGGCGGAGCAACTGGCTAATTTAATCGCTGATGTGTTAGAAGCCCCCGATGACTTGGCTGTTTTGTCACGCGTCGCGGACGAAGCGCAGCAATTGTGTAAACAATTTCCGGTTTACGGGTAAGATGTCCATCATCTAATTGCTGGCAATAAAATGAAGTGTCCTTATTGCAATGCGGATGACACCAGTGTCATCGATTCACGTGATAGTGATGATGGACATAAAATTCGCCGCAGGCGCCGTTGTCAGGCCTGTGATAAACGGTTTACAACCTATGAGGCAGTTGAGCTGCATTTGCCCGAAGTAGTCAAGTACGATGGTAGTCGTGCAGAATTTGATCGCAATAAATTGTTAACAGGGTTTAAGCGTGCGCTGCATAAGCGCCCTGTGCCAACCACGTATGTTGATGCAGCAATTGATCGCATCGTCCAAAAACTACTGAGCTCAGGGGAGCGTGAAGTAACATCGCGCAGTATCGGTGAAAGCGTTATGCAAGAGCTCTATCAACTCGATAAAGTGGCCTATATTCGTTTTGCATCGGTCTACAAAAGTTTTCAGGATACTGAGGATTTTCGTGATGCAATCAAAGAAGCAGAAAAGCCGCGTGCTGAATAAATTTTTGGTATTGATCTCCTTGCTGGTCAGCTAAATGTATACCGCTGCGGATCATGTTTTCATGTCACACGCTTTGCAGTTAGCAGAGAAAGGTCTGTATACCACTACCCCGAATCCCCGCGTGGGTTGCGTTATCGTAAAAAACGAACGCATCATCGCCAGTGGTTGGCATGAAAAAGCAGGGTTGCCACATGCAGAAATTAATGCGCTGAATGAAGCGCGTGAAGCAGCGCGGGGCGCAACTGTCTATATCACACTTGAACCCTGCAATCATTATGGTTTGACCCCTCCCTGCATAAACGCTCTGATCGAAGCAGGCGTTGCAAAAGTGATCATGGCAATGAAAGATCCCAATCCATTAGTTGCAGGACAAGGCCGCAGACGCTTAGAACAAGCGGGAATCACCGTACAAAGTGGATTGTTGGAAACTCAAGCGCGCGCACTCAATAAAGGATTTATTTCGCGCATGACGCGAAAAAGACCGTGGGTAAGAGTAAAGATTGCCGCTAGCATGGATGGCAAAACAGCATTGCAGAATGGCGCAAGTCAATGGATTACAGGTGAAGCTGCAAGAAAAGACGGCCATCGTTGGCGTGCGCAATCGTGTGCAATACTGACCGGCATAGGAACGATTAAATCGGATAATCCACAACTTAACGTGCGGTATATCGAAACAACGCGTCAACCGAAAAAGATTGTGCTTGATAGTCGGCTATCGATTCCACTGGATGCTGCTTTACTACAAGGGGAATCGGTCATTCTTTTTACTGCCAATGATCAGAATTCAACAAAAATATCGCAACTTACTCAGTTAGGTGTTCAAGTGATTACGTTACCTGCAAGCGATGGCAGGATTGACCTGAAAAAAATGTTGATGCTATTGGCAACCGATTTTGCGATGAATGAAATCTTGGTCGAAGCAGGAAGTAATTTAAGCGGCGCATTACTTGATGCAAGTGTGGTGGATGAAATCATTTTTTATCTCGCACCCCACCTGCTCGGCCACGATGCACAAGGCATGTTCAAATTAACCGAGCTGAAAAGCATTGATCAGAAAAAAGCATTCTCCATTGAGGATGTTCGCAAGCTAGGGCAGGATATTCGCATCGTTGCGAGAGTCGATTAATGTAGTAGCTATTACTAACTGAATTGTGACTCTAAACAAGATTGAGCTGAGTGTCTAAAAACAATTTGTTTTTATGATAAGTGCATTATCTCAACCTTGTTTGTAGAGAAACTGATTGAAATAGTGTTACAGCATTCTCAAGGTATTGAGTTATTAATAATCTTTAAAGGTTGTTAAAAAATTAAATTAGCATTCATTCTTTTTACATCTTTTATTGCAAAGGACTTTAAAAGTTATAAGAGTGGCGTTATAGCTGTTCACTATGTGTATGAAAAGAGGAATTGCGGATTAGTTTTGAAAGTTTTAATTGCTTGATTTTGTTTTGTTGAGTATACTTGCGCTCCTGATTCGACTCGATGTATCAAGATAAAGTTTTTTTAAATTGTTACGCGATCGAATTTTAAAACTCCATCGTTCCTGGCCTCTCTTTTTCAAGTTTCTCCGAAAAATGTAAAGTACTCCTGGTTAGTAGCGGTGTTTTAGCGCACTAGCAGGGTCATTTTTAGTCGGAGATTAGATTTTCCTGCTGTGATGTATATTCAACTTCCCTTAGGAAAATATAACGTGTCTTTTGAAGCATTAAATCTAAACCCTTCCATTATTAAAGCCATTCAGGATGCAGGATATACTGCGCCTACTCCGATTCAACAACAAGCCATTCCGGAACTCATTGCCGGCCACGATGTAATGGCATCAGCGCAAACGGGAACTGGCAAAACGGCTGCTTTCATGTTGCCAGCATTGAATTTACTTGCAACACCGGTGAAAACACCGGGGCGCGGGCCGCGTATTTTAGTTTTGACACCCACGCGAGAACTTGCATTGCAAGTTTCTGAAGCAGCCATGAAATATGGCAAATATTTGCCACGCATCAAAGTAGTCAGTATTCTGGGCGGTATGCCTTACCCATTACAGAATCGGCTGCTATCGCAACCGGTCGATATTCTCGTAGCCACTCCTGGTCGTTTGATTGACCATCTGCAACGCGGCCGCATCGATTTCAAACGCCTGCAAATGATGGTTTTAGATGAAGCGGATCGTATGCTGGATATGGGTTTTATCGAAGATGTCGAAACTATTGCTGCAGCGACACCTGCTACAAGGCAAACTCTGCTGTTTTCGGCCACATTGGATGACGCCATTAACAAAGTAGCATCAAAATTGTTGAAATCGCCGAAGAGAATTCAAGTCGCTTCGCAAAAAAGTAAACTGGAAAATATTGAACAAAGACTTCATTATGTGGATGATTTGTCGCATAAAAACCGCTTGCTCAACCACGTATTAGGCGACGAAAAACTCAAGCAAGCCATTGTTTTCACCGCTACGAAAAGAGACGCAGACACATTGGCCGATAATTTGTACGCGCAAGGTCACGCTGTAGCGGCATTGCACGGAGATATGAACCAACGGGAACGTACACGCACGCTAACTCGGCTTCGCAATGGTGGCTTGCGCGTGCTAGTCGCAACCGATGTTGCAGCGCGAGGCATTGATGTCCCAGACATAACGCATGTGATTAATTTCGATTTGCCTAAGTTTGCAGAAGATTACGTGCATAGAATTGGGCGTACCGGACGAGCAGGTGCAGAAGGGATTGCCGTTTCCTTTGCCTCGCAAAAAGATAGCACGCATTTGACTAGAATTGAGCGTTATACAGGCCAGAGAATTGATGCACATACTATCCCTGGATTGGAACCAAGATTTAAACCGCGTTTTAAAGGCAATGGTGGAAAAGATACTCCTAGCTTCGGTCAAAAGCGAAAACGTTCTCCTTCGCCATTTTCTGCAAATCGGGATCAACGTAGTTTTGCAGTTGCCAATGAATTCGGTCGAAACAGTAATGGTCAGCGAGTTCGAGGTGGTGGTTTAGATCAAAATAATCGCAGCAACGCTTTCCGAAACAATAGTAGCGGCTTTAAAACGACCCAATACTCTTCTGCCAGAGGCAAGTGATTTTCAATAATAAACAACTCTCTCCCTTGCAATGTTTAAAGCAGGCTAGCTCATACTCCCTGTGGTCTGTCACAGGGCAGACACAGGGGAGACACAGGGGAGAGTAAACATCATATTCAAATTTTCCTATCAAGGTTAGTAAGCAATCTATTATTTGGTTGGAGCGTAGCTATCAAGAGCGACTGTAGAAGAAGTCCCCCCAATCAGATTGATTTCAATGATTAAATTATAGATGGAATCGGATGACGCAATTATTCTGCCTCATAAAATCCACTTGTTATATAGTGAGTTTCTGCTGCTTTTTCGTTAGATTCAAAAACTGCTATCAAATCTGGATATGAAACAATATATTTAAGAGAACATCAAATTGTAATGCTATAGCGGTATCAATAAATTTTACATTCTCAATATTTATTAGTGTGCCTATACTCATAAGGTTGTTTTGCAAGCCAGTCTGTTGATTTTCTAGAAAGTATAGTAGTTTGAGTGGAAAATGATCCAAGGTCAGTAGTAGCGTTACCCTTACCTCCATCAATAATATCATTACCTCCGTTACTAAGAATTGTATCGTTTCCATTGAAACCAATTAAATTATCATCTTTGTTTGTTCTTATAATCAGATCGTCTTCAGAAAATATTTGTCTGAAGAACGAATTTATTTCACGTTTGTTTATTGAGTCAAATGCAGTACTTGCGTCAAAAGAAATATTTGTTAATGAATAATTGGGGGGTATGCTGAACTAAAATAAGATCCTTGATAATATATCGAGGTAATATTTCCAGAAGCACTACCATCCTTATCATATTTAAAGGTACCGTAATAATCTTGTTGCTGAGCATAATTAATTATATGTATGCTGTTAGGCAGAATCCATGACAGATGAATTTCCCCAGTAAAATAAGGAATATCATTCATATTCAAGCCACATTATTACTTTGAGAACTATTTGCTGTTAGTGTAGCCATTTCAATAGTACTCCGTTGAATACGGTAAACGGATTGATCTTTTTGAGATCTCTGCACAACTGGTTTTATCGAATGTGTGAGTTCTGTAAGCACTTGATTTAGTTATGATGGAAATGAACAGAAAAACTCAAAAAAACAGTTATGCAGAAGTCTCTTTTTTGTATTCAGATACTTGGGAAATTAGAACTGTAATTTCTCATATTAATAAAGATCTCTGCATAACTGCGTAAATTTGCTGTGCTTAATGAGAAAAAATTCCAAATGACAGTTGTTGCAGATCATTTCGGTAGAAAGTGAGTTTTTTTCCTTTCTTTAGGCCCCCCCTTATGCAGCATTTGGACGGACGAGCTATAGTCAAATCTGGTGTATAGAGAATCAAGCGGCATTCTGTTTTTGATCCTCTGCTTGTTTAATACCGTTAACAAATTTAACGCCATTGATTACATCTGCTAACAGATTATAACCTCTTA
>JAJHPK010000027.1 GCA_020890945.1 Nitrosomonas sp.
AGCAGAAAACCTTGGCGTTAGGTGTCTATCCAACCATTTCACTAATTGAAGCCAGAAAGCGACGTGATCAAGCAAAAGTATTACTGGCAAATGATGTCGATCCTTCCGTAACCAAGGCATTAAATAAACAGGCAGCATATACCGCAGCAAAAAATACTTTTCAGGCCATAGCCTTAGAATGGTTTGCGAAGAACAAAGACACTTGGGCAGAATCAACAGCTAAAAATATTTTTCGTCTCCTAGAAAAAGATATTTTTCCTTGGTTAGGCAATCGTCCAATAAAAGACATTACAGCAGCAGAGTTATTGTCGGCACTACGAAAGATAGAAAGCCGTGGCGCGAATGAACTGGCCAGCCGTTGTCGTGGATATGCTGGAATGGTATTTCGTTATGCAATTGCTACCGGACGCGCTGAACGCGATCCTTCAGGCGATTTGCGAGGTGCATTAACACCTGTCAAGGTAAAACACCATGCCAGTATTACCGATCCTAAATCTGTAGGTGCATTATTGCGTTCCATAAACGGTTATACAGGTTCTTTTGTTACAAAATGTGCCTTACAGCTTGCCTCATTGGTATTTGTTCGTCCTGGTGAATTGCGTCATGCTGAATGGTCGGAAATCGATTTTGACAAGCAAGAATGGCGCATACCCGCTCACAAAATGAAAATGCGTGAGCAGCATATTATTCCGCTATCGCCACAAGCCATTGAAATATTGCGATCTATCCACCTATTAACAAGCAGCGGTCAATATGTTTTTCCTAGTATCAGAACCGCACTGCGCCCTATGTCCGAAAACACCATTAACGCAGCATTACGACGGTTAGGCTATGAAAAGGACGAAATGAGTGGTCACGGTTTCCGCTCAATGGCAAGCACCGTATTACACGAACACGGCTGGCCACACGAAGCGATTGAACGGCAGCTTGCTCATGCTGAACGCAACAAAGTATCGGCAGCATATAACTATGCCGAGCATTTACCTAAGCGCCGTGAAATGATGAATTGGTGGGCGGATTATTTGGATGAATTGGCGGCAGGCGCAAAGATAATAAATATGGATAAATAATGTTTGATATAGCAACATTAGAAGAAGAGTTGAACGCTCATATTAGAGAGCTTGGACTAGACCCTAAAAATCACATTCACCAAGCTGCTGCGGAAGCTTTCTTTACTCAACGTAGTATCTATGAGCCAGCCAAAAAGGGATCAGTAAAAAGAGTTGAAGACGAATTCGATCATATCGCGAAGGAATCAATGCAGTTACACAAGCGAGTAAGTTCTTTACCCATACATTATAAAAATATCTTAAAAAAATATTTATTTTATCGTTTTAAGATTGATTGTAATTTTGATTCCCAACGCAATGTTGATGGAATTGATTTTTTTTGCATTCATTAGCAAATTCGGCGCTACTCTCTAAAGAGCATAATGATCTTGATATTCCAAGTGGTTTTTATAATCCTTTTTTATATTTCTTCGTTGACAATGTACTAAGTTCAAATCAATCAAATTCACTTATTCTTATTGAGTTTTTAATAAAAACTCGAATAAAAAAATTAACACAAGATACTATTGAGCAATTTCTTTATGACAGATGGAAAAGATTGCATAAAAGGGAGGCAACTAAAACAGCTATCTACATTATTTCGACAAAATTATGTACCTCGCAAAACGAAGAATCAGCAAAAAAAACGGTTCGCAGAAATTTGGATGAAATTGTTAAAAGAAGAGTGCAAATCATAGCCAATCATTTGATTGAGAGCAGAATATTTGCTAATTGGCCGGTTATCCATAAAAAGTTGATATAAAAAGGACACAATCTATTTTTTTAGAAGTTGTTTCTCTATTCTATCAGTGCGTTAGTATCTATCATTTGAATCAATTCATTTCATAGGATTGATTTAAATGCCATTTGACACCAAAGATTTTATTCCTTCCACATTAAAGAATTTTGATTCTCTTCCTGAGTCGGCATTTGTCCGACTGCCAACAGTATGTGGATTATTTGCCTGTTCAAAGGCAACTGTCTGGCGTCACGTTAGAACGGGGCTAATTCCTAAACCAAGAAAAATCACTCCCAGAACGACGGGGTGGAGTGTTGGTGAATTACGCGATTCATTAAAAAATCGCGAGGTGTAACCATGCCAGCAGAAACAAACGCCCTGGAGGTACAGGCATGGCTAAGGAATGCCATGGAGCAACAATCATGAATATAAAAGAAAATACAGCGATTGCGCAGCGCTGTCAATCGTCATGCAAAACTATCCAGGGTTGAGTGGAAAACAGCGTTGAAAAGTATCCACTCTGAGATGATAAATTACCGGCATTTTGCCGGAGAACTCTGGAGTGATAGAGATGGATATAAT
>JAJHPK010000024.1 GCA_020890945.1 Nitrosomonas sp.
ATCCAATTATTTTAAACCATCAACAGGAGGCAAAAACCAAACTCAGTCTGGTCGACTTATCCACAGATGCGTAGTAACCTACGCACTGATCTCCCCTGGTCAATTTTCAACCGGTATCAACACATTCGAGTCAAATCTATACCGACAACAGCGCTAGTTCAGCACTTGCAACAAACCAAAAAAGAATTGGATCTGAACCGCCATGACCCGATTTGACAAGTATCGTGTGCTGATTATCGATGATATCGGTTATGTCAAAAAAACTGACTCAGAAACACAAGCTTTGTTTGAATTTATTGCACACCGTTATGAAAGTGGAAGTCTAATCATTACCTCAAACCAGCCTTTCAGCCAATGGGATCAGATCTTTCCAGACACCATGATGACTGTTGCGGCAATCGATCGAATCATTCATCACGCAACTATCATTCCAATCGACAGTGAAAGCTATAGGAGGAAAAACCAGAAAAAATCATGACGTAATAAACAAACTCAACCGGCCATCATAATTGTCGTGTAATCAGCTATGATAATTGACGCGAGACAAAGACCTCTGCATAACTGTTTTTTTGAGCTTTTCTATTCATTTCCATCATAACCAAATCAAATGCTTACAGAACTTACACATTCGATAAAGCCAGTTATGCAGAGGTCTTGTTATATTGTCGGACAGTGTTTCGGTACAATCAAACGCTTATTCAGAATGGGGCGCGCCAGCTACTTCGGTGCGGTAAAAGTCAACGCCAACGCCAACGCCCAAGTCATACTGAAAAGTATCTGCATGAATCTTAAAAAAGCAGCCAACAAAATCTTCGTAGATCTCCCATTAAGGGAAGCAATCCATCCAAATGTTGCATAAGGAGGGAAATTTCCCTAAAAAAAGAAAAAAACTTCACTTTCTACCAAAATGACATGCAACAACTGTCATTTGGAAATTTTTCTCATTAAGCACAGCAAATTTACGCAGTTATGCAGAGGTCTTCTCCGAATGTGATTTTTCTAACAGAAAATTAACCGTATAAAGGCTATTCTCAATATGTTTCTATGAATAGTAGTGTTTGGTTAATGAATGTTCGAATGAAGGGGTAAGTTATGAGGAATATTTACAAGAAAATAAAAGATATTAATTTGTCTTTTTTATCTATTTTCAATAAAAAACATGCAACTTCGGTGAGAGAGGATTCGGTACTTATCATAGGTGGGAATAATAATTCCGTCATTCATGTCCCAGCAAGCTGGTGTGAAACGGATAATACAAAAAAGCGTATATTTTCTACTAGAAAAACTGATAAAGTTTCAGTAAACAAATTGATTGTTTCATCCATTTCTAGCGATGATGACGATAAAAACTTCTAAAAATAAAAGGAAGAAATTCTTACACGGTTACAATCAGATTGCTCAACAGGATGCGACCATCGTTATGATTTTAAGATAACGACTGATGCAATTGATTAGGGCAAACTGATTGCTAGGATTCGTTGAACTAATGCATTGCTTTGACTAAAGTCCGCAAGTAATCCTCAAAGTCTTTTTTCAGCTCAGGATGCTTCAGGCCGAACTCAACAGTTGCGTGCAAGTAACCCAGTTTACCGCCACAGTCGAAACGTTTTCCTTCAAACTCATAGCCGATTACGGTTTCTTCTTTGAGAAGCTTTGCAATTGCATCGGTTAACTGAATTTCATTTCCTGCGCCCCGTTCCGTCTGCTCAAGTAGTTTAAAAATACGTGGTGTTAAAATGTATCGGCCAACTACTGCCAAATTGGATGGAGCTTTATCAACAGGTGGTTTTTCGACGATTGCTTTGACTTTTGAAACGCGTTCCGACATTACTGTGCTATCAATGATCCCATAACGATTCACGGTTTCATGAGGAACTCGCTCAATTCCTAAAACAGAGCAATGATGGTGATTATGCACATCGACCATCTGATTTAAACAGGTGCGTTCCCCGGCATCAATCAAATCATCCGCAAGTAAGACAGCAAATGGTTCATCACCTACGACTGGCTGAGCACATAAAACGGCATGTCCCAGTCCCAGCGCTTCCGCTTGGCGAATATATATGCAATCCACATGCGGTGGGAGAATATTTCGCACAATGTCCAACATTTCTTGTTTTTCTGCTTCTTCTAACTTGGTTTCAAGCTCGAATGCTTTGTCAAAATGATCGGGTATAGAATTTTTATTGCGACCTATAATAAAGACCAATACATCAATGCCCGCGGCAACGGCTTCTTCTGCAGCAAATTGAATCAATGGTTTATCAACGATGGGAAGCATTTCCTTAGGGTTAGCCTTGGTTGCAGGTAGAAATCTAGTGCCAAGGCCCGCAACAGGAAATACTGCTTTTCTAATCGCTTTCATGTGGAGAACTCCTTTAAATAAATCATTTTTGCTGATAGCCTGAAGGATTGTTACTTTGCCAATGCCAACTGTTGGCGCACATTTCATCTAAACCGAGTTTGGCTTGCCATCCCAACATATCAAATGCGCGTTTAGGATCGGCATAACAAGCAGCAATATCACCCAATCTTCGTGGTGCAATTTGATAGGGAATGCGTTTATTGCTGGCTTTTTCATAGGCACGTACGACATCTAATACGCTATAGCCTTGTCCGGTACCCAAATTTATCGTCAAACAACTATTCATCTTTTCACTATTGATTGCTCTCAACGCTTCCAAGGCTTTCAAATGACCAATCGCTAAATCGACGACATGAATATAATCACGTACGCCCGTTCCATCCGGCGTTGCATAATCACTACCCCAAATACTCAATGAATCTCGACGCCCTACGGCAACCTGAGCGACAAAGGGCATTAAGTTATTGGGAATACCTTGCGGGTCCTCACCAATTAGTCCACTAACGTGAGCACCAACCGGATTGAAATAACGCAGAATTGCGATTTTAAAAGCATGATCACTGTGGTAAAGATCACGCAAAATTTCTTCAATCATCCATTTGCTGCGTCCATAAGGATTCGTTGGTGCTAATGGATGATCTTCGGTCAAAGGAAGCTTTATTGGATCGCCATACACGGTAGCAGAAGAACTGAATACTAGTGTTTTTACGTTACATTCTTGCATGGCTTCCAGTAATCGCAGTGTACCGACTACGTTATTATCATAATAAGCATTGGGTTTTTCGACCGATTCGCCCACTGCTTTTAATCCCGCAAAATGAATAACTGCCGTAGCTCCACTTTCCTTAAGTACTTTCACCATTGCCGCACGATTTCGGCAATCACCTTCAACTAGATTGATTTTTTTTTGGGTAATTTGCTCGACGCGTTTTAATGCCTCAGGATTGCTATTGCAAAAATTGTCAAACACCGTGACATCATAACCAGCATTGAGTAATTCAACGCAAGTATGCGAACCGATATAACCGGCACCTCCCGTGACAAAAATCATAATTCCAATCCTTTACAGAATGACAGATGCATTTGTCGTGATTTTTTAAAAACTATTTTGGTTGTATTAGCTGCTGAAGTGATTTTTAAATGTCTTAACAAAATAATCGACGACATCGACCTGTAAGTGATTAATACCGGCAGCAGCTTTGCGACCTCCACCCGTTTCGAATTGCAAACACAATAAATCTGCGCCTTGAGGATTCTCCAATGCCGCCCTCACACTCACTGTATAGTTTCCAGAATGGTTCGGGGTAATCACTGCGTGAGCACGATGAGGATTTTCATTGGCTAATTTATTTGCAAAAATCCCTGTCACTCGACGTGCCCATGCTTCATCCGGTAATAGATAAGCTGCACAATGAACATCCTCCATTAAAGAACGCAACGAATTTGCATCATTCATATCCTTTTTATACCCTGCAGCGAGTTTGAGGTATGCGGGTGAGTTTGCAATAAAATCAAAAGGATTTTGATAGGCTTTAATTTCCTCGTAGAGCGCTTCTGGATGAAAATGCAGATCAGCAAGATTGTCGCCATATCCGTTATAGTTCAGATATTCACCGAGATTAGCCAGTTGTTCAGATTCTGTTTGGGAAAGCC
This sequence comes from Nitrosomonas sp., assembly GCA_020890945.1. Taxonomy (GTDB): domain Bacteria; phylum Pseudomonadota; class Gammaproteobacteria; order Burkholderiales; family Nitrosomonadaceae; genus Nitrosomonas. The sequence continues at coordinate 4,019 of JAJHPK010000024.1, forward strand.
CTGCTTTATCCGCAAGTTGCTGGGCCTTTTTTACGAGATTGTCACCAAATGCCGCTGTAATTGCCCATAAATGATACTGACCTTTTAAATGCTGATCGACCAGAAGACTGGTGCAAATATCGGCAGACAAATCGATATGCGTGGTTAGATTTGGAGATTGAGGGATTTCTCCCGCATGATGATGATCAAAATACTCAACTGTGGCTCCTGCATCCAACAAATTCATTAAACCCTTGCGGTTACTGTCTAACGAAATGTCCAATACGGTCACTTGATCGCCGGCATTAGCTGTAACACGATCCAGTAATTTGATATCCCGTTTTACGCCGGTGATCAAACTAGCGTTTTCTGGATTTACCAAGCGCAGTTGATGCAAAGCACATAATCCATCCGCGTCACCATTAAATGCATAATAATGATTCATATTGATTTGCTTTAATAAGGATATTAATTTGAACTGAGCAAACCATGCCCCGTTAAGTAATTAACAATTTGCTCCGCAGATTGCTCGGCAGTTTGTTTTGTCGTGTCAACGCGTACTTCGGCATTTTCTGGCATTTCATAAGGTGAATCGATGCCAGTGAAGTTTTTCAATTCACCACGACGGACTTTTTTATACAAACCTTTAGGATCACGTTGTTCGGCGACTTCAATCGGTGTATCGATAAATATTTCGAGAAACTCGCCTTGCTCGACTAAGTCACGCGCCATTCTGCGCTCCGAACGGAAGGGCGAAATAAATGACACGAGCACGATTTGCCCTGCATCCACCATCAATTTCGCAACTTCTGCAATACGGCGAATGTTTTCGACGCGATCTGCATCCGTAAAACCAAGGTCTTTATTCAATCCATGACGAACATTGTCGCCATCCAACATATAGGTATGTTTACCCAAAGAATAAAGTTTTTTCTCCACTAGGTTGGCAATGGTCGATTTGCCACTGCCGGATAAACCGGTAAACCACAGTATGAAAGGTTTTTGTCCTTTTAATGCAGCATGTGCTTGCTTGTTGATATTGATTGCTTGCCAATGAATATTTTGCGAACGGCGCAACGCAAAGTGCAACATACCCGCGCCAATCGTGTTATTGGACAAACGGTCAATCAGTATAAATCCACCGGTATCACGATCTTCGGTGTACGGATCAAACGCAATCAAACGATCAGAGCTTAAATTACAAACGCCTATTTCGTTCAATTCCAGTTTAGTCACTGCAATTTGTTCCAAGGTATTAACATTCACTTTATGCTTCAGCATTGAAATGGTCACGGTGACTGTTCTGGTGCCAATCTTCATCAAATAAGGCCGGCCTGGCAGCATGGGCTCTTCCGACATCCATACGATCGTTGCTTCAAATTGATCGGCAACACTCGGGGGACAATCGGTTGCGGCGATAACATCCCCGCGGCTGATATCAATCTCATCGGTTAATGTCAATGTAATGGATTGACCAGAAATTGCTTTATCAAGATCTCCGTCGCTCGTGACAATACGTGCAACTTTACTTTCTTTGCCTGAAGGTAGTACGCGAATCGCATCGCCGGGTTTGACGCTTCCTCTTACCACCATGCCTGAGTAACCACGAAAATCTAGGTTAGGGCGATTAACCCACTGGACGGGCAAACGAAAAACACCAGGTTCAATATCGACATCTTCAACCTGTAAGTTTTCCAGATACTCCATCAATGCTTGCCCTTTATACCAGGGAGTATTGGCGCTCAATTCGGTGATGTTATCGCCTTTCAGAGCTGACATAGGAATCGATACGATATTTTGTAACCCTAAGTTTTTTGCAAAAGCGCGATAATCTTTATCAATTTGATTGAAAATTTCTTCTGAGTAACCAACCATATCGAGTTTATTGATGGCTAACACAACATGACGGATACCAATGAGAGATACCAAATAACTGTGACGGCGGGTTTGCGTTAGCACGCCTTTACGCCCATCAATCAAAATAACCGCCACATCGGCAGTCGACGCGCCGGTAATCATATTGCGAGTATACTGCTCGTGCCCCGGAGTATCGGCTACAATAAACTTTCTTTTGTCGGTGGAAAAGAACCGGTATGCAACATCAATCGTAATACCTTGTTCACGTTCTGCTGCAAGGCCGTCCACTAAAAGCGCAAAATCCAAATCACCGGCTTGTGTGCCGACTTTCTTCGAATCTGCTTCTAATTGCGTCAATTGATCCTCGAATAGCATTTTCGATTCATACAGTAAGCGTCCAATCAACGTACTTTTACCATCGTCTACGCTTCCACAGGTAATAAAACGAAGTAAGCTTTTGTTCTCGTGAGATTTTAAATATAACTCGATATCTTCAGCGATTAAGTTAGATACATGTGCCATTAGAAGTACCCCTCTTGTTTCTTTTTCTCCATCGAACCTGCGGAATCATGATCAATTAACCGACCTTGTCGTTCAGATGTTTTTGTTAGTAACATTTCCTGAATAATAGCGGTCAACGAGTTCGCATCGCTTTCAATGGCGCCGGTTAACGGATAACAACCGAGTGTGCGAAAACGGACGCTTTTCATCATGGGCACTTCACCTTGCTTTAATGGCATGCGATCATCATCGACCATAATTAACGTTCCATCACGTTCAACAACGGGACGTTCTTTAGAAAAATACAAAGGCACAATTGGCACATCATTGAGATAAATATATTGCCAGATGTCTAATTCCGTCCAATTAGATAGAGGGAAAACACGGATGCTCTCACCTTGGTTTTTACGTGCGTTGTAGAGCCGCCATAATTCTGGTCGTTGTAATTTTGGATCCCAGCGATGCTGTGCTGAACGAATCGAAAAAATACGTTCTTTCGCACGTGATTTTTCTTCATCACGACGCGCACCGCCAAAAGCCACATCAAAACCATATTTATCCAATGCTTGCTTTAATCCTTCTGTTTTCCAGATATCGGTATGCACTGCCGAACCATGCGTAAACGGATTGATGTTTTTTTCAATACCTTGTGGATTGATGTAAACGATTAAATCAGCACCTATCTTTTTGGCCATGACATCACGAAATTCGATCATTTCTCGGAATTTCCACGTGGTATCAACATGCAGTAACGGAAACGGCAATTTTGAGGGGTAAAATGCTTTCACTGCGAGATGTAGCATCACAGCACTGTCCTTGCCAATGGAATACAGCATTACTGGATGCTCGCATTCGGCGACGACCTCCCGCATGATTTGGATACTTTCGGCCTCAAGGCGCTGTAGGTGAGTCAACATTGTCGATGATTCCTTAATGATTAATATGTGGCTAAGTTATGGTAATACAAACTGAACATTCCCTAACGGAAAAATGAACAACTTTATCAAGGTTATTTTTCTATTTGATGAAAAATTTGTATTGAGTTCAAAAGTTTTTATATTTTTTTGTGTAATTTATATGATATCCATTTGTTATTCTAGTGATATTAAGTATCTTAATTCCTAAGATTTTTATTTACAACAGACTGATCAATACTTCGAAATACAAAAAATCAGTATTGCCAGAACGATGGTCTACGCAAGGGTGCGTAGCTCCACCCGCACACGAAGGGCTGGCAGCAATGCGGTTTTTTACAAAATCCTCTGCGGTAAAATGAGTGTACCCTAAAACAGCACCAATTTTCGGTGTCACTTGATATCGGATGCGTCCTTCTAATGAATGTCCCGCAAAGTCCCCGCTCTGACCTGTTCTATCTCTGTTAAAACCAGGATCCGGCAAAGTATTACTAATGTTCCCGTTTAAGATATCAAACATGCGGTCACGCTTGCTGGCTAAAAAATACCATGCGTAAGTAAGCTCAAATCCTAATTTTTGTGTCGGTTGGAGATCCATCCGGATTTTAGGCGCTTTCAGGTTTTCATAAATAACATAGTGATCGGCAGACCAAGGTCTGGCAAAACCAAAAAACCGGTCAAAGCGATTTTCCTCTCCGTCATTCGGATGACGATCACCGCTAGCATAACCATAAAACCCCATTAATCTGGGCTTCCAGGGATGCTCAAAGGTACGCCCCACTTCGATGGTATATCCTTGCGCATTTTGCTTGGTAGTAACGTTTTTTAAAGGATCATGGTTATAGCCGAGTTGATGGTTATAACTCACATCAAAATCGAATAATTTACCCACTTTTCCGTAAACTCGAAGCCCTGGCATGTGAATTTCTCGATCTAACCTATTGGTATTGCTAAAACCATTCGGATCGGCTGTTTGTTTTTGCCCCATGTAATAAGGCTGAATCGTCACTATATCAGACCATTTACGCCAATAACCAATTGCACCGAAAAACCATAAGCGATCATTCGCTTCGTCAAATTTGGTTTGCAGACGTTTTACCGGCTGAAATCCAAATAAATCAACTTCCCAATCGTTTGCTTCACGACCAAGATTCAAACGAAACCCTTCAAAAGAATTGGTGGTATTACGCCATTCATTGCGTGCGAGAAAACGTCGATCGCCGGCTTCATACGCCATTCGACCGACACGAAAACGAATCGGACGATCCTGGTTACGATCATCCACGCCTAATCCTTTTTTAAAATACAATTCACCATATGCGTTGATCAAATCGTATTCGTTTCTTTCCTGATCGGTAGGCACATGCTTGTTATTCACTACTCTTGAGTCTTGAAACTCAACACCGAAGCGAAACGGATCCAAAATATCTCGAATACCAATCCAAGCTCGATGACGTAAAAAGATTGGATTATCTTCGCCACCCTCGATGCGTCTGATATCATTATTACGCCATTCGTATCGAGTACGATGCTCTAATCCTACATCCAACCAGGTAAAATCTTTAAATCGTTCAACACCAATATCACTGAGTCGACGTACATAACGCGGCGGATCGGATTCGGGATTGGTGGCATAACTATCCGAACGGCGGTAATAGGTTGTAGGTTGTTTATTCAGATCAGATTTCGTATCTGGCACGATTGTCGGCAGCGATTGAGTTACCCCATTTGAAGATTTTTTTGCTGCATTATCTTTTTCTGTTGCTTTCGTATCGTTGATTTGAAGCTGACTCGATTGAATAGGTTGAAAATATATCGGGCGTGATTTGTCTCCGGCCAATACTTCTAGACAAAACAACAGTGATATTCCCGTCAACACGGCACTCAATACACGTAACGATCCTTTTAAATTCACCCTACTCATAACATTCGAAAATATACCGATTAAATTTGATGAACTGAATTTTCTCTTATTTTTATCTTTACATAACTTCAATGAACACAGTTTTTGTACTTCATTTTTTGCGCAACAATTGCGTAAGATTTTATATGTAAAAGATTATAGTTCTACCATTATTTAATTGAGCTATAGTCAAATCTGGTGTATAGAGAATCAAGCGGCATTCTGTTTTTGATCCTCTGCTTGTTTAATACCGTTAACAAATTTAACGCCATTGATTACATCTGCTAACAGATTATAACCTCTTA